>CAYTBC010000033.1:0-1436 GCA_964435765.1 uncultured Desulfosarcina sp.
GAATGCGGCCGAGTTCCTCCAGAAAAAGCGTGTCATACCAGTAATCCAGTCCTTCACCGCCGTATTTGGGATCATAGCGGATTCCAAGAAATCCGAGATTGCCCATTTTTTTGAACAATTCATGGAGCGGGGCTTCGCCTTTTTCCTCCCATTCATCCATGTACGGGTTGATCTCTTTATCCACGAATTCTCTGACAGCCTTGCGAACCATCTCATGGTCTTTGCTGAAATAAATTTGCGTTGCGGATTTTGATTTAGCAGCCATGTGCTACCTTTCCGGTAGTTTATGAGTTTATTGAGTTCATTGGTTTTGTTGAGTTGATCGGGTAAATTGAGTTGAAAAAGATTCCAGTTTAAATTTAAACAGATATTATTGACGCAACTTAATTCACCATTCAACTTACTTTTTCTTTCCTTTCGCCTCCAGGAACATCTTGACGATTGCTTTGTGTTCCGGTGTCTGCAAGGCAATCGACTGGTGGGCGGCCTCCCAATTAAGTACTTCTTTAAGGGATAGATCAAAACTCTGCTCGAGCCCTTCCTTGATCAGCCGCAGCGCAAGCGGCGGTTTTTGCGACAAGGCAGCAGCCAGGCTTGCTACTTCCTTTTCGAGGGCTTCTTCCGGTACGGATTTGTATACAAGCCCGATGGCGGCAGCCGTTTGGCCGTTGATTTCATTTCCGAGCATGGCCAATTCCCTGGCTTTGGCAAGGCCGACGAGGCGGGGAAGAAAATAGTGGCCGCCGTAGTCCATGACTGCCCCTATGTTTATAAAGATCTCGCAAAACCTTGCGTTTTCGGCTGCGACGACAAAGTCAGCTGCCAGGGCCAGATTCGCTCCTCCGCCGACGGCCACGCCTTTTAGCATGGATATTACCGGCTGCGGCATTTCGCGCAGTGTTTTTACAATTTGACCGACACCCTTCATCGCGGTGATCCATTCATACGACGACGTATTTTCTGCGAAAAGATTTAAATCCGCGCCGGAGCAAAAATGATCGCCGGCGCCCCTGAGAATCAGGACTTGGATACCCTCATCTACTGCAACCTCCTGCACCGCATCCCACAATCCTTCTATCATTTCTTTGCTCATGGCATTCATCACCTTGGGGCGGTTTAAAATAATGGACGCGATCTTATGCCTTTTTTCGATGAGCACTGGACTTGAGGACATATTTTGAGTCTCCTTGATTAATGTGAAATATTGCTATTGGCTACAGGCCGGATGGTTAGTGGCATTTACCCAATATACACAGCATCATAATTAATTCTGTCTTTAACTTTTTGCCGTTGACTTTTAAGCTCGGTCGAAGCCTGCGCAAATATTCAAATTTTATATTTATAAACAATTGGTTATGCCGTTATTTAATACATGAAAACCACTTTTAACATTACAATTTTTGTGAATTAAGTTTGGTTAGTGAATATCACCGATA
>CAYTBC010000033.1:1446-24832 GCA_964435765.1 uncultured Desulfosarcina sp.
ATGAATTTGTCAAGAAATTTTTCGATGTGCCAATTAGGTCGGCTGGAATTTTATGGCTTTAAGCGAGATTGTGACATTGGCCGGCTCATTGCGCTCCTTTGGATCGGATCCCCGCACGGGGCTGTCGGTTTCCAGCTGATGAATCGCGGAAACACGGGGATGAATATATATAGGAGCAAGCGGGACCGGGAAAAAGTTTTTGGAATATGTCGGCGAGGCGGTGAAACGATGCGGGATCAAGGTGCAGACCTATTGCCTGATGACCATGCATTATCACCTCTTGATAGAAAGCATCATGTATGTCCAGAACAGTGAATCTGCAATACGCGTTCAAGGAGATCGGCCTGAGGAAAACCCGGTTCAATAGTGCGTCTCGGACCCCGGACTGAAGTGCAAGTTTCCCTTGACATGAAAAATACAAAATGTTAGGGGCAGAAACAACTGAGCATATAAAGCTCATGTGTGCATGCTGGAAAAGGCTGTGACAGATCTGGTCAGAACTCAACACCCTTCTTTCCCTACCCTGAACGCCCGGCCCCCATGGACCGGGATTCTTTGCCGGTTTTATTTACTTAAAAACCAGGCGCCTTTCATAAAGCCGCACCCGGGCAATCAACCATCATGACCAACGACACAAGGGATCTGCTTCAGATTCAAAACCTCAGCAAGGCATTTCCCGGGGTGCAAGCTCTGGATCAAGCCAATCTGGAGCTGGTCCAAGGTGAGGTTCATGGGTTGATGGGCGAAAACGGGGCTGGCAAAAGTACCCTCATGAAGATTTTATGCGGTGTGTATCGCAGGGACAGCGGCCGCATTGTCTACCTGGGTCGGGAGATAGAATTCAATCGCTCCCACAATGCCCAGGTGGCCGGGATCATACCTGTATATCAGGAACTCAGCCTTTGTGAGAATATGAACATTGCCGAAAATATTTTCATTCATCGCCAGCCGTCCAAATATTTTTTCGGTGCAATCCATTGGAAACGATTGTACCAGGACACCGATGATCTGCTCGGGCTCTTCAACCTGCATATTTCCCCGTCAACCCTTGTGGCGGATTTGTCGGTTTCCGTTCGTCAGCAGGTCGAAATTCTAAAAGCCCTGTCCTTAAAACCCAGGGTACTGGTATTGGATGAGCCGACATCATCGTTGGGGCAGGTGGAATCGGAGCTACTCTTTAAAATTCTCCATAGACTGAAAAAACAAGGGGTGGGCATTATTTACATTGCCCACAATGTGGAGGAAGTCATTGAAATCTCGGATCGTATCAGTGTTTTGCGCGATGGTCGATATGTGGGAACTGTTTCTGCGCGGAACGCCACCCGGGCAGACCTGATCCAGATGATGGTGGGCCGAACGATCAGCAGCCTTTACCCCGAATCGGGCCAAGTAACGGATCAACCGATTTTTGAAGTCAGGGGTTTGGCCGGCGAGAATGCGGAAAGTGATATTTCGTTTAAGGTTTTTCGGGGTGAAATTGTTGGAATAGCCGGACTGGTGGGATCGGGACGCTCTAACATGGCCAGAATGATTTTTGGTCTGGAAGCCAGAAGCAGGGGCGATTTTTTTATCAACGGAGAAAAAGTCGCATGGACCTCCCACCGGGATGCGATTCGCCGAGGTATTGCCTATGTACCCAAGGACCGCAAAGCGCAGGGGCTTTTCCTGGAAATGGCGTTATCACGCAATATCGTCGCTGCCCGGCTGGACCGTTTCAGCTCGCACGGTTTTATGGACGCCAAGCTGGAACTGCGAGAAACGGAAAAGTTTGTCAATCTGTTAAAGATTAAGACTGCAGGGTATTTCCAGGAAATAAACGCTTTGAGCGGTGGAAACCAGCAAAAGGTTCTGCTGGCCAAGTGGCTCTCCGCCAACCCCAAGGTGCTGCTGATCGATGAGCCCACCCGCGGGATCGATGTCGCCACCAAAAGTGAGATTCACCAACTGATTCGGCGCCTGGCCGACCAGGGGGTCGCCATTATTATGATCAGTTCGGAATTGCCCGAGATCCTCGGAATGAGCGACCGAATCCTGGTGATGCACGAGGGGCGGATTGTCGGCGAATTCCGCAATCAGGACGCCGGACAAAAAATCATCATGGAATGCATTTCGCAGGCAATTGGCGGCAGGCAAAAGGTTGATTATGGAATTCATTCGGAAAGCGATTAGGATCAGAGAATTTGTATTGTTGATGGTGATCCTGGTGTTGTCGATTTTTTTCACTTTTACTTCTCCTTATTTTCTCACTTTGGGAAATTGGGAAGCAATTGCTTTCGGTATGCTCAGCGATTGCATTATCGCCGTCGGCATGGTTGTCGTGATCGTTGGCGGCGGCTTCGATCTTTCCGTGGGTGCCACCCTGGCGCTGTGCGGTATTATCGTCGCCAAACTCCTGAATGCCGGCATACCCATCTGGTTGGCGATTTCGCTCGGCGGAATTCTTCTGGGCGCCGGTATCGGGCTTTTCAACGGCTTTTTGATTACCAAGGCCCGGATCAATCCGTTTGTCGTCACCCTGGGCATGATGAGCATCGGGCGCGGGATCGGCCTCGCCATTACTCAGGGGCGACCATTGGCCGGCCTTCCCGAGGCATTTGATTTCATCGGGCAGGGATATATTTTCGGATTTCCGTTTGCCATCGCCTTAATGATCGTCATCGTTGTCGTCGGAGATTATTTGATGCGTCAAACCCGCTGGCTGCGGCAAGTGTATTATGTCGGCGGAAACGAGGAAGCCGCCCGCTTTTCCGGCATCAATGTGGATCGTGTCAGAACCGCATCGTATGTGCTGATAGGCATCCTGGCCGGCGTCGCCGGTGTGGTTACGACATCGCGCATGTCTTCTATTATGGCCACCGCCGGGCTCGGAACGGAGCTGCGTGCCATTGCGGCCGTGGTGATCGGCGGCGGCAGTCTTTCAGGGGGCAAGGGAAGTGTTTTCGGCGCATTTTTAGGCACACTGCTGCTGGGCATCATCACTGATATTCTAATTCTTTACCGAGTGTCAGTGTACTATCAGCAAGTGGTCGGCGGCGCTATCCTCATCCTGGTCGTGGCCATCGATACATTATCCCGAATGCGAAAAACCTAAGCGTACGAGCGGTAAGGCTTATTGCTTTGGCGGGTAAAAGTAAACTCGCGATTTTCGAAAATTATATTCGCGATTTGCTCGTGGAAACGAAAAATTCCTGTGGATCAAACACTAACAGCAATTTATGGGAGACGGATTTTTTGACGGTCGGAATACTTCAGCAAGAGATCGTCGTTTCTAACGATTTAAAAAAGAGGAGAATGGGTATGGGAAAAAAATGGTTGGTTCTTTTACTATTAGGGAGTTTTTTTTTAGCTGGGATGACGCCTGTCTTTGCGGCTGATCAACAGGAATACTACCTGATCGGACCGCACATCGGACTTGAATATTGGCAGGATCACAAAAGGGGTTTGGAAGCCGCCGGCGAGGAGTTGGGTGTGAAAACCATCTTTACCGGTGCCCATGGAAACGTCATTGAAGAACAGGTCAAGATTCTGGATATGGCCCTGGCGACGAAGCCGGCCGGAATCTTGATCGGACCCCTGAACCCGGATGCACTCAAACCGGGCATCAACCGGGCGATTAAAATGGGTATTCCCGTCATCACGGTTGATACGGATGCTGCCGGCAGCAATCGGCTGTGCTATATCGGCACCAACGGCTACGAGGCCGGCCGCCAGGCGGCCGATATCATGGCGGAACTGCTTGGAGGCAAGGGCAATGTCGGTATATCCAATTTAGTCGGCTTCTCGACCTGTGAGGAAAGGGCCCAGGGATTTCAGGATCGCATCAAAGAAAAGTATCCCGATATGAAGGTTGTCGCGGTAGTCGATGATCAGGGCGATTATGACGTGGCGACCAAGGTTAATACAGAAATGCTGGTGGGTCATCCAGACATTGTCGGCATTTTCGGCGTCGACGCCGCCAGTGCCGTGGGAATGGGTGCGGCCGTCAAAAGTGTCAATAAAGTTGAAAAAGTCAAGATTGTGGCCTTTGATAAGGATGCCCCCACCCTGGAATTAGTGCGGGACGGCGTAGTCCAGGCCACCATGGTACAACGAACTTTTACCATGTCCTATTATGGGTTGAAAATGTTATACGATTATGCCAACGCCAAATTGTCACTGGTCAAGGGCAAAGATTGGGCGGAAGCGCAGAAACTGGGGGTCTCGCCATTACCTCAACGGGTGGATACCGGCATCATGGTGTGCACCAGGAAAAATATCAAGGTGTTCGAATAAAAATTTTCGAGATACACGTGCAGGTTTAAAAATTATCGTGAAGGCGATCTCTTGCTGAAGACATCAAGCCGGTTATTTGATTTAATCAAACATTTTTTCGTGACGCTTCGTAAATCAGAGGCTAAAATCAAGATAAATTCCGTTATGGGAAATCAATGAAGCGAGATGACCAATGAAAGCAATCAGAGTCTATGGACCGAAGGACGCACGCTATGAGGATGTCCCGGAACCTCAGGCAGGTCCGGATGAAGTCCTTATTCGCGTCAAGGCGGCCGCATTGTGCGGCACGGATTTAGAGTTTTATGACGGCACGATGTTTTACATTACCAGCAAAATGACAAGGTTGCCGCTGATCCCGGGTCATGAATGGGCGGGGGAAGTGGTAGAAGTCGGCTCCAATGTCCATGAGTTTAACCCAGGTGATCGAGTCACGGGGGAATGTTCTGTTAGCTGCCGCTCATGTGCCGACTGTATCCGAGGATGGTATAACCAGTGTCAGTTTCGAACGGAAACGGGCCTGTTGAATCGGGACGGCGGATTCGCGGAGTATATCGCCTTTCCGAAATATTTTCTGCACAAGTGCAACCGGATGACTTTTGACGAGGCGTCTTTTATCGAGCCGACAGGTATTGCGCTTTATCCCACCAAACTGGCCAGGGTCTGCCCGCAAGACTTTGTGGCGGTCATGGGGCCGGGTCCCATCGGGCTGTTTGCTGTTCAGACGGCAAGAGCTTACGGTGCGCGCAAAGTCATCCTGGTCGGCACCCGGGATGACCGTCTGGATATCGGCCGGCAGGTCGGAGCCGATGCCACGGTCAACGTCAAGAATCAAAACCTGATTGAGAAGGTGCGGGAAGCCACTAACGGGCATATGGTTGATGTGGTGATCGAAGCCGTCGGCAAAGCGGCCGTGTGGAATGACATCGTTTCGATCTTGGCCCCCAGGGCGCGCATCGCCATGACGGGCCTTTTTGCCGGACAAAAATGTACAGTTGACTTTGATCCTCTGGTGATAAATAATATCACGATTTTAGGGTGTCTGGGCGGACCGAGCGTCTGGGATGAAGCCATCCACCTGCATGAATCCGGCAAGGTAACGGCCAAACCCATCATCACGCACAGGCTGCCGTTGAAGGATTTCGTTCAGGGAATCGAAATGATGCGCCATCGCACGGATAATGCCGTCAAAGTCGTATTGGCGCCATGACAGCAATATCTGCCGCTGCGATATCGGGTTGCAATCTGGACAGCAACGCCATAAAAAAGGAGTTGAGATGGACGCTTTGAGCACCAAACCTGATCATGTCCGGGCCATTATCTTCGACCTCGACGGGACCCTTCTGAATACGCTGGCCGACATTGCCGATTCGGTTAATCGGACCCTGGCAGAATACCATTTTCCGATTCACCCGTCAGATGCTTACCGGTTCTTTATCGGCAGCGGCTGGAAGCTGCTCGTTACCCGTGCACTGCCGGAGAACCAACGCAGCGAGCAGTTGATTGCCGAATGCGTGCTGCGATCCAGTAAGATATACCAGGATAACTGGAACAAGCAGACACGGCTCTACGAGGGTATCCCGGAGCTTTTGGATAATCTGCTCAGAAAGAAAATCCCTTTGGCAGTGCTTTCCAATAAACCCCATGACTTCATGCTGAAATGCGCTGATTTTTATTTGAGGAAGTGGCAATTCAAAATTCTCATGGGGCAAAGGGACAACTTTCCCCTCAAGCCCGATCCCGCATCCGCGCTGGAGGTGGCCAAACGGATCGGGCTGCCGCCAGCCGCATTTCTCCTTGTCGGAGACAGTGCGGTGGATATTGAAACGGCAAAAGCCGCCGGTATGCACCCAGTGGGGGCCGCTTGGGGATTCAGAGGGCCGCAAGAGCTGCAGGAAAGCGGCTGCCATACTCTGGTGCAACAGCCACTGGATATACTCTCTCTTTTATTTCAGTGCTTCTAAAGCCAGTTTTGCCGCTCCGGTCAGGGTTGTTTCACCCAGTTGCACGAAACGAAAGTCTTTCAGGATCCCCTGCTTGTATTCGGTGCAGGCAGCACTGGCGCCGCCCCCGACATGATATATTTCGCTCGACAGCCGCACACTTTCCCGCCCTTCGGAAATACTTTCGCTTTGAAACGAGATAGTGCCAGACGAATATAGGATATCCCCAACTTTCTTGCAATTCATTATTTTTGCCCGGGCGATCCGACTTCGTCACGCTTGCAGCGTGACTGCGACGGTACAGGCTCTGCCCAGGCAAAAGTATCATACCTTTCAAACATAAGCGGTAATATTATCGCGCAGTGATTGAATATTTTTGCCGCCGCAGGTCTCGCGGGGGCAAATTTCTGCGTCCGTCTGCGTCTGTCGAGTGAGCGAAGTGAGAGGGCGGCTAATTAAATATTGATCCTGTCAGAAAAATATTGCCATACAGGCGGATAGTATTTTCAGCAACCGCCTCAATGACGGCTTCCTCGCCGACATTTTTTAGTTCCGCGATGGCTTTGATGGAAATGGCGACATTGGCCGGCTCGTTGCGCCCCTCCGGCTCGGGTCCTAAAACCGGGCTGTCGGTTTCGACCAGGATACACGAGAGCGGCAGACTTTTGACAAGCTTTTGCTTTTGCCGGGACCTTACCACCGATGGCGGAATCGAGAAAAAGTAGCCGGCTTCAACCGCCGGCAGGGCGGCCGAGGCCTTGCCGTCAAAAGCATGCATTTGAACCCTGGCGGCAGCGCATTCGAGCAGCAGCGCGACCGCATGCCTGCCTGCCGATCGCGAATGGACGTTGAGCGGCAGATCCAGCTCTTGGGACAACGCGATAAAACGTTTAAAGATATCTGCCTGAATCTCCTTGTCGGCGTCTTCTTTCACGATCCAGAAGTCTATCCCGACCTCGCCGATGGCAAACAGCCTCGAACGCTCCTTTCGGATAAAGGCCAGCATCGCATCGGCCTGGATCGGATCCAGGATGGTCGGATAGAGCCCGGCCGCCGGTCTGAGCATGGGGTGCGCGGCGGCCAGCTCCATATTTTTGCGCGCATCGGATATGTTTTCGCCGACGGCAATCACAGCGCCAAGACCGGCTGCCGCAGCGTTGCGCAGCACCTCCGCCCGATCCCCATCAAACACAGGATCACAGATGTGGGCGTGGGTGTCGACAAGCTTATGATTTGGCAACATAATACGGCTCAAGGCTTAAGGAAAAAAAGCTCAAAGCTGAATGCTCAAAGCTCAAAGAAAAAAAATAATACCCATCCTCATTTAAAATCAGCCAGCATAAGCTCTCCTGTCAGCTGGGACATGGCGGCTACCTCGGTGGCAAAGTGTGTTTTGTTGAAGGTGTCGATGCGGGCGGTGGTGGCCCAATATGCCCCCTGGGTCCCCATGGTCGCATAGGCCGGCAGATCCCACTCGAGGGCAATTTTTCCCATGCCGTACCAAATTCCCTGGGGCCCACCGTTAACTCCGGGTCTTTCGACGCATTGGACCATCACGCGCGGCCACTGGTTTTCCTTGACGGCTTTGATTGCCTTGTCGATCAGCATCTGGTTGTTGCGGGACCAGAGGAAAGCTGGTTCTAATTTGCCGGTGGGCTCATAGGTGTCGCCGAATTCTCTGAATTCGATCTGGCCCAGGTGTTCGGTTGCAAGAAGCGCCACAATGGACTTTTTGGCTTCCGGGTGAATGCTGAAATAATCCTGCTTCTCAAACGCTTTTTCCATCCCCGGCATGTAATGGCGGTTGTCAAGGTAAAGCATCAAGGTCCGCGGCCTTTCGGATTGCGGGAAGTGGGAAAAATATGCCACGATGCCCAGCAGGCCCAGGGCTCCATTTTCCTGCAAGACGGCCGGACCGTCGGTATGCGAGGTGAGCAACACTTTTTCATCCTGAGCGGTTCCGTAATGCCGCCCCGGCAGATATCCGATCAGCTGATAGGTTTCCGTCGGTTCAACTTTCGCCAGCAGTTTTAAGGTTGCCTGTTTGCGGGCTTTGGCATCCTGGATCACTTTTGCCCCGGCTGCGCGGTCCACATAAAGATTGGGGACGTTGTACTGCGGCATGACGGGAAAACTGTATAAGCCGGCCAGCCGATCGTAGCCCATATCAAAGACGACGATTCCGCCGGCAGCCTGGGCCTTATTTAGAACACGGTAAACCAGCACGGTTTGGCGCAGCTGCCACCAGACATCATAGCTGACCGATTCGCTGGGCGGTATCTGGGTAAATATGGGGGGGAAATCACCGTTCTCATCGCGGTATTCGTAGTCATTCAAGGTAAACCACTGCTTGTACTTTTCATCCAACGGTGGCTTGGGATGCGGTGCGGTCTTGAATACCACGATCTTGCCTTTCAGGGATTCAAGCGGCGTTTTAGGGGTGTAGACGGCCAACTCTGCGGTTATGCCTTGCGGACCGGTTGAACCCGAATATGCCGCGTAATGCGCCACTTTTACGGGTTGGCCATCCGAGACAAGGGTCCAGTTGGAATCATCCGGCCAGTCAGAGGTAAACCAGCGATCATAGGTCCACTTGTTTTGGGTGATATCGACGACACCGTAGTTCTGGAGCTTATCTTCGATAAATGCCATATAAGACTGCCAGGATTCATTCCCGGAAAAGGTCGGGCCGCTTTTATCTTTGTAAAGATGCCACTGATAGGCTTCATCCGGCGAAATCATGAAATCAGCGTATATGTTGTTGAGATATTTCTGATAGTCGACCGTTTGCTTAACTTTGCCGGTTTCGGAAGAACATGCTGTCAAAACCATAAAAAGGAAAAGAACAGTAACCATTGCAAAAATCAAATTCACGATCTTCTTCATATTAAGCCTCCCTTTTATGCACAGTGCCTGAACGGAAAGTTCGATCTTGACAGGTTGGGTTAGGCACTTTCTTTAATCGGAAATTGGTTCGTTGCAACTTCCGACGGCAGTTTGCGGGTGTTGGGGGATTCCATCGCGCGTAAATCGTCCGGCAGCTGGTCGGCCGCTTCATCCTTGCGGCCCACCGCGATGGCGGCCATCACGTGATACTCGTCTTTGGAGACTCCCAAGACTTCATAGGCTTTTTCCTGGTTGAAGCCGGCCATGCCGTGGGCATAAAGCCCCAGCCTGCGTGCCTGCAGGGCCAGCGACATCCAGGCGGCGCCCGCATCGAAGGGAGCGTGGCGGTTGTCTCTGCCGCCCTGCTGGAACTTTTTGCGTGCCAGGACAAACATCAGCAGCGGGCATTTGCCGGCCCATCTCTGATTCTTGGGCACCAGGGCCGAGATCAATTTTTCGCGCTGCTCAGGCTCGGTGGCATAGACGAAAAGCCAGGGCTGTTCGTTAAAGCACGACGGCGCCCAGCGGGCGGCTTCGAACAGCGATTTTATCTGGTGCTCCGGTAGAGGGTCGGATAAAAATGCGCGCGGCGACCAGCGGTCGGTGAACATGCTGTCGACCTCACATTCGGGATTTCGGGTGTTCGGTGTTTTGCCTGCCATGTCTTCTCCTTTAATAATAGTTCGCATGGGACACGAATGAACACGGATTAAATGGATAAGATGGAGATATTATTTATGTGACCTTTCGGGGATTTTTCTGAATCAGCAGTCTTTCTTCCTGCGAAGGCAGAAATCTGCAACATCTTGATTCAAGAAGCCTGGATACCCGCCTCTCCGGGCATGACGAGGAAAACACCCGCTCCCCGCATTTATAAATCTGAGTTGATCGGTGTAAATCTGTGTCCTACTCATTAAAAACTAGATCGCGCAGTTGCTGGATGATGGACATGCTGATGCTGATGGGGAAACCGTCTTCGCTGGCTTCTTTGCGGTTCGTGACCCCGTCGACGCAGCCATTGGCAACCAGGTAATTGGCAATGGGTTCGGGTTCAATCAGCCCCAACAAATCCCGGTGTAAGACCTTGCTGAGGATGGCAATGACACCGTAAACGCCCCAGTTGGACACGGAGGCAATCACCAACTCATCGCAGGTCGTGACGGAGGGAATGATGTCCATGGCTGATAGAGCATCTATGACATTGCCCATGCCGATTTCATTGCCGCCGTCTCCAAAAGCAATGCTGGGGCAGTCGCCTTCCAGCAAAAAAAGATCAAATTTTGCGGTGGCGGCGGATATGTCCTCTTTGCGCATATTATAATAGCGTCCGTCAGCCGCCATGCCCGGCCGCTCAATGGAAACTATCAGACTCGGCTCCAAATCGGCCATGGCCTGTTTAATTGCCCGACGGCTCTCATTCAGGCCGGCAAGGGGAAGTTCGTAAGTAATATAACTGTTTGAAAGAATATTGGATATCGGCGGTGCACAGGCAAACACCGGCTCGTAGCCGAGGGCTGCCAGCGTCCGGTAGAGCCCAATGGCACCAATGGGACCATCGCTTTCAAAGCTGCCGGAAACAGGAAATCCGGTTCCGATCACCACAACGCCTTTATTGTCTAAAAGCATTTGAGCCGCCCGCCGACAATATCCGGGTTGCATGCTTTTCCGCAGCCCGTCCATGCCCCGCCGACCGTGCTGCAGGATAATTTTTTCGATTTTATCGGACAGGTTATTCATTCTGTTTGTTTTTCTTTTTCTTGGGGCGCTTGGCGCCGTGGGTCCCGCGAGAAATTTTGCCTCGTTTTGAACGTTTGTCACCTTTTCCCATTTGATTTTCCTCCATTCAAACCCGCCGGGGGTTTCAATTATTGGTCACTTGCTGTTAGAATCCTAATAGTAAAATCTTTGTATTTTGTCATAAAAAAATTATCTCGCAAAGCCGCAAAGCCGCAAAGCCCGCAAAGGTAAATTGTTAAGGTAATCTTGGCGTCTTGGCGTCTTAGCGAGATACCTTTTTTTCCGGCTCGTCCGGATTAGGTTTATTTGGAAATGATGATTTAATTATATTTGACAACATGGATTGTCAAATCTTTTATTCTGGGCGAAAGCACATCCGTGCCCCACTCCTTGATCTTGTGTGAGGAGGTTAAATCCCGGAATCTAATAACGAACAACAAATAACAATGCTCGTCTAATTGCCCACCTGAGGAATATTATTCCAGATATGGATTGCATACCGGGTCGGGACATGGTCGACGATGGGTTCGAGGAGCACCTCGGTGAATCCTTTTCTGGTTTGACCGAGGGCATTGAAGACATTCTTGAATTGGCTTTGAATTTCATCGGTCCATCTTGCCCAGCGATTGGTATTGTCGTGGATGACGCCTTCACCGTCGATGTACTTGAGCTCTCCGACATGGCAGTAAACGCCGGCCGGCGGAACTTTGGTCGCAATATCACTGTTGTTGACAAAACGATAGGCATTGACGTGGAAGTCTTCCTGGAAACTCTTGTCGCCCACACGGGGTGAGCCATAGGTGTAAACTCCCTGGATATTACCATAACGGTCGGCTGCAAGGGTGGCCAGCGCAGCGCCGAGACTGTGGCCTGTAATCCAGATTCGGCGGTCATTTTTTTGCAGGTTTGAGATGTAGTCTTCAAGTTCCGGCCACACCTCCTGGAGTGCTTCCTTAAAACCGCGGTGTACTTTGCCGCCATGGTCCCATTTTTCCGGCAAGATATTCAGGTCTGCCGTCCAATCCGCAATGACATGGCGGGGGTCCGAGTCGTCCGCTCTTAATCGGGCTTCGGACCCCCTGAAGGCCACGATGGCAAATTTGTCGTTGCCGGCCACAAAACATTGCGTCGATTTGCCTGTGAAATACCTTACTTCCGGTAAGCCCCCATTCTTTTTGAACTTTTCAGTGACAAAGTCTTCTTCGGCATAAACGAGAGTGGCGGCTTCAATTAACCACCAGGCATTTACCATGTCAAAAATGTTTGACTTATACCGGAAAGGGAGTTGATCGCAGTTTTTGAAATACTCGTAATCAAGGTATGGAGGCGCCAGGTTCTTGAGGGTGATTTCATACAAGTCTTTTTTCGGTAGTTGAGCCATGCTGTTTACCTCCTATACACAGCATACACAGCGCCGGAATAAATAGCATATAACCTTTTGAAGCTCAGGTGTGCAATTTAACTGCCGTGTAAACAAAGTGTTCCGCTGTGTATGTATGCACAATGATTTGTGTCGACAGGTATAGCTTGTCGTAAGAACAACCCACAACAAACAACTCACGACATACCTTGAGCACTTGTTCTCAACCTGGAAATTCGATCGTTATTTTCTCCCGGCCTTCTTTTTGTTTAATTTTTACCTGGAGTTCGATGCTGTCATTGCGGATGCCCAATGCCAGCTGCGTTTTGCCCTTTTTATCTTCGATGTGGGTAATTTCCCGCACGGCTTCCATTATCTTAGCACCGACTTCCGAACCCGGCGAAGGCAGCTCTGATTCACGATAGCTTGCCGTGACCTGAACTCCGCCCTCGGAAGACCGGGTTATGGTGACTTCCTTGGCATTATTGTTGACGCCATGCAAAGCCGCAAGCGCCAGCCACTTCACAGCCGCTTCTTCTTTATCGGCATCGTTCTTTACAACCGACATTTCTTTAAGTGGATCGTTGGTGGCGTAGCAGTCGCAAAGTTCCTGGACCTTTAAATGGAGATTGCGTTTTTCTTTCATATGATTGCCTCCTTTCATGGAGCTGATTGGGATGATCGTAATTGCTAAATTTAAGTTAATTTATGCATTCCTGGGTGAAATGCAAGATGGGAGGCTGTTGAAGGGGGAAGGGTTTGAAGTTGGAAGTCCGAAGGCGGAATGCGGAAGGCGGAAGGCGGAATGCCGAAGGTGGAAGTCGGAATGTGGAAAAATGAAGAAGGCGCAGGGCGTGCGAAGGCAAGGCCGCTTCCAACTTATTATGGCTGAGTTCGGTTTTCCTTTCAGCCTTGAGCTTTCAGCTCCTTTTTCTTCCCCCTCCGGGCATCATAGCTTTCCAGCTTTCTGGCATCCTCGCCTCCCAGCTTATTTCACCTAAATACATCCCGGTAAGCCACCGCCAGAATACATCCCTGGATCGGGATGGTGAAGACGATGCCGATACCAAAGGCGAGGGCACCCAGGGTGCCGATTACACCGGCCACAACGGACAGGCCGAAAAACGGCCAGAAATTGGTTTTGACAGTGTTGATGCTTTCCAAGGAGGCCGGCCAGAAGGCTGTTTGCCGGTCCACGATCAGGAAAAGCCCGAACATTAAAAAAGCCTGGGCGGCATAGATAATGAAAAGGGATGCCAGGTGACCGATGACCGGCAAAACTCCTACGATGACAGAGGCAAGAAAAATGCCGACGCCCCACGCAAAGATGAATAGAAAAGAATGCACAAAATAATCGAAGCCTTTAAATATTTTGCCGGCTTCAGGTTTGGGAACTTTAAGGTCCAGCAGTTCCAGGGTTATTAAGGCCAGTCCGGCTAGCATGGGGCCGGCCAGAATACCAAAAGTTACGGTACCGAGCACGACTACAAATATGGATGCCAGAACCAGGGTTTTGAAATTTTCTTTATACAGGTTAAATCCTCTTTCAATCCACTCCCCGAATTTGACCGGAACCTTTTGCATTGTTGAGTCTCCCTTTTACTAATAGGATACGGAACTTCACAGATAATTAATCCGCCCGAAAAATAGCACATTCAGGGCTGTAAAACGATTCAACTTTATCAACCTCCTGCCAACTCCAGTTCGTACTTTTGTTCCCGTATATTCCGCCCCCATTGGGCGACCTGGCTTTCCTCGCGAAGTCGAAAATTTTGGGATTCATAAAGCTGGCAGGCGCCTTCCAGCCCCTTGAAGGTCCACAAAAATATTTTGGGATAACCTTTTTTTCTGCAAAACTCAATGGCCCGCATAATCAGATTTTTGCCAATCCCGCACTTTTGAAATTGCGGGGCTACAATAAACCACCGCAGGCGAGCACCATCAGTCGAGGCATGGGTGCCGTCAATCGCAATGGCTCCGGCAAATTCCCCCCTGCGGGTGGCCACCCATAGACCGTCGCGGTTTTTATCGAACCGTCGGACAAATTCAGAGAGTTCTGCGCCCACCTGAGTTTCAAACGTTACATCAAAGCCCCAATTTTTATAGTAGTAAACCGCATGAAGCTCTGTAATTCTTCCCACTACGCCCGGGTAATAACCGCCGATTTCGATGTCTTGCAATTTAAAAATCCCCCTTTGTCCCCCTTTAAAAAAGGGGGACGTAACGTCATCCCCTCGCCGAGCCGGTGGCCTCGTTAGAAAAGGAGGAGGTTATGGTTCTCCCCTTTTCTAAAGGGGAGTTAGAGGGGATTTTCCGTAAAGTATTAGCTCAATTTGTTTCACAACACCCAATACCCAACAAACAACATACCGTCATTGGCTGCCCGGCGTAAAAAAAATTTATATTTGCTGGCAAGCTTCCCTTCCGCCAAATCAACTACCCTTGGGTCCCGGTGGCTTGCGGCGCCTGATGGTATCCAGCCACTGGGCGGCGCCGATCAGGCTGATTAACGCATCGTCGATGACACCCAACACCGGCACGCTGTCAGGAAACAGATCAATGGGTGAAATCACCCAAATGACAGCGATTCCGGTGATGATGATTTTTCGAATCCAAACGGCGATTTCATCAAAAAGAGATTCAACCTTCAAAAGCCCCGCATAGGGTATCAGAAAAAAGCCCCTTTCATCTCCATAAAGCTCCAATATGCGATGCTCCCGCACCAGGCGATGGGAGATCGCCTGGGCAATCCCGCGAACCGCGAGCGGATCCAGCTTGTTTTGTTTCTCATATTCGCGCTGAACAACGGCCAGCACGCCGTCTTCGGTGATAAATCCTTCTTCCACCGTGCGTTTGGCGATTCTTAGACTGCACTTAAACTCCAGCCGATCGTCGACTGCGTGCAGCCGCTGAAGAATATTCTGCTGACCGATGATATCGTCGTATCTGCTGTACTGCAGGGCAATGCCGACCAGCATGGCCATAAACCCCAGGCCGAAGGTAAGGGATGGTCTTGGATCGCGGGAAAGCGTCTGCATGGTTGGAATGAGAAAAGCCACCACCACCAGGGCGAAGCGACGGCTGGCTTTTTTCTGGGTAAAGGCGATCGAGGTAAAAAAGACAAGCAGCAAAATTCCGGGGTTGCGGAAGATGTCTTGAAGCCAGACCGGAAGAATACCGCCAATGCCGCTGGCATCGGTCAGGGTGCCCACGTAGTCTTTGATCTGTCCCAACAATCCGTAGGATGCCCCCGTGGCCGGTGGCAGACCCGCAATCCGTCCTATGAGCAGGGCGACGGGGATAATCAGCAAACAGTGCAGGATCAGATTAATGCCGGCGGGGCGGCCCAGCAGATATATTTCCCAGCAAAAACCGGCAACCAGAAGAATCGCCAGTATCCCCACAAAAATCCCCTGATTGTAGGTGAAGTACTTGTCACCATACCAGGGGTCCTCTCCCATCAGCGCGATGGCAGCAATGTACAAAAGGGCGATACCGATCCACTTCGGATCACCGAATCCGGCCACGCCCGTGGAGCGTGTATCTTTTTGCGGCCGGCTGTTTCGGGCGGCCGGTGTTTCTGTCGCAGGGGTGTTCATAATTTTCCGGCTTCTTGCAGTTCCCTGTTGAGGTCGTTCAGTTTTTTCTGAAAATCTTTTCGTTTGTGCTGCTGGTTTTGAATGAGCTGTCGTCCCTCGAACCAGTACCAGTGATCAAGGATGTGAGTATAAATGACGGCTTTTAAAGCTTTGGCCTCCTTCATGGCGGAAAGCGCTTCACTATCGCAGATGTCCAGGGCTTTATCGCGGTAGACAACGTCCGGGTGTTCGTCTTCTTTGTACCCCCCGATTTTCCAGATCAGGGCAAATAATTTGGCCTGTTCCAGCAGTAATTTCTGGTACAGGTCGGTCAGGAGCTCCAGTTTGTCTTTTTTGACATCCGGGTGTTTCCGGCGGGCATTCAATGCGTTGCCGGCACGGTCAATCTGGCGGGCGACGGCCTCGGCCTCCTGGCGGTAAGCTGTTTTGGTTTCAGGGGAGAAACTATGGATGCGATCGGCGGCTTTCAGAAAGGCCCGGGCAAAATAATAGTTGGCAAAAGGGTCCTCCGGAAAGTCAGCCAGATAGTCGCTGGTGGATGTTTTCAAGACGTGGACCCGGTCGGCATCCGACAGCAGTTCCCAGTAGCGGTAATATAATTTTTGCCAGGATTCCCGGTCCTTCTGCGGCACTTTTGCCAGTTCTGCCTCAGCCGCTTGAATGGCGTCGGTAAGCTTGCCCTCCCGGTAGTAAAGGCGGTCGACTTTTGCCAGTGCCTGCAGCCAAGGCTGGCTGCGGATATTGGAAGCTGTCAGTGATTCCTCCAGGACCGGTCCGCCGATGCTCATGGATCCAAGATCCTTGGGGGCCGGTTTGAAAAACCGGTTGAGCGGGAAAAAGAAAATAACCAGCAAAGCGGCGCCAATAATCAGAATAGACAGGCGCACTTTGTCGGCAACCTTGGCGCCGGGCGGTTTCAGGGCCAGTTCGATGGCCAGGGGGTCGTAGCCCTCTTCCCGGGCAATCCGTATTTTGTCATCCGTTGTGATGGATTCCGTTTTGGGCAGAAATCCCATGACCGCCTGAGCAGCGGTTTCCGGCTGGACCTGAACATTTGACGGTTCATATTTGTCCGGCAGTCCGGCTTTGTCTTGATCTGAAGTCATGGCTGAATGTTGAATGGCTCCGGTGTCCGACCGATATAAATTAACAGGCCGGATGCGGTTGGAAACGAAAAATATTCGGTCAAGTAGTTCTCATCCGTGTCTAGTACCAACCGGATTTTATCCCCATAGGCGAGATAGCGTATCTGCTTCACCCATTTTGAAGCAACTGAAATGATCTGCTCCCCGGCGTCCGGACCTTTAAGATTGAAAAGATCAAATACGATGCGGGCCGGATTTTTAATTGTAAATGATTGGTAGTCGGATATGGTCCCATCCGCTTTGACATTGACAAGCATGTGATCCTTAAGGGGCGTCGCGGTAACAGACGCCAGCCGGCCGGCAACCGGGATCTTTAAATCCCCTGTGATGTCGTCTTTGTTTTTTGCCGCCGATTCAATATCCACCCCTGAGTCCTCCTGCCGGGCGGTTGTTTTGGGAAAGGAGATTCTTACCCCTTCCCCATCAGGAGACAGCGCATAGGGCCGATCCATCTTCAAAACAATTAATATGCGCGAATTGATTTTATCTTTATAATTGATTTCGTTCGCCTCGATCGCGCTAAAGATCTCATTGTCCGGCGGAACCGGAACAGTTCCAGCAAAATCAAGGGTTGTGTCAGGGAAATTTAACAAAAGCCCGGTGGGTGAAACCTGGTTGATGGCCGTAAAGGTCAGGGCTTGATTGCCCATTATCGTGCAGTTCCAGGACTCAGGGTCATCGCTGACTATAATTTCGTTAATGCGCTTGGGAATCGCGGGCTTTACCCTGCCGGAATTGTCTGGATAGCATCCGGTAAAAAGCACCAGGATGCTGATTATGAGGATACCGGCCGGACTTATGCCCGCCAGCTTCGCCGCCTGGTTGATGGCTCGATGGTGTTTCATAATTTAGGCCCCCGCAAATTTTTGCTAACTCTTGCAGGTTAATGAGTTGAATCTTCAATTCAGGATCATAAGACAACGAACAGCAGACACCTAAATCGATTTTTTTGACCCGATTAAGGCTAAGTTAATCATTCAATTACAAATTTTGCAATCTATAATCGCATAAGATTTTCTTGACTTATCGGTCCGTTAATATGATATCTGTTATACACAGCCCCAACCTGCATTAACCCGATACGACGGTTCAAAGCCAACGCCTTAGGGTTCACGAAAAAATTAATTCACAGTTTTAGGCGTTGAGGCGCCCGGACGGCAAGGCGCGAAAACGCAGGAATATCTGGATATTCCGAGCTTTCGCAACGCCGCCAGGCGGGATGCATCGGCGTATAAAATGTGAAGTTATTTTTAAGTGAGCCCTTAATGGCCGAACACACAATTTACTCTGACGCTGTTTAAAAGAAGAAAGCAAATCAATATTTATGATGATAAAGTTCAAGAAAGCCGAGACGACACTAACCTTTCTGCTTATCTTGCACTTGTCGCTGGGGACGATAATTTCCCTGGCCGGGTGCGGCGGGAGTGCAGACATCCTTCCGGCCAGCATTCTCACCAGCGGCCGGGTAACCCTGACGTGGCATGACGTTCCCGGTGCGGCTGCCTACAACGTTTATCTGTCCACGTCACCCGGCGTCACCGTTCTCAACAGCTATAAAATTTCCAATGCGACAAATCCCCTTACCATCACCGACCTGGAACCCGAAACTACTTATTATTTTATCCTTACGGTGGAAAACGACTCAGGCCAGAGAATGAAATCAAAGGAGATATCGTATACCGTTACGGACAGCGCGGGATCGATTGCATTTGCTGATATCCTGAGCCAATCAGGGTCTGCTGCTGCTTCAGAATCCGAAATTATGTCTGCGGGGTCCACTCCGGACACAAAATTGACGGATAAGTCTGAATCCCAGCAGCGGCAGGCTGCCGCAACACAATCAGGCAATGAGATCATTATTTGTTTCGGGGACAGCCTGACCTTCGGCACCGGTGCCGGCAAGGGCATGGACTACCCTTCACAGCTGGCAAAAATGATTCGCAAACCGGTGATAAACAAGGGCCTTCCCGGCGAAACGACCGCAAGCGCTTTAAGACGGCTGAATAAAGATGTGCTGTCCAGAAATCCGGATATGGTTCTGATCACGCTGGGGGGCAACGATTTAAAAAATGGTGTCCCCAAGGACATCGCCTTCGACTATTTAAAGCAAATTGTTCAAGCCATCCAAAAGCAAGGCGCCCAAGTAATCATCGGCGGTTTGAAGTTTCCCGGGATGGATCGGGGATTTGGTGACGGCTACGAAGATCTGGCCCGACAAACCGGAGCGGTGCTTATACCAGATATCTTTGCCGGCATCGTGGACAACCGGAATCTGATGAGCGATCCGATTCATCCAAACAATACCGGCTATCGCATTATAGCCCAGCGGTTTTACAATGCCATTGCGTCTTCAGCGCCACAGACGAGGCCGACCGGTAAAGACGCCGCGCCTGAAATGCGCAGTGTAACACTATCCTGGGATGATGTCCCAAACGCAATTTCTTATAACATCTATTGGAGTGATAAGCCGGGTGTTACCCGAAAGAACGGCACCAAAGTATCCAAGGTAAAAAATCCCCACAAACTGACCGGATTGGAAAAGGGGAAAAAATATTATTTTGTGGTCACGGCCGTTAACGCATCCGGCGAAAGCAAAGAATCCGAGGAGTTCTCCTTCATCGTAGGGCAATGAATTTGGTTTATTGAGAGGATTGAGTCTAATTTTAAAAAAATCCCCTCTAACTCCCCTTTACCAAAGGGGAGAACTGCCACTTTCCTAAAGCAGGAGCGAGTCCTGCGCTCTGAGAGGGGATAATTTCCTCCCCCTTTTCCAAAGGGGGAACGAGGGGGATTTAAACCTTATTTTTAACTGCAAACAACAAACCACAAACGAAAGACGCTCTGATCAAGTTTTTAGCGCGATTAGGATAATTATTATAATTGCTGATCTACATTCCGGAGCTCAAGTCTGCGAGAGAGGAAAATGACCAACAATTCGAATGAGCAAGCTGTAAAATTAATCCTGCCCAATGCGATCGGCTATGAGCGGATTGCGATGGCTTCGCTGGCATCATTTGCGAAAATGTACGACTTTGCGCCGGAGCGGATTGAAGACCTGAAAACCGTCGTCGCAGAGGCGGCGATAAATGCGATGGAACACGGCAACAAGGGACGCCCGGATGCTGTGGTAAATATCGTGTTTAATTGCAGCGATGATGCCATCCAAATCATGGTGGCTGACCAGGGGGAGGGGATTAAAGAAGTTTTGCCCCAGCCCGATATCGAAAGAATTGTGAATGAAATAGACCCTCCGGTGGGCTTTGGATTGTATTTGATCCGGCAGTTGGCCAATGAAGTCGAATTTAACACAGATGTCGACAGTGGACATTGTTTGAAAATGGTCATCAAGAAAGAGCAGGTCTAAGATGAAGGAGAACACCGACATTAAACTGCTGCTGCAGGGTGGCGTAACGATCATGAATATCCGCGGAGATATTACCTCGTATTCCGAATCCATTTTGAAAGCGGCATACCGGCAAGCTCTTGATTTGGATGCGCGTAAAATCATTCTAAAGATTGAAAAGTCCGCCTACATCAACAGCGGCGGGATCGCTTTAATCATTCAGACTTTATACCAGGCAAAGGAAAATAAACAGATTGCAGCGATTGCCGGGGTTTCGGAACATTTCAAGAAGATTTTTGATATGGTCGGAATCACCAAATTTGCCAAAATATACACTAGTGTGGAAGACGCCCTGGAAGGGCTAAGAGGTTGAGTTTGGTTGGATGGATTGCGTTGATTGGGTTGGCTGGGTTGACTGAAAGAAGGTTAAAGGCAATAGGAGAAAGGTTAAAGGTACATGGTGTAGAATGCTTGAAAGCTAAGGACAGAAAAGACTTCGATTCTTGTTTAAAAGGTAGGTGAGCGAAAGTTGATGACGCGGCATGCTCCATGTATTTTGCTGCTCAATTTCTGCCTCCCCCCCTCCCAGCTTCCTTGCCTCCTCGCCTCCCAGCTTCTATTCCTTCACGTCGCCTGCACCACAATAATGGTGATGTCATCATGCTGGTCCGCCTGGCCGGCAAAAGCATTCACACGGCGCTTAATGTCTTCAAGCATTGCCGGGGCGGTTTCTGCCGGCGAGTTTTGAATCACTTCCAGCAGCCGGTCGAACCCGAACAACTCCTTCGTCTCATTCATGGCTTCGACAATTCCGTCGGTATACAGGACAACCTTATCTCCGGGTTCAAGATGGAGCCTGGTTTCCTCGTAATCGGCGTCATCCAGAATTCCCAGCGGAAAGGAATCCCCTTCGGTCTGCACCAGTCTGGTCTCACCCGATCCGGCCACGCGTAAAATCGGTTGGGTCTGGCCGGCACTGCAAAGGTTCAAACACTTGTCCTCGGATCCCAAAACCGCATACAGCAGAGCCACAAACATACCGCTTTTGATGTCTTTTTTGGTGCGGCGGTTGGCGCGGATCATGCTTTCGCTAACCGTCAACTTCTCTTCGCCCAGCATGCGAAAGATGCTGCGGGAGGCGGACATGACCAGGGCGCCGGACACGCTTTTGCCGGTCACGTCTCCGATAACGATTCCCAGTTTTTTCTCGCTGATTTCAATGAAATCATAAAAATCTCCGCCGACCTCCCGGGCCGATGCGGAAAAAGCGGCAATCTCAAACCCATCAATTTGAGGGCATTCCGCCGGCAGCATACTCATTTGCAGCTCCCGCCCGATGGCCAGCTCTTCTTCCATGCGCTGTTTTTCGAGATTTTCCTGGAATAACCGCGCGTTTTCAATGGCCACAGCACCCTGGTTGGCGATCGCATGGAGGAGCTCAATATCCTGCCGGTTAAAAAATTTGCCGGATTTTTTTTCGCCCAAAGAGAATAATCCGATGACTTTTTGCTGATATATAAATGGAACTAAAAGACTTGCGTGGAGCCTGTCAAAGCCGGCCGCACATTTTTGAGACACTGCACTGTATTGCCGATCTTCAAGTACATCGTATTTGGTAAGTTCCTTCTTCTCTTTTTCAATAATTGCCACCAGCGGATCATCGCGTTTCAGAACGATTTTCTCGAGATCCTGTTTCTTTTCTCCTTCCGCCAGGTAAACCTGATATTCGGCTGTTGCGGGATTCAAAAGTATAAACGCACTGTTATTGATGAAAATATCTTCAATAAGTGTGCTCGCGAGTCTCTTTAGAATCTGACTCAAATCGAGCAAAGACGTCATTGCGTTTCCAATTTTATCTACGATTTGGCCGTAATCATACTCCTTTCGGAAAAATACACGATCCACCAGTGCCTGGATTCGGTCTCGCAGAGGATTAAATATCAGAATGACAAAAAGAGTAAACAATATTGGAAAGGCTCGGGAATGAGCAATCTGGTACTTTCCGACGATAACATTGAGGGAAAGACTTACCACTAAGTATGTGCTGATAACAATCGCAGTCATAATCGCATAGCCGACTGCCCTCTTGATGTAAACATCAACATCGAAGAGATTGTGTTTTACGATGGCATAAGCAACCGAAGCCGGAAAGATGATCAAAGGCAGCGCCATAAAGTTGGTTTGAATTCTTAAACCCAAAAAAGATCCCATAATCTGCTGTGACAAATTTGCAAAGACAGGGATTGGAAACGCAAGCGCTCCGCCGAGAAGAATCACCTTTGCCCTTTGTCTTGCGAGCGTAGAACGTGATTTGAAATATGCGACCGTTGCCGGGTATAGAAGATAACTGGTGCTGATAAAAATATATATAAGCGCCAGAGACCAGAAAATTTGAAATCCCTCGTGAGGATAGATTATTAACATGGGGATCAGAATGGCAAATGAAACTAAATACGGAACGATCTGCAGTCGCGGATATTTCGATATAAAGGGTCGCGGTTCGGGAAAATACAAAAAAAAGTGCAATGCCAGTGCCGGGATGATGGCAGTCGCCATCAAATAAAATCGGATAAATCCAAAATGGGTCGCTTGCATGTCGAATATGGTAATTGACCATAAACCCAGGAACAAACCGATTAATAGAAAAATTCGACTTACTTTAATATTGGGTTTCATAACAAAAACGACCACACCGATAAACATATAGGCCATGCCCTCAATAAAAAGGACCCCAAATGTCATCAGAAGGTCGTTCCAGGAAAACCGCATGGTGGGCACCATAATGGTAAACCGGCTGCCGCCTCTATCCACTTCATAGATAATGCCGGCACCTAAAGCAGTTTCGGCCACGATGCGTTCCAAGCCCTTAACGGTGGGCACCCCTTTTCCATTTGCAGATAAAATTTTATCGGGATATTTCAAGCCCGCCTGTATGCCTGTCCAGTGATACTGACCCACCGGAGCCACAGTCACGCGTTGATTATAAAGAAAACCCGGGAAGGGTTTATTCACCCATGTGAGTGCCTTGACAACGCATATCGTCGTTACGCTAAAAAAACAAAGCAGAATCGTAAAAAGGAATATGCGGTTAAAGTTCGCCTTAA
>CAYTBC010000033.1:24842-31432 GCA_964435765.1 uncultured Desulfosarcina sp.
GGAGATCTAATCTCAATATTTTCATTAACCGCATTCATTTGAGATTGTCCTCTGCTGCTGACTTACTTTTATGGAAAAATGAAAAAATGAGAAGAAAAAAGCTGGCGAACAGGCTCACGTAAACAATCATGTCGCCGAATTTGGTGTAAAAGGTTACCGATTTCGAAAGACTCACCGAGCCTGTCAGTACCCCCCGAATGAAAAGTTCCCGCCCATTATGGTCCTTCAGCCGACTCACAATTCTGCCACAGGAATCGATGATGCATGAAATCCCGGTGTTGCCGCATCGCACAATATAGCGGCTGTTTTCTACTGCTCTGAATACGCTCATAGAAAGAAATTGATAAGGCGCAGCCGTTTTTCCGAACCAAGCTTCGTTGGTGATATTGACAATGAACTGAGCGCCGTTTTGGGTCAGATTCCGAACGGGTTGCGGGAAAATATTCTCCCAGCAAATGGTCACCCCAAAGCGATAATCATCGAGACTAAAAATTGTAAATTCTTGTCCGGGCAGATAATTGCCGACATCCGGTATACGAATATAAGACCAGGGAATTTTTTCTTTATACGGGAGGTATTCGCCAAAAGGCAAAAGATAAATTTTGTCGTATCGTTGAACTTTTTTTCTTATGGGCTTGGAATTGATCAAAAAAGCAGAGTTAAAATACTTTCTATCCGAGATATCGGATTTGTTATATTTTTGAAGCTCTGAACTCCCTAATAAAAGCGATGAACCGGCCTGCGAAGCTATTTTTTTAACCTGTGAGTATAATCCGTAGTCTTCTGTTATGGAACGGGGTGTGGCGGTTTCAGGCCAGACAATGAGCATCGGTTTTTCTTTAGAAGCTTCTTGGGTCAGGTCAGCGTAAGTTTTCATTATAGTGGAAGCATATTTGGGATCCCACTTTTTCGACTGTTCGATGTTTCCCTGAATCAAACTGACCTTTACTTCTTCTCCTGGAATAACTTTGTGGGTCTTGAAATAGCCAAAAGAAATGCTCAACAATAACAACAAAAATGCGGTGCCCGCAACAGCAACTCGGCCTCTTTTCGTAAGATTATGGTTGGCTGTTTGTGGACGCTTATAAAAAATGAAACCTGACGGGTATAAAATAGCCATCAGGGCTGAATTCACCAGGACAATTAGAAAACTGATGCCATATACCCCGGTGATTCCGGCAATTTGGATAAGAAGCGGATGCTGATACTGTGAATGGGCCAATAATCCCCAGGGCAATGACAGAAAGGCAAAATTGGAACGGAGATACTCCAGGGAAATCCAAATAAACGGTGCCGCAAGGAGGGCGGGTGAGGACCCCAATCGTCGGGCGATCACGCAAAATGCCAATCCAAAAAAGCCCATCAATGGCGTCAGGTAAATTCCCAGCACAGCATGATGCAGTACCCGGTATTTCGGAAGGTCAAACATCCACCAAAATATTCCAGTGTAAAAAACTACACCGAAAATAACTGACAAGACAAATGCTTGCAGCGGTTTGCTGTGCAGCAGAACAAAAAAAAGCGGCAACATTGCGAACCATGCCAGAATTGAGAAATCGTAGGCAGGAAAAGCGGCGAAGAGCAAAACACCGCTAATAATTACTGCGCAAATGGCAATGCCGACTTTCAAAAAATCCGCCTCCCGGAAACGATCCAAAATGTTAATCCAATCGCCAAGATTTTGGATAAACACCTGATCTTGAACCTCCCCTGATAAATCAAAAAGCCCCTCTCATAAAATTTAGCGAAGGGCTCTTTGGTCAGGGGAGCTAAAAAAACCAACGCCGGTCATGCTTCATGGGTACAACGCTCCGGGCCCTCTATAATCGCGAAATTGCGATAGAGACGGTAATCTGCTGAATTTCAAGAAGAATAAATCAATAGACGCCATAAGTCAAGCATTGTCACGGACTCACCCGCGCAACATCCACGAAAGCTTTGTCGTCTTGAACTGATCAGCTAATAAGGATAATGCGCTAATTATGATGACGCTGTGTATAAAAGCTACATTTGCAGTTGCCGTTGACCCCTTTTACGGTGTCCAGAATTTAATTTGGACGTCAAAGGAGTAGATTGAGGAGCTTGGCTCCTGTTTGTAGTTTTTGACCTTGGTGATGATGGGATTCATCGCATTCGGGTCCGGATTGATATCAAAGAGCGTCACCCCCAGTCGGCGGTACAGCGGGGTGGTCTCATTGGCCGGGGCGCCCAAATCGTAGCCCGGGTCCACGAAGGCCTGGGTTTGTACATTGCAGTCGACAATGCGTTTGACCCGCAGCGCCAGGATGCCATTGCCGCTGTCGATGATCATCTCGCCCCACAGTTCCGGGCCGCCGATGGTGCCGGTGGTGGGCGGGTTTTCCGGGCCGCCCGCCCAGGACTGGCCGGCGCCCGACACCACCATGATTATTGCCGTTAACAGAATGATAGATGAAAGTTTGTTGATCCGCATGTTTTTTTTCTCCTTTCTCAATTTTAACTAAGTTTTAATTCTGATTGGTTTGCATTTAATGAAATTTTTTTTATCACGAAAAACCAAAATCTTTAATCCTCGAAATCAGGGTTTACTCAGTGGCACAGCGAGGCCGGGTGCAGATGAGCACGGCCTTTCTGCCGTCGAGCACGGTGATCATGCCGTCGCCGTCCAGATCGCAGGCCGGGTTGACACTGGCAGGCTGGTTTCTGAGCGCCAGGATGATGTTTACGTCATCGCGGTCCACGTCACCGTCGCCGTCCAGATCGCCGGGAATCGCCGGCGGCGGCTCCGGCTCGCCGGCAAAGACGATTTCACGCGCAATCAGCCCGCCGCAGCCCGCGGTCCAGCCGCTGTCGGCGGCCTGCACATCGGCTTGCTCATAGCCTTCCGAATAGCGGGCCACAATTGTGTAGTCATCGCCCAGGATGCAGGGGGTAGTCCCGCTGTTCCAGGCGGTCTGCCCGCTGCTGTCGGTGGTGCCCTCCAGCACGGGTTCGGCCTTTGACCAGGCCTGCTCCAGGGAGCCGCCGGCGGCCACCGCCTCACTTTTAAAGACGCGCACAGGCACCTGAAAAAGCGGCGCTGCCGGGCCGGCGGCAGTTTCCACCACCCGCACGTTGAGCTGGCCGCCGGTGGCCGGATACATATAAAACTGGATTTTGTTGGAGGCCACCGTGCCGCGCCAGATGTTGTCGGGATCATCGACAGGGCCCAGCACGCCGAAGTCTTTGATCGGAATGATCTCCGCAAAGCGGATAAACGGCTGGCGGGCTTCGATGGTGTACCAGCCCGGCACGGTTTTGAGCATCGGAAACAGCCGGCTTAAATCTTCGATGAGCACCTTTTTGACCACCCCGGGGGCCAGCTCTTCGGCCAGAATCACCTGCCGGTCGCCGAAGAGGATCGCCGGCGGCATGGTGTCCACCTGCTCATTTTCGGGGATAAAAATATATTTTTTGCCGGCCGGACCGGTCAAAACCAGGGCTTTGATAAATTCGGTTTGCGAAAAACCCAGCTTGGTATAAATCGGCCAGGGGCTGTCGTTGGTCACCACCATCGTCAGCCCGACGGCAAAGCCCAGCGCAAACTGCGGCTCGGGTTGATCCGTGTTGACGGCAATGGCCAGGGTGAGCCCGGATGAGGCCGCCGGGGCGCCGGGCGGGCACCCAAGTGCCGCCAGCAGGATCAGGGCGATCAGCAGCCGTAAAGCAGTTGGTTTGCGTTTCATAAAAGACCTCGCATATTTATCTTTTCAAATTGTGGATCCGCAGCAGGCTCCGGATCTCCTCGCTGATGTAGTTGTCCTTGTTCCAGTTGTTGGAGATGTCATACATCATGCATGTTTCGATATAGGTGTGCGGGGGGCCGGCGATGGCATGCACCATTTCGTGGGAGGCGGTGTGCTTTAATACCCGCGCCTTGGTGTAGGGCTCCCCGTTCAGATCATGCTGTCTGTCAAAATTGTCGGCGTCCGGATCGGTGGCCGCCGGCAGCTCCACATAGCCGTTGCCGTCGATGTCGAAAGGACTCACCCGGCCGGCGGCATCATACCAGTTGGTCTGATCCTTGGTTCGGCGGTCGCCGTCCCAGAACGCATCGGGCTCATCGCCCAGCGCGCCGTCAATGGGGGCTAGCACATCATACTGGTCCTCGACTTTGCTTAACGGGGCCAGCTTGCCGTCGATCACCGGATCAACGGTAAAGCCGCTGCCGGTCCAGACCGTGCCCTCCAGGTAGGGCCGGTCGCCGAAGTAGTGGTCCAGCGGCACCTGGTAGGTGGTGGCATAGCCGTACATGGTCGGATGATCGGTGGTGCTGTTGGTGCTGGCATGCCCCTTCTGGTCCCAGTCCCAGACGCGGGTACCGTCGGCGTTGAGATAGCCGGGGGGGGCGGCGGTTAAGAAGTTGATGTAGCCGTCTTTGTTGCTGACCGCCGAGGGGCTGACGCGGTCGTGGCGCACGATGACCGTGTTGATGTGGGGCAGGGGCCTGCGAATCAGATAATCGCCGGCCGATGATGCGCCCTCATAGGAAGCCGCCAGCGAAAGCGACTGGTTGGCGCTGTCCCAGGCAGTGATGGGCACCCAGGGTGCGGCGGCATCGGCGGCCATCCTAAACTCCCACTCGCGCTTGGGCCAGTGGGCGGCCCAGCCGGTGTCCGTCCCATGGATCAGCTTGCGCAGCGGCAGTGTCACCGTGGCGCTGCCGGCGGTGTAGTAGCTGAAAAATGAGCCGTCGCCGGTGGCGTCATGGCCCCAGCCGGTAGTGTTGTGCACGTCGACACCGGCATTTTTAAGCGCCAGGCCCAGCCTAAACGGGTAGTAGTTGCCGTAGCCGTCTGGGGGCGGATCAAAAGGCCGGTAGGGGTCGCCGGCGGCGTCATCAAAGCCCTGCGCGCGCACGAACAGATCCTGGCGGAAGGGGTTCAGCCGCATATGCGCAAGCTGGCTGCTGCCGCTGGGGATATACAGGATGCCGCGGTATTCCTCGAAGTTGTTAAAATCATCGCCCAGCGGGGTGCCGATGCCGGTGTGATTTTTGAACCGGGCAAGATTTTGCCAGTCCGACCACGTGTTTTGAGCCGCATCGTAGACCGAGATCTGGACCGTGCCCGCATCGAGCATGGCATAAGCATACCAGTGCATAAAGCGCAGGTAAAGCTGGTGCTGGCCGTCGGGGGGCGCCAGTGTGAGCTGAGCGCTGACCAGCCGGCTGTCGGTTTGAGCCGGATAGTTGCCGCCCAGCACGGTGGCCGCACACAGCTGATCGTATTGATCCGGTATGGGCCGGTAGCAGCTCTGGGGCCCGGTGCCCGGTGGCTGCGCCAGGGTGCCGATCTGCCAGACGCCTGCGGCGCTCTGCTCGGCCCATTGGGCCCAGCCAAGATCGGTAGAGGCCAGATCCTGTTTAGTCTGCGCATCGCGGGTGGCCAGCTTGACTTCGTCAACCAGCCAGCCGCTGCTTTCAGACGGATCGTCATTGCCGTCCCGGTCGGCCTGGTGATAGAAAGCCAGGCGCACGGTTTGGCCGGCATAGGCGGTCAGCTCGACCTCCTTAAGCTGCCAGTTTTCGGAGATAATGGCGTCTTTGTCCTCGTTGGCCGCCAGGCGGTTGTCGGCATCGCTGTCATACTGCCAGGCGCTGCCGATGCCGTTGTTGCCAGATCCTTTCGGAACCCACAGCTCGCTGCGGATGTTGGCGTCTGTCGGGTGGGTGACCACAACTTTGGTGCGTCCGCCGTAATCCCAGCATTGCAGGTAAACGGTGTAGATGCCGTTAACCCCGGTTACCGTCACCGGTCCCTGTGCAAAGGCGTGCACCGCGGTGTCGGTGGCCGGATTAGCGGACGTCAGGCCGAAGTCAAACCCGTAGTACTGGTACCACGTCGGGTAGGTCACCGCGGCCATGGGCTGGGCGGCGTTGGCCGCCGGCTCCGGATCGTTTTCGGCGCGACCGGCAAGCTTGGAGGTGCCCTGCAGGCTGAAGACCGCGCCGGCCGGGGCGGCGCCGTTTTCCCAGCGGGCCTGGATCGTCAGCACCTTGCCGTATTCGGGCAGCCAGCGGTTGTAGTCTTCGCTGACCACCGTCAGCTCAAATTCGGCGGCCGGCGCCAGGGTCGGGTCGGTGCCGTTCTGGCATTCGACCAAATTGGAGACCCCGTCGCCGTCAAAGTCGGCGGCCGGCAGAACCTGCGCGATGTTCGTTAGGGCGTCGGTTGCGGAGGCGTCGATGATCTTCTGCTCGCAGTCATCATACATCAGATCCTGGTCGTCATCGGGGTTCAGGCAGTCGGGCAGCAGATAGAAGCCCAGTACATTGCCGTCCGCATCGGTTTTGACTTTGTCCGGGTAGTGATTGGCAGCGCCGCTGTAGATGATGCCGGAGTTGGCCGGAACCGAGCCGGCGTCGGCCGGATCGCTGCCGCAGGCGGTCTCATCCTCGTTTAAGTAAAAGTCCTCATCCCAGTCCAGCGGGTCGGGCTTGGGCGGCGGCAGTTCGGTCTGCTGCTGGGTGGAAGCCACCCCCGCTTTTTTGACCACCGTGACCGTGACGCTGCCGGATTTGCCGTAAACGTCGGCTGCGGTGACGGTAATCTGGTTGTCCACCCCGTCGA
>CAYTBC010000034.1:0-31402 GCA_964435765.1 uncultured Desulfosarcina sp.
AATACCTTCAAACCGTGGCGTTTATTCTGGTGATCGCCTCCCTGGTCCAGTTTGTGGAAATGTTTTTAAAAAAGAGTATCCCTGCGCTTTACGCAGGGTTGGGCATTTTTTTGCCCTTGATTACCACCAATTGCGCCGTCTTGGGCGTCTGCCTGATTAATATCAACGAAGAGTATAACTTCATGCAGACGCTGGTGGCATCCTTCGCCTACGCGGTGGGGTTCGGCCTGGCCTTGATTCTTTTCGCCGGTGTCCGGGAAAAAATTCTTTTAGCCCGGGTCCCACGTCCCTTGCAGGACACCTCCATCGCCCTGGTGACCGCCGGAATTCTCTCATTAACCTTTCTGGCGTTTAAAGGGATGGTGTAAGACAGCTCATGGCTGATAGCTCAAAGCTCACAGCCAGGAACTGGCAGTGCGAGTTGATGGTCGACGTCTCATGGCTGAAAGGCTGGGAAGCTGGGAGGCTTGGAAGCTGGAAAGCATTGTGGGGTTTACTGCTTTAATCACTTTCAAGAAACACAGGTCTGCTCCTTCCGCTTTCATCCTTCAACCTCTGATTTCTGTCCTTTGACCTTTGCCCTCCGAGTTCTGTCATCTGTCATCTGTCTTCTTTCTTCTGTTCTCTGTCTTCTGTCATCATATACCATAAAGATAATGACACACATTGCAGCCTGGCGGTGGTTCCGGTGTGCATTCTCGGGCTTCCTGGAGCACTTTCAGGCGGCTTGATCCCGACGTGCCCACAAGCCGGGCAAACATGGCCCGATCGTAGTTTTTCACGCGGCATTCAAACTGCTGACGGTAGAATTTGCAGGTTTCTGATCGCCACAACTCCATCAGGTCTTTGTCCGGCAGACGACCATAAAGGATATTCGGCATGGCAACCTCTTTTCCCAGAAAAGTGGTGGGCCCGCCGATAGCAAGGCTGATGCAGGGAGCTGCCCGGCCGTCATACCCAATGAAAAGCGAATCCCGGGGGTCCTGATCACACACCGGCTGTTCCGCGGGTGTGAAAGCAGAAACCGTGGCCACGATATTTAATTTCCGGGCCAAGCGCCGGGCTTTTTCCAGCATTTTTTTTAGCCGTCGGATTTCTGCGGTTTCTTCAATTCCAAAAAGACCGCGCCCCTTGCCGCTTTCCCCGCGGATGACATCACACTGCTTGAAATTAATTTGATCAACGCCCAACTTCGCCGTTAACCGCACCATGTCCTGAACTTGATGAATGTTCAGGTCCATTAGAACGAAGTTGATCATGGTCTTGGGGAGCTTGGCGGTCCGCAGCTCGGCAATATTGGCGACATTCTCGCAGACGCGGTCAAAATCGGAACCGATCCGAATTTGGTTGTACATGTCCGCGGTGGCACCGTCGATTGAAATGCAGATCCAATCCACCCCTGCCTCGAGAATGCGCTTCAGCCGGTTTTTTTTCAAGAGCAACCCATTGGAGAGAAACCCCGTCTCACACCCGGCGCGTTTGGCATCGGCCATCCACTCCTCTAATTTGGGTTGCAGGAGCGGTTCCCCGCCGCCGGTAAAATCGACTGATTTGACATTGGGCAAATACGGCCGAATGGCCTCCCAGATCTCCGGAGACATCAGCCCCCGATTCTGAGAATCTTTGGTGATCTCCCGCCAGGGACACATCACACATCTCAAGTTGCAGGCAATGGCGGACTCCACCTGAAGCAGGCGCCAGGGTCGATTTTCCGGCGGATGATTGCAAAGGGATTTGGCGCGGGCGATCCGGCGGCGCTCAAGATAGTTTGAAATAAATGAAAATTTTACCATGGCGACCTCCAGAACGTATAAAGAGTCCCGGCCCAGCCTCCGGCGTATAGGGCCTATGGCCCGGAGGGAGAGTCAGGGTTTCAATGTTATAATAAAACCTTAAAGTTTGTTGGCAAGGCTGCCAAAATCCAACGGTCTTCGATCCAACAATGCGGATGCATAGCAAAGAAAAGGAACACCGCCCCATTTTTCCTTAAAACGACGGATTCCCGGGTGGATCCCCAAGCCAAGATTGAGGAACGTTTTCTCCGCGGACAGCGCCAGATTCACCATTTCATGAAAAAGAAGATCGGACGCACCCGGCACGTTTAGCGTATCGGACCGGAAGTTGAAGAGATAAAACGCAGATTCCGCCGAGCCGGTATCCACCACCGTGAAGGCCGCCAGCAGGTCTTCCTTTCTGGCCTCCAGGAGGCAGGCCGTGGGAGAGTGTTTTAAATATTGCGGCATCTGTTTGAAAAGATGAATTTGAGCGGGGCTCAGGTCATGCTGCTTTAAAAAGGCGTTGATCAGTCTTTGGTGTTCTCGGCCGAATTTGCCTCGCCGCACGGCGAGCTCTTTGGCAGCTCGCCGCACCATGTAGGCGACCTCCGGGGCCACCGAAGCCAGTGGCAGAGCAAGCCGGTAGTAGTTATCCGAGGACTGCTCGCGACAAGCCGCCTCCGGCAGCCAGAGCTGCGGGGCGATGATGGCAACGGTGGCGGGACGGAAGCGTTCGCACGCAAATCGGTAGGCGCCGGGGGTATCGGTTGGGTGGCGGGGCAACGGGTAACCGATAAAAAGGAGATGTTTTCGGTGGATAAAGCAGAGATGACCCCCGACAAGATGCGGCTCGGCACCGCTGATGGCCGCGACGAATTCGGGCAAATGCTCGGGTATATAGGCTTGACGATAAATCAGAGCCCGTTCTTCTTTGCTGAGCATTCTAGCGCCGTGAGTGGCTGTTGAAAATCGTTTCGGCCTCCTGACATCTCAGGCGCTCCGCGACGAATTCAATTTTAGCCGCCATTTCTTCGTCGGTTTTGAGGCCCAGGGTTCGGCGGGCCGCCTGGGTGACAGCGCTTTCCGCTGCCGCAAGCTGATCATTGAAACGCCTATATCCCTCAATACTCTGATAGGCATGGGCGACCAGAGCGGCATAATCTTTGCCTTGGGCCTGGATCAGCCTGCAGAAATGGGCAATCAGCAACTCAATTTCCTTGAGCTGCTCCCGGCGGATCTCCTCGGAGTAGATTCCATCGGGTACGGAAGACAGCAGCTCTTGGGTTTTGTGCTCGATTTTAACCAGCGCATCCGCTTGGGACATTTCCTTCCTGATCATATTCAAAGCCGCCTCCAGTGCCATTTTTTTGGTAAACAGCATATTCTGCGAGAACACCTCGCGATCCGCTTTTGCGCGCATGTATCCCATGATAAAAATCACAGGAACCATTACTTCCCAAACGGATAGCTGTTTGGGCCGTATGGCCTTGAGGGCAATGGCGCGCGCCATCCGTTGTTCCCGGGATAAAATGAGTTCGAATTTCTTTTTCAATCCACTCGGCATATCTCCTCCGCAAAAGCGCAGGCGTCTTGCGGCTCTAAAAGACCGCTTCTAGGATCTTTTGACGCCGCATGGCAACTTGCTGTTTTTCGAGCTGTAATTTGTCCTTCAGCTTCTGGTTGTCCCCTGCTTTGGTAATTATTTCCCGGTCAATATCATCTTCAGCGGCGGAAAGCTCACGCAAATGATTTTCGTATGCTTCACGTGAGGCATAGGCATGTTCAATGAGTTCATAATAACTGGCGCCCTGCGCCGCCAGCAGTTTGCCATAGTGTGCGGTCAGCAAATCGAGGGCTTTTTTCTGAGCCCGATCCAGTTGCGGTGAATACAGACCCAGGGCGTTGAGCCAGTTTTTGATTTCAGCTGCTGTCCTTGAATTGACGGATGCCGTATCATAACCCTTTAATAGATTCTGGGCGGCATCAATTGCCAGCCGGCGGGGAAACATGAAATGCTTGGTATAGCGGCTGATGGCCGTGTTGCGCCGCAAAAAATCGAAGATGAACACTCCCGGTATCAGAACATGCCAGACCGACAGGGGCTGCTGGACGATGACGCCCAGGGTCACCTCCCGCGCAAACTGCTCTTCCGCCGATACCATCATTTTATAATTTTCCTGCATGGCAATCCTTTCGGACCAGCCATAGCACTGAATCACGCCACCTGTCAATTTCTCTGATTCGCCCTCCGGTTTGTGAGAAAAACGATTGCAGCAAAAGGGTTTTACTTTCGCCGGGAGGTGGTGGGATAAGGCGGCAAGAACGACGAAAGGCGCCCCGCGCTTGGAGCGCCTTTCATTCGAGTGGTCGCGCTTAAAACGATCTAGCCGGATCAATCCGGCGGAATTACGGCCGGGAAGAAAGTGCCGGACCAGAGAATCCAGGTGATGAAAAGGGTCCAGACGGCATTGGCGGTTTGGGAGATCCAATAGGCAATCGCAGGCCGGCCGCCGCCGACGGATACAAGCTCTTTGAAATTGGTTTCAAGACCGATGGACACGAAACAAAAGGCGAAAAACCAATTCCGATACCCATTGAGGGCGCTTCCGATCGCCTTGACCGCTGGAAGCCCCGACACGGGCTCAACAAATATGGAAACCACGATGGAAGAAACCACAAAGCCGACCACAAACTTGGGAAACCGGTACCAGATTTCCATAAAGGACGGTCTTTCTGTCGATGCCCCGGATTCGCGGCGGTCAAGGGACATGGTGGCCCACAGGGCCATCAAGAAAGCGGCGACGCCGATCAGCACATTTTGGGCCATCTTGACCATGGCTGCGGTTTTATAGGCGGCATCCCCGCCGATGATCCCGCCGGCCGCCACCACGGCCCCGGTATTGTCGATCACGCCGCCCACCCACGCCCCGGCCCAATTGTTGGGCAGACCCATCCACTTGGCAATCGGCGGCATGACCAAAATCAGCACCACCGCACACACCAGAACCCAGGCCACCATGTAGCTGACTTCCTTTTTGTTGCCCTGGATGGCACCGCCGGCGGCGATGGTAGCAGATACCCCGCAGATGGCGTTGGCCGATGCGATGATGGCGCTGAACCGTTCGGACACCTGGAATTTTCGGCAGATCCAGTAGGTCATGAACCAGACCACAGTCGCCACCAGAACGGCCTGGACCAGGCCCATGAAGCCACCCCTGACGACATCCGAGAACACGATGCCGGCACCCATGCACACCAGGCCGATTTTAATGAAATATTCGGTCTTGCCGGCGGCTTTCAATATCTCGGGCACCTTGAAGATGTTGCTGATGACCAACCCGAATATCAGCGCAAAAATGACGTACTCAAAGCCCCATTTGTTAATAAACTGCTGCCGGGAAAGAATGATGGAAATAAGGGACAGGAGAAAAATGACGATAAAACCCGGAATATAGCGCTTGAAATCAAACTTCATGAAGATGCCGCCGATCATGGTGAGAATCAGCAGAAAAAGGAACATTCCCAGCGTGGCACCCCAACCGGCTGCCCCCTGAGGCAGGGCGGCGGCTATCGATGTCCAGTTTTTGGCGAGTTTGGGACCGCTGGGCAAAATTCCAACCATCCATTTTCCCGCCTCCACTTCCCGCAAACCTATCAATGCCACCAGTAAAATAAACCACCCTAAAAAACAGGCCCACCAGTCTTCACTTTGCCAGACCGGCGGTCTTTGAGTTCCGTTGCTCATAGTTTTCGCCTCCTTTGAATTGGATTAAGTTTGAAAAAAAATGATTCCGAACCTCTCCGCTCTAAGTGGGAGACTTTTCTTGCAGTGCTTTTCTCCTCTTCAATAAGACAACTTTCGAAGTTCACCTCCTTTAGCCGAATAATTTCAGCCACCTGACTGTCTGTGAGGGTGTCTTATTCAAAATTCCACAGCATTTTAGTATCTAATGCTATTCAGAAATGCAAGCAAAATTATTTTTTCAAAAGGATCATGGTTATCCCTCCTCGGATCCTCATTGAGCATTTACGGTGTATGAGGAAAAATAGTGAAGTCTTTCGTTCGCGTGAACGGAATTGAGGGTTTTGGATTGAAGATTTGAAAAAGCGTTTTTCGGATTTAAAGGATCTCCGGCGGTTGGACCCGCGAGCATTTGACCCCAGCACCTCTGAACCCTGCGCCTTTCCACTTTACGCCCTAGCGCCATGCACCTTGCCCTATGCGCTCTGCGCTCCAATCCCGCGTCTCGCAACCCGCAACCCGGCTACCCGTCACCCCCATCGACCAGACTACTCAACTTTTTCATCAAATCCTTCATATCCCCGGGTATGGGCGCCTCGAAGGTCATGAATTCGCGGGTCCGGGGATGGGTGAAGCCCAGTTGCCAGGCGTGCAGCATCTGGCGGGATACCGATTGGAGCGCGCTGATGACCGCCGGTGGAAAATCTGGCAGTGCGTTTTTTAAATTGGCCAACATCTTGCGCGGGCGATAAACCGGGTCGCCCACAACCGGGTGGCCAATGGCGGCGCAGTGGACGCGGATCTGGTGGGTTCGGCCGGTCTTTAAATTCAATTCCAGCAGTGTAATTCCGGCCAACCGTCGACGGACCTTCCACAAAGTTTCGGCAGCGCGCCCCCGGCGGGTGGTTGTGGACATTCGTTTCCGATCCACCGGATGTCTTCCAATGGGCAATGCGATGGTCCCCGTTGCGGGTTGCACGTCACCGTATACCAGGGCCAGGTATTTTTTCTGAACCTCTCTCGCTTTAAACTGCCTGGCCAATTCTTCATGGGTCTCTGCATTTTTGGCAACCACCAGAATTCCGGAGGTATCTTTATCCAAGCGGTGAACGATTCCCGGCCGAATTTCACCGCCGATAGCCCCAAGATCGGGACAGTGATAGAGCAGTGCATTGACGAGGGTACCGCTGCGGTGACCGGGCGCCGGATGGATGACGATCCCCGGCTGCTTGTTAATAACGGCTATCTGGTTATCCTGATACAGAATATCAAGCGGAATCGGTTCGGGTGCATATTCAACCCGCATGGGCGGAGGGATCTCGCCCTGGATGGTGTCGCCGGATTTTACGCGATAACCGGGTTTTCTGAGACGGCCTTCGACCATAACTTGCTGTCGAATAATCAGATGGGCTGCCAGTGAGCGGGAACAGCCCGCAACGCGAACGGCGACCACGCTGTCAAGCCGGTGGCCCGCATCGGATTCGTCGGCAATAATGGTAAAAGCACCATTGGGCGGCATGCTGCTGGGAAGGGCTAATTTTCGGGGTTATCCGCAACGAACAACGACTCTATCTCTGACAGGATACTGTCCTCATCGGTGTTCTTGGCGGTCGACAACTCTTTTACCAGCAACACCTGGGCGGTATCATAGAGTTTGCGCTCGCCAAAGGATAAATCTTTTGTGAGTTTGAGCAAAAAGAGATCCCGGAACACTTCGGCCACGTCATAAAGCGAGCCGGTTTTAATTTTATCCATATACTCGCGGTAGCGCCGATTCCAGGTCTGGTTGTCCGGCAGTCCGTCCTTGCGGAACTTCATGACGTCGTATATCTTGGCGACGTCCTTTTTGGCGATAATGTCTCTCAACCCCACGGATTCAACGTTGCTGATGGGGATCATGATCACCATACCGTTTTCGAGGACCTTCATGATGTAAAAGTCATGCTTTTCGCCGTTGACAACACGGCTTTCAATGGCTTGGATCTCTCCAACACCATGCGCAGGATAAACAGCGAGATCACCTACCTGAAATTCTTTGTTTTTGTCTTTTGCGTTCCGTACACTTTCTTTGGCTTTTTTTTCTGTCATTTTTCCACCGATTACCGGTTTTCCTAACCTTATTCAAAGTTGATCCTCAGGGTACGGTCATTCATAGCACACCTTGGGTAAACAATCAATAAAAAAGGATTGGCGTAATGCTACGCCAATCCTTTAAATGTCTGCGAGATTAAGATGTCGGCTTACAGCAAGAAAGGTACCAGCAACAGCGCAACGACGTTGAGGATCTTAATCATCGGGTTGATTGCCGGTCCGGCAGTATCTTTGTAGGGATCGCCGACGGTATCGCCGGTGACGGCTGCTTTGTGAGCCTCACTGCCTTTACCGCCCAGGTGACCGTCTTCGATGTATTTTTTGGCATTGTCCCAGGCAGCGCCGCCGGTGGTCATGGAAATCGCCAGAAAGAGCCCGGTCACGATACTGCCGATGAGCAGTCCGCCCAGCGCGAATTTACCCAAGATCAGGCCAACCAGAACTGGGGTTACCACGGGCAACAGCGCCGGTATGACCATCTCTTTGAGTGCAAACCGGGTGACGATGTCCACGCAGCTGGCGTAATCCGGTTTTCCGGTTCCTTCCATAATGCCCGGAATCTCACGGAACTGGCGCCGAACCTCGTCTACCACCGCTCCGCCGGCCTTGCCGACGGCCTTCATGGCAATCGAAGCAAACAGAAAGGGCAGCAACCCGCCGATGAAAAGACCGATGATGACGTGGACATCGCTCAGCTTAAACACCAGGGTCTCAGAGCCTCCGTGCATCGCAAATTCCTCGGTGTAGGCGGCAAAGAGCACCAGGGCTGCCAAAGCGGCCGAACCGATGGCATAGCCCTTGGTAACGGCTTTGGTCGTGTTGCCGACGGCATCCAGCGGATCGGTGACGGCGCGCACACTCTCGTCCATGTCAGCCATTTCGGCAATTCCACCGGCGTTGTCGGTGATCGGACCATAGGCATCGATGGCAATAACCATGCCGGTCATCGAAAGCATGGACATGGCCGCCATGGCAATCCCGTACAGATCGGCAGCCCAGTAGGCAATTCCAATGGCCGCGCAGATGGACAGCACCGGCAGGGCCGTGGACTCCATGCTGACGGCCAGACCGGCGATAATATTGGTGCCGTGACCAGTGGTGGAAGCCTCTGCTACGAATTTGACCGGTTTGCGGATGCCGGTGTAATATTCAGTAATGATCACGATGACAACCGTGAGCACCAGTCCGACAAGCGTCGCCAGAAAAATCCTCATCCCGGAAAGTTCTGCTACCCCGGCGAACATGGTCGCACAGGCCACCAAAAATGCAATGGCTGCCAACACGGCCGCTCCGAACATGCCTTTGTAAAGGGCACCCATGATGTAATTATTTTTGCCCAGTTTGACAAAAAAGATGGCAATCATGGACGCAACGATCGAAATGGCGCCCAGCACCAGGGGAAATTGGGTGGCAATCGGAATTGCGGGAAATTTCAGGTTGCCCAGCAGCATGGCGGCGACCGCGGTTACCGCGTAGGTTTCGAATAAATCGGCAGCCATGCCGGCACAGTCTCCGACGTTGTCCCCGACGTTGTCGGCGATAACGGCCGGGTTGCGCGGATCGTCTTCCGGAATACCGGCTTCAACTTTGCCCACCAGGTCGGCGCCGACATCCGCACCCTTGGTGAAAATGCCGCCACCCAGTCGGGCAAAAATGGATATCAAGCTGCCGCCAAAACCCAGAGCCACCAGCGCGATGACCGCTTCACGTGTTTCGGTTCCGGTCGCAATCAACACCGTAAAACATCCGGCCACCGCCGTCAACGCCAGACCGGCAACAATCATACCGGTCACGGATCCGCCTCTGAATGCCAGCGCCAGGCCTTTGGCCAGGCCGCCCTTGGCTGCTTCAGCGGTTCGCACGTTGGCTATCACCGACACGCGCATCCCGATGTAGCCGGCTGCAAACGAGGCGACTGCGCCGACCAAAAATCCGATGGCGGTCTTCCAGCTCAATGCGGCGCCGATAATAACAAAAAGTACAATCCCGGCCATCCCCATGCTTTTGAGCTGACGGTTCAAATAAGCGATAGCACCCGTCTTGATGGCATTGGCAATTTCGCGCATTTTTTCGTTGCCGGCCGGAGCACTTTTAACAATACTCGCCATGATCAGCGAAAAGATCACACCGGCTATGCCAACCAGTGTGCAAATCAGCGGTAATAAGTAGTTCATCCTTTCCTCCAAAGTGATAAAGTTGGGGTTACTTTACGATCCTAAGATCCTTGCCATTAAATAAGTTCATACCAGCTTTTGTGCCCTGGCTAAGAATCGTCACCACCGCGTCCCGGGCGTTTGCGATAATCCGATCTATAATTTGTGACTGTTCCGGTGAAAACCGGCCCAGAACATGACCCGTGACATCCGCCCCGGCCTCGGAACGACCGACGCCTATCCGAAGGCGAACAAAATCACCTCCCCCAAAGGCGTCCATCAACGATCTTATGCCATTGTGTCCTCCATGCCCTCCTTTCTCTTTTATTTTAAATCTTCCATAAGCGAGGTCGATGTCGTCATGAATGACCAGCATGTCCTTGCATTGTATTCGGTAGTAGTGGGCCAGTTTTTGGACGGGCGGCCCGGTGCGATTCATATAAGCCATTGGTTTGGCCAGGACAACTTCAACCTTTTCGACAAAGCCGCGCCCGTAAACAGAATCGAATTTTGTTTTGTCAAATGCGATGTTGAAATCATCTGCAATCTTGTCGGCGACCATGAAACCGGCGTTATGCCGCGTATTCCGGTAAACATCTCCAGGGTTGCCGAGTCCGACGACTAATCTCATGGTATATCCGGGCCCATTTTCGATAAGCCAAGCCCCATCATAACAGCAGGCTGGGTAGCCCGCACCGCACCTGTTGGGTCCCCAGCTGCAGAGCGGGCCATCCAGCCTGCCTGGATACTATTTTTCTTCTTCAGATTCGGCGTCCTCAGCGGCCTCTCCTTCTGCTTCCTCTTCAGCGCCTTCCATACCTTCTTCAGCTTCCGCGGCGCCCTCCTCGACCTTCTGACTAACGATCGTGACCACAGTGAAATTTGCATCGGACAGCATTTCGATATGGTCGCCCAGCGGTATTTCATCCATGTGGACGGAATCGCCGATATCCAGATTGGTAATATCGATTTCGATGGCTTCCGGGATGTCACCCGGCAGACACAGGACTTCGAGCTCACGTCGCACAACTTGCAGCACGCCGCCATCTTCGACGCCCTTGGATTTGCCCGTGGTTACGACCGGAATCATGACATTGATTTTGCGGTTCATATCGATTTCATAGAAATCGATATGGATAAAATTGCCTGATACCGGATGGCTTTGAAGCTCTTTGATCATGGCCGGTTTGGTAACCTGTTCCCCGTTTTGAATAACCAGGTTTAAAATCATTGAGCCGACATTGCCTTTTTTGAATATCTGCTCGAGATCCTTGACACTTGCAGACAACAGGACCGGCTCCGTCTGCGGCCCGTACAACACGGCGGGTATAAAACCGCTGCGTCTAAGCTCCCGGGCCGGGCTGTTGCCCGTTGTCTTTCTTACTGTTACATTAATATCAAATTGTTCCAAAAGAAGTGACCTCCTATTTAGTTATTAGGTTCCGGGGTTCCCCATTCAGCGTTCATGGTTGGAATTGGAGCTGTTCGACCCCGTTAGCCCCTGCATTCCAATCCTCTAAACCAATTAACCGCGAACCTCTGAACTCTGAACCCTATTTGTTTCCTATGTGTTTATATGAACAGCGAGGTAACCGAATCTCCTCGAAAGCTGCGAATGATCGCCTCACCAACAAGCTGCGAAATCGTGAGTACTTTGATTTTTTCACAGGCGGCGGCATTTTCGGACAACGGTATGGTGTCGGTGACAACCAGGCTTTTAAGAGCCGAATTTGTAATTCGCTCGATGGCCGGGCCTGAGAGCACAGGATGGGCGCAGCAGGCATGTATTTCCCGGGCACCGGCGTTCAAAATTGCCTCCGCAGCTTCCGTTAAAGTGCCGGCGGTGTCGGCCATGTCATCTAAAATAACCGCGACCTTGTCGGTTACGTCGCCAATGACAGCCATGGCTTTCGCCTGGTTGGGAGCATCCCGGCGCTTGTCGATAATGGCCAGTTCAGCGTTCAGACGCTTGGCAAACGCCCGGGCCCTTTCCACCCCCCCGGCATCCGGCGACACAATGACCATTTCATCCCTGAAATTATTGCGTATGTATTGAATGAGAACCGGCGCCGCAAAAAGGTTGTCGACCGGAATGTTGAAAAATCCCTGAATCTGGCCGGCATGCAAATCCATGGTGATAATTCGATCGGCGCCGGCGACGGTGAGCATATCGGCGACCAGTTTGGCGCTGATCGGGACCCTAGGAGCGACTTTTTTATCCTGCCTGGAATAGCCGTAATAGGGAATCACCGCGGTGATTTTTCTGGCTGAAGATCGATTGAACGCATCGATCATCAACAACAGCTCAACGAGATTGTCGTTGACCGGCGAACAGGTTGACTGCACCACGTAAACATCTTTCAATCGGACGTTTTCGTTGATTTCAATCTGAATTTCGCCATCGCTAAAGGTTTTTACCTTGGCGCCGCCGATAGGCATACTCAGGTAATCGCAGATTTTTTTTGCCAAGGCGGGATTTGAGTTGCCCGTAAAAATGGCCATTCCTTCCATTTCTGCCACCGTTTAATTGGTTTAAGTGTTTTTACACGCTGCCATTGCCTGGTTGAGAGTTAAAATCTTGCATTTTGTACAACAATTAGTAAATTCGAATTCCGAATCGCGAAATCCGAAACAAATCTGAATACCCAATGACAGAAATTCAAAACCAAGATGTGCCGATATATTTTTACTTTGGCAACTGAGCTTTTACAAAGTTCGGACTCGGATTGCACAAGTTCTAATTTTAAAAATGGCTGGGGCGGGAGGATTCGAACCTCCGAATGCAGGAACCAAAATCCTGTGTCTTACCACTTGACGACGCCCCAACATGTTAAAACAATTCCCCGCCTTCATCGGCAAATCCGACTGCTGCCCCTTGAAGCGGACTTCCGGCATCAATCTTCAGCAGGCCGTGCCGCATTGATGATTGCAGCGCAATAAACATTCCAGCGGGAGTTGCGGGCAATCTCCGGCATTGCCCTGCCGGCCGTTTCCGGATCGGCAAACAGACCGAATACGGTCGGCCCGCTTCCCGACATCAAAGCCCCCAATGCCCCCAGTTCCAACAACCGCGCCTTGATGACATCTATCTCCGGAAATTTCAATACCGTCACGGCTTCAAGGTCGTTGCACAAATGCCGGAAAACATCATAACCGGTTTTCATTAAAGAGGTTTTTGTAATTTTTTTTTTGCATTTTGTCAATCTTAAATTCAGGTTTTGATAAACTTCTCCAGTTGAAACCTCAAAACCCGGATTCACCAGGATGACATGATACGGCAAAGCCTCCGGATATGCTTCCAGCTTCTCACCGATTCCGGTCGCCAGGGCCGGTTTCTCGAAAAGGAAGAAGGGGACATCGGCGCCCAGGAAAAGCCCCATGGACATCAATTGCTCCCGGGAAAAAGGATAGTTATAATGCTGGTTCAGTCCCTTCAGAACGCCGGCGGCATTGCTACTGCCGCCTCCCAAACCCGCAGCAACCGGTATGGATTTATCAAGGATAATTTTGACCCCGTCATTTGAATGCATATTTTTGAAAAACAGGGCGGCAGCTTGGAAGACAAGGTTTGTATCATCAAGGGGGATTTGAGGGTGGGACGATTCAAGCGCTATCTTTTTACCGCCGAATTGAAGAATTATCGAATCAAAAAGATTCACGCAGCACATCAGGGAGAACAACTCGTGATAGCCGTCCGGCCGTTTTCCGGTAACCTGCAAGAACAGGTTGATTTTAGCGGGAGACAAGATCTTCATGAACGCCTGGCGTATCGTCGGTAAATTACGAACGCTTTATCTTCCGATCCACTGCGTTAACAACAACGATCATCCCGACTCTTTCACGTAAATTATTCTCAGATCGTAAAGGATGTTTTTTAACAACTTCTCCTCATCGGTGGATAAGTTGCCGGTTGTCTTCTCCGCCAGCATGCTTAAAATATCAATGGTTTGTTTTGCCATCGGCAGATTCTTGTTGGTCTCGCCGGTGGTGGGATCTTCGATGGCACCCAGGTGCAAAAGCGCCGACGCATTTAAGGATACCACGAAAGTCGCAAAATTGATTTCCGGCAGCGGCGGCATGCTCTCGGGTTCATCGGGTTGTGAGGCTGCCTGTTTTTCAGTTTCCCCGCGTTGCTCGTCCGAAGAAGCGGCCCGGGTCTCATCGGCCGGTGAAGGGTCAGCCTGTGCCGCGGCTTCTTTGCTCGCATCTTCCTGGCTACCCTGCGAAAAAATTCGGCGATCTTTCACCACAAATTCTTTTTTTTCCTCTGACATAAGCGGCCTCCTCATACCCAACCGGTCCGGTCGGAAATGAAAAAATGAATGAATAATGAATAATGAATAATGACGAATTATGGAATTCGCTTAACTCCATTTTGATCGAATTTTTATATTTGAAAATAGCCCTTGATTCATCCTGCGTCATCCCATAAATTGCGCATATAACATACGGATTTCGCCCCGTTTGTCAAGCATCGATCATACGCCGCCGAAAGCATATTTGCTGATGATTTCCTCAATGTCCAGAGCCGATTCGGTGTCAAGGATGGTGTCACCAGGTTCAAGAATCTCGCCCGACCCCCCCGGCGACAGTTTAATGTATTTATCACCGATCAAGCCGGCAGTTTTGACTGAGGCGATGACATCATCGGTTAAGACAACGTCTTTTTTCAGCTTTAATTGAACCATCGCAACGTGCTCCTTAAGATCCAGCGAAATGGAATTTACTTTGCCCACCGGAACCCCGGCGATTTCGATGTTGGCCCCGGCTTTAAGCCCGGTAACCGACTGGAACCGGGCGTTGAGATAATAGTGCTCGTCTTCGAACACTTCCATTTTTCCAAGACGGATGGTGAGATAGCCCACACACACCAAGCCGATGAGGACAAAAATCCCGACACCCAGATCAACGGATGATTTTTTCATGCTACCTCCAGAAAATAAAACTGTTGACTACAGCTGGCATTCATAAAAAATATTCTGCCGCTGCTCGACTTCCTCCAGCAGCTTCTCCAAAAGACTGTCGGCCTTCGCCTGGGCAATGCCCGCATTGACCGAAAAACAAATGCCCTGGCCGGTTCCGGGTTCCTTTAAGAAATTGCTGAATCCCAGATTGCGCGACAACTTCTGACAAAACGCCCCGGCCTGGCCAGTATCGGTATCAGGCAACACGACCAGTATTTTATTCATATCATAGCGAAAACAGGTGTCGGTAATATAAATGTTCTGTTTGACAACATTGGCAAATGTTTTAAACATGGTCTGACTGGCGATATGCCCGGCGATACGGTCGATATCTTCAAGTTTCTCCACCGTTAGAAGCACGATCGAAAACGGAATCTTGTGCCGCTGCAAGCGGTTCATCTCCTGTTTTAAGCGCCGCTTGCCCAAAGCCTGTGACGCAATGCCGGTGAGATCGTCGTGCGGGCTTTCCAATCCCTGGATAAAATTTTTGACAACAGGGGTGGTCACCTGCTGGATCTCCTCAGATGTTCCTTCAAAAAGAATCTTGCCGCTGTCAATCATGGCCACCCGTTGGGATATAAAAAAAACGTCCGGTATTTCATGACTCACGATGATGGCCGTAAAACCGAACCGCTTTTGATAATCGGAAATCATGCTGTGAACGGCGTTTTTTCTGATCGGATCCAGGCCCGTGGTCGGCTCGTCAAACAAAACGATTTCAGGATTGGTCACCAGCGCTCTGGCCAGCGCAACGCGTTTTTTCATCCCGCCGGAGAGTTGGGCGGGAAATTTTAGATCGATGTCGTGCAGGTCGAGCTGATACATTTTATCGCGCACACGCCGTTGAATTTCACCATCCGGCAGCGCGGTTTTTTCTCTCAAAGGCAGTGCGATGTTTTCGAACACCGTCAGAAAGTCAAAAAGGGCCGTGTCCTGAAACATGTAGCTGAATTTTTGTTTCAGCGTTTTCCGGGCACCGCTTTTCATTTTTGACAGGGGCATGCCCTCAAAAAGCACCTGTCCTGACTCGGGCTGATAGAGTCCGATAATGTGTTTGAGCAAGACACTTTTGCCCGTGCCGCTTTTGCCGATGATTGAGGTAATTTCACCTTTGTAGATACTCAGGTTAACCCTGTCCAATACGGCGTTATCGCCAAACTTCTTGACGGCATCTTTAAACTGAATAAGAGGCTGGTCCATAGTTTTTGCTAAAGTAAAAAGGATGTCAGCACGTAATCGGTGATTAAGATTAAAACACAGGAAAGCACAACCGCGGAGGTAGTTGAGAGGCTGACTCCTTTGGCTCCGAATTCGGCCCGGTGGTGGGTGTAGTAGCCCTGATAACAGCAGATCGTAATTACGACCACGGCGAATACGATCGATTTGATAAAGCCCCCCATGACATCCGACATCACAACACTGGATTCCACTCTGCCGAAATACACGCCGGGGTTGATGCCCAGCAGCACGGATCCGGTCAGGTAGCCCCCGAAAATGCCCACCACATCAAATAAGGCCGTCAGCAGCGGAAAACTGATGAGCGCAGCAGCAATTCGCGGACTCACCAGAAAACGGATGGGATTGATATCCATAGTTTCCAGCGCATCGATCTGTTCGGATATGCGCATGATCCCGATTTCCGCAGCCACAGCCGATCCGGCTCGGGCGATCACCATGATGGCAGTCATCACAGGGCCCATTTCCCGGACCAGGGACAGTGCCACGGCCGATCCGAGTGCACCACCGGAGCCATATTTAACCAAAGCATAGTAACCTTGGATACCCAGCACCATGCCGGTAAACGCGCCGGTTAGACAAATTACAAACAGCGATTTCATTCCGATAAAATAAATCTGCTGTTTGATTTTGGAAACCTGCAAGGGCAGGAAAAAAATAAGGATAAGGCCCTTAAAAAAAAACAGAGCGATCCGGCCCAATTCCAGAACCAGATTAACCGTGTGGCGGCCCAACGCCGTCAGCGGGTTTTTCAGGATGACAAGTCGCTCCATAGGTGATATCCTTGTGAACTGTTAAATTAGCGATTATATTCGAATATGCACACTGTGTCAAGGATGCCGAAGAAAGCCATGGATTACGTTTTGGGGGGTCATGGATTCGTTAATTCTTGCCGTGAATGGCCGGCCAAGAGGCCCCAAACGACGGTGGAGTATGCTAGATATGCCGGGTAAATACACGACGGAAATAATGGAAGAAAAGATCGAAAACCTCCCGCTGGTTGATGCCGCCGCATTTGATGTGTTAGCGTTATTGAACAATCCGGACAGCAATTATGGCCTGATTGTTGACAAACTATCTCCCGATGTTGCTGTGCGCTTTCTCAACATGGCCAACAAAGCCGCTTACGGGCGGGTGGTGCGATCCCTCCATACGGCCGTAACCCTTCTCGGCTACAGAAATATGAAGCAGATCCTGGTAACGTCTTTTCTGCTCGATCACTTCACCAAGTGTCTGGGGTTGAAGGATTTCAGCTTCGATATTTTTAAAAAACAGGCGCGCTTCAGCAGCGCCCTGTCACGGGTGCTGGCCGCCATGATGCACCACCATAGCCCGGACGATCTGTTTACCGTGTCAATGCTTTCAAATATCGGCAAGCTGATCATCGTGGTCTATTTTGCTGAAGACCACCGGCAAATCGTCGCGTTGCAAACAAAGACGGGGCAGGGCGCCAGTGCGGCCGAGCAAAAAATTTTGGGCGTCACCCACGCCGAGGTCAGCGCCTTGGCGCTGAGGCGCTTTAACATCCCCGCGGACATCTGCGATGCCGTCAAATATCACAGCTTAAGAGAACGGGCAATTCCTGAAAAATCGAACTTCCAGTTGGAAATTATTGCCAGACGATCCGCCATGATTGCACACCGGTTTTCCCTGCCGGATCAAAAACAGATTCAGCATATCATTGAGGGATTAAGGACAACGGTTGAAGAAGGCAGGCGGATGTACCGGGAGACCATGACAGCCGATAGCGAACCTGAAATGCATCCGAAAATATATGACGCTCTGGCGGCGCAGGCATCCGAACTGATTGTTGACAGGCTAAAGGAAGTCTGGCAGGAAAGAATTCATCGCAAAAGCGCAAGTTAGAAAAAGCAATAAAGACATCAGCGGTCCGGATTGCAATCGGTGCAGAACAGGGTCGCCACAACAGGGAGATGGCAAGCGTGCTATTGGGTCGCAGAAAACGGATTCAGATATCCCCGGAATTAACAATTGAGCAGGTATGGAAAAAATTCACCCAAAAGCCTTCCGATAAATCCGACAACTATCATCGAACCGTTTATCAAAATCTTCAACTTTTTGATCCGGAAGCCAGCGAAGGTATTTTAAACGATCTTCTGCAAATCGAAACCGAATCCATGCGGCAAAATGATCGCCTGCGGTACCTAAGGGAAAAAATAATGAACCTGGTGGATAGAAGCGCCGCAGCCGGCAATTTGCGCCGATTGACCCGACAGGATAAAGGCAAAAACACTGCCGACAGCGAGGCATCGGACCGCAGGCTTGCGTGTGCGCTGGCGGATTGCGACCTTCAAATCGCCGTGTTGCGGGCTTACGCCGGCGGGAAATATGGCGATGTCCGCAAAGACGATTGGTTCGGTATGTATTCTTATCTTTCCGGATTTTTCCACCATCGTATGATAGCCGATACGGCTGGCGGCGCGGCCGGCCGATTCGTTTTCGAAGGGGTCCAACTGGACGCCTCCAAAAAAAACTTCCAGCGTTGCCGGGCAAAATGTCTGGATGCCTTTGTTGGTCAGCAGTTTGACCTGCCAACCGACAAATCCCATCGGATCATAAAGCTCATGCGGAAAATCCGCAGAAAACCCTTTTGGCGGAAGTTGATTTCCTAATTAATCCGCCCCCAATAACAGCATTTTATTTATGATTCGCATAGAAAATCTGACAAAAAGTTTCGGTGATCAAATTCTATTCGATGGGATCGGCTTTGCGCTCAACCAGAAGCAGCGGGTGGGTCTGGTCGGGGCAAACGGTCATGGCAAAACCACGCTTTTTAGGCTGATTACCGGCGAGGAGCAGCCGGATTCCGGTTCAATCGTCATTCCCAGAAACTATCGTATCGTTCATGTGCAGCAGCATCTGGATTTTAAGGCCGACTCGGCTCTGAATGAGGGCATGCGGGCGCTGCCCGAAGCCGAGAAAGACCACTCCTGGAAAGTTGAAAAAATTCTGGCCGGATTGGGTTTCAGCAAGGCGGATTTTCACCGCCATCCCCGGGAATTCTCAGGGGGCCTCCAGGTGCGCCTAAACCTTGTCAAGGCTCTGGTGGCGGAGCCGGACCTGCTGCTGTTGGATGAGCCCACCAATTTTTTGGATATTACCTCCATTCGATGGATCGAGCAGTTTTTGAGCACCTGGCCTCACGAGTTGATGCTGATCACCCATGACCGCAGTTTTATGGACAAGGTGGTAACCCATACCATGGGAATTCATCGCCGCAAACTGCGAAAAATAGCCGGGAATACGGCCAAGTACTACGATCAGATTGCCCAGGATGAAGAAGTCTACGAAAAAACCAGGATCAACGACGAACGCCGCCGCAAAGAAATTCAACAGTTCATCACCCGCTTTCGCGCCAAGGCAAGATTGGCGAACCTGGTTCAATCCCGCATTAAAACTCTGAAAAAAATGGACACCAAAGAAAAACTCGAGGAGCTGAAATACCTCGACTTTTCTTTTCGCAGCAGCCCCTTTTCCGCTAAGCAGATCTTAGCTGCCCGCAGCCTGTCCTTTGCCTATCAGACGCAAAAGCCGCTGATTAAAGATTTCAATATCAGCATCGGCGCGGGCGAGAGGATCTGCGTGATTGGTAAAAACGGCAAAGGCAAGACCACGCTGTTAAAACTGCTGGCCGGTGCGCTGGCGCCGCAATCCGGAAAAATTGAGTATCATCCGGCTGCCATCAAAGGCTTTTTTGAACAAACCAATGTCCAGAGCCTGGTGGACAGCCGAACGGTTGAGGAGGAAATACTCTATTCGCACCCGGATATCGACCGGCAGCGGGCCCGCAATATTTGCGGCGCCATGATGTTTTCCGGCGATGATGCCTTGAAAAAAATCAGCGTGTTGTCCGGTGGCGAAAAAAGCCGGGTAATGTTGGGCAAGCTTTTGGCGACCCCGGTCAATTTGCTGCTGCTCGATGAACCGACCAACCACCTGGATATGGAGTCCTGTGATGCGCTGTTGGCTGCCATCGATCTTTTTGAGGGAACTGTGATCATGGTTACCCACAATGAGATGTTTTTGCACACCCTGGCTGAAAGGCTGGTCGTGTTTCAAAACGGAGCCATTGAAATCTTTGACGGAAGTTATCAGGAATTTCTCGAAAAGGGTGGCTGGCACGATGAAAGGCCTTCCACCTCGAACAGTGGGTCAAATGAATCCCTCAAAACCGCCCATGCGAAACTGGCCAAAAAAGAGTTGCGGCGCAAAAGGTCCGATGTCATCGCCCGGCGGTCGCAAATCATCAAACCCCTTGAAAACCGCGCCAAACGCCTGGAAAAGGATATCGAATCCCGCGAAGTCGAGCTGAAGCACCTCCACCATTCCATGCAGCAGGCTTCCCAGGATCAGGACGGCAGGAGGATCAGCGAACTTTCCCAATCCATCCACGCCAGTCAGTCGGCAATGGACAGGCTATTTGAAGAGCTTGAAAAGGTAACCGATGAGATGGATTCCCATAATGCCGCTTTCGATCAGGAATTACAGCAGTTGGAGGATAGTTGATTTGCTTGATTGGATTCCCATGCTGCCTGGAAGCCGACGGCCCGGGGAGCGGAATGCGAAGGGAAGACGGAATTCGGAAGGCTCGCTGGCGTCAAGGCCGACTCTACAAGTTATCCGTTTGGGTAAAAGATGAAAGACAATTCGCTCATAAAATTGACCGGTATTACCAAGCGCTTTGCAGGTGTGGCGGCCAACGACACGGTCGATTTTGATCTGCGCTCCGGCGAAATTCACAGCCTTCTGGGAGAAAACGGCGCCGGCAAAACCACCCTGATGAAAATTCTCACGGGGGTCTACCGGCCGGATAGCGGATGCATTCGCGTCCATGATCAAACGGTCCAGATACGGTCCCCGCAGGATTCCTTGAAAATGGGAATCGGGATGGTATACCAGCATTTTACCCTGGTGCCCAATTTAACGGTCATTGAAAATCTCATCCTGGGATTCGAGGGCGGCCGCTTTTTGAACCTGAAAAAGGCCCGGCAGAAACTTCAAAAAATATCTGAAAAATATGGTCTTTCGATCGATCCTGACAGAGAAGTCCGGGATCTTGCGGTCAGTGAACGTCAACGAACTGAAATCCTGAAAATACTGTTTCATGACTCCGAGATATTAATCCTGGACGAACCCACCTCGATGCTCTCGCCGGTCGAAACCGAACGCCTGTTTCAAACCTTGCAGCTTCTGCGCAAAGCCGGCAAGGCCATCGCCTTGATCACCCATAATTTGAACGAAGCGCTGGCAGTATCGGATCGCATCACCGTTATGCGGGCGGGGATAAAGGCGGCCGAACTGTCTCGGGATGCGCTCATGGCAATGGACGCCAAAGCCGCCGCGGATAAAATTCTCAACTTGATGTTCGGTGCGATCCCCACCTCGGAGGCCAAAGTCGTCGCAAAGGCATCCGATGGTCGGCCGGTTTTGCAGTTGAGGCAGGTTGAGGCCTGGGCCGACAGCCGACGGATTGGTCTAAAACGGGTGTCTTTCAGCATTGGCAAAGGCGAAATTTTTGGCGTTGCCGGGGTCGATAACGAAGGCCGGCGTCTGCTGGCGGAGGTTGTCGGAGGGCAGCGGCGCATCACCGCGGGCCAATTGTTGTACCGGGGACAGGACATTTCCCATATAGGCATCGCCAAACGCTTTGAGCTGGGGATCCGCTGCATCAGCGATGACCGCATCAATGAAGGCTGTGTGCCCGATATGGACCTATCCCAAAACGCCGTCCTGCAAAGTTATGGCCAGCGCCCTTTTTCCAAATGGGGCATTTTATACCCTTCGAAAATCAAATCTTTCACCGTGGATTTAATCAACCGTTTCGGGATACAGACCACCGGACCACAGGCCCGCATGGGCGCGCTCAGCGGGGGCAACATTCAAAAATTCATTTTAGCCCGCGGTCTGACGGAAACCCCGGACCTGCTGGTTTGCAGCAGCCCGACTTACGGGCTTGATGCCAGAACCGTTCGTTTTATACATAAATCTCTCATACAAGCGAGCCGCAAGGGAGCGGCTGTTCTGCTGATCACCTCCGATATCGACGAACTTTTGGGCTGCTGCGACCGCATCGGCGCTCTGTTTAACGGCGAGATCATCGGGTTGATGAACCGGGGGGATGCTTCAACCGACAAAATCGGAAAACTCATGCTTGGAATTTTTGAATAGTGGCTGCTATGAAATCCGTCGATTGGGCCGATTTAAAACCGGGGATTCTATCGATCTTTTCGATTCTTTTCTCCCTGATCACCGGCGGCATTATATTGCTCTTCATCGGCAAGGACCCCCTGATGTACTTCCGTCTTCTCTTTGCACGGGGTATGGGCACCTCGCTGGGGGTGATTGAATCCGTCATTAAGATGGCCCCCCTGCTGATCATTTCAGCCGGCCTGCTGCCCTGCTTTTCGGCCGGCCTCTGGAATATAGGGGCGGAAGGGCAGTTTCTGATCGGGGCAATGCTGACGGGATGGTCCGCACCGCACCTTGCGACCGCCCTTCCCTACCCTGTCTATCTGGTGGCGGTGGCTTTGCTGGGTATTGGCGGCGGCATGGCCTGGATCACGATTCCGGCCATTTTAAAAGCCCGCTACGATATCAACGAGATTATCACCACATTGATGATGAGCTGGGTCGCCATCAACCTGGTCTCCTGGCTGGTCAAAGGACCCATCAACGACCTGTCCACCGTGCCGGCCCAAACGGCTCTGATTCCGATGGCTTACCGCATGCCCTTGATACCCCTGACCCGCGTCCACATCGGGTTGATCATCGGCATCATCGCCCTGCTGGGGATGCACTGGGTCGTCAGGCGGACCACCCTGGGTTATCAGTTCCGGGTCATGCTGGCCAACAAAACAGCTGCCCGCCACGCCGGCATGAGCCTCCCGCGCCTGACCGTTTACGGACTGTTGATCAGCGGCGGGTTTGCCGGGTTGGCCGGTGTCAGTGATGTGCTGGCTATCAAGGGGCTTTTTCAGGGCAACTGGAATCCTCAATATGCAATGACGGCGATCCCTTTGGTTTTTTTGGCGCGCTTAAATGGATGGGCCGTTATTCCGTTGGCATTTTTCTTTTCATTTCTGGCGGTTGGCGGGGAGTTTGTGGCGCGCGACCTCGGCGTCCCAGTATTTTTTGTCCATGTACTAGAAGGGCTGACGCTTTTATTCTTCGCTGCTTCAGAATATTTCGATAAAAAATGGGGGCTTAAATGAGTTCTATCCTGGAACCGGCCTTAATCACGGCCGTGATGGCCTCTACCCTGAGGGGTACCACTCCGATCCTGCTGGCCGCTTTGGGCGACAGTTATGTTGAACGCTCCGGCCTGTTAAACCTGGGGATTGAAGGAATGATGGTTGCCGGTGCCTTTTCGGCGTTTTTGGCGGCCTTGAAGTTGGACAGTCTGTTTCTCGGATTTTTGGCTGCCGGTGCCGTCGGCTTGACGCTGGGCCTCGTATTTGGTATTTTGACAATCACTCTTGGTGTCAATCAAATCGTTGTCGGCTTGGGGCTGACCATGTTTGCCCAAAGCATGAGCAGTTTCCTTCATCGGGCGGTATTTGGAAATCAGTTTCCGATCTTGTTTGGAGCCGGAAACACATCTGAAATTCCGTTGCTATCCAGGATCCCGCTGGTCGGACAGGCATTATTCAACCAGCATTGGCTGGTTTACGCAACCTTTATGCTGGTCCCGGTTTTTTACGTTGTGATGTACAAGACCCGCTTTGGGCTGCATGTGCGGGCAGTGGGTGAAACCCCGTGGGCGGCCGATGCCGCCGGTGTTAACGTCAAGCGCATCCGCTACGGCTCGATCCTGTTGGGTGGACTCCTGGCGGGGCTGGGAGGAGCTTTCCTGGCGTTGGGTGATTTGGCCTTCTTTGTGCCGGATATGAACATGGGACGGGGGTACATCGCCATTGTGGTGGTCATGCTGGGCAAATGGAATCCTGCCAGAGTCTGTTACGGCGCGCTGCTGTTCGGATTTGCATTGGCGCTGACCAGCGCTTTGCAGGTGGTGAGGATAAATGTCGGCGCCGATTTTATATTAATGATGCCCTACCTGGTGGTAATTTTTGCCTTGCTGTGCGTTGCGAGATCCACCAACCTGCCGTCTTCTTTGGGAATCCCATACAAGCGCGGTGCGCATTAAGAGGCTGCACGTGTTTTAAAAATAGTTCACAATTATGAATAAGCCTTTTAAGGCGGATTAATCAGCGGACTCGCTCAATCAAGGAGAGATCACATGATAAAAGGAAATTGCACCTTCGTAATCTTAATATTCTCGCTTTTGTTTGCAATCAACCCGGCGCTAGCCGGTGGCCCGCCCAAACTGGTGGGGCTGGCGCTCCCGGAGGCCGGCACCGATAAAGGCTGGAATGAACAGGGCAAGGTGGGGCTTGAAATCGTGGCCCAAAAGTACGGTTTTAAAATCGAACTTGCAGAAGCCCTTGGCTACGGAGATATCAAACCCACTCTGCGGGACATGGTTAGAAAAGGCTGTGAATTGATCATTTGCCATGCCTCGGGCTACCAAACCGTTGCACCGGAAATTGCCAGAGAAACAGGGGTCAAGGTCACCACGGTTGAGAATCATCATGACGTCACGCCGGGGCTGATCAGCGACATCGACACCCAACCCCAGGGCGGCTGCTACCTGGCGGGCTGGCTGGCCGGCAAAATGACGCGCTCCAATATAGTCGGAATCGTTGCCTCCGCCGAACCGCCTACCTGGAACCGGATGTCGGCCGGTTTTGCCCAGGGGCTCAAAGCTTCCAATCCGAACTGCAGGCTCCTTTACAGTGTCATCGGAGAAGCGGCCTATGCCGATGCTGCCGGTGGCAAACGCAACGCCCAGGACCAAATTGCCGTCGGTGCCGACGTCATTTTCGGTTTAGGCGACGGGGCCTCCTTCGGCATGCTGCAGGCCTGTTCGACGAAGAAAGCCCCGGATGGCGGCAAAGCATGGTTTATTGACGTTATCGGAGATAAACGCGCCATCGATCGGGCCGACGTTCTTCTGACCTCGGTCGTAATGGATATGGCGGTTGTCTATGAGGAGGTCATCAAAAGCTATATGGATGGCACCTTCGGCAAGCAGCACTGGGTAAGCATGGACAATGGCGCCGTATACCTTTTGGAGTTGAACAGGGCCGTGCCAAACTCGGTCAGGGTGGAATTAAAAGACATCGAAGGCAAGGTCGTCGCAGGACAGATTAAAGTGGTCGATATGCCGGTTGCCGGCGATCTTCACAAATACCTGGATAAAACTTTCCCGCGCTGAAATAGTTGCGCAATTTTATTGGGCGGTTCCCAGGTAAAGTCCAGCATCTTTTAAGGCTTTCTCCATTTTGTCAATGCTGATTAAAGCGGGATCATACCAGACGGTATTTGTTTCCGTGAAATTATCAACGTCGCTGTTGACTCGTTCAACCCCTTTCAGTCCCTCCAGGACTCCTTCACTCACATCGTATCAACTGACCCGGAAGACGGCCTTGGCGAATTCAGGATGTTCAGCTTTCGATTGCCCACCGCCGAAAAATACGAGGAGGAAGTAAAGGCCAAGGGCCAGCAACAGCAGCATTCCCAATTCTTTTTTGCCGGGCATTATCTTCATCATTTCACATCCGCATCCGACCATCACCGTTAAAATTATGATTGATGGGCCGTAATTTTATAGACATACTTAACCCAGTCGCCGCCATAATATCCCTCCGCCACAACCCGCAGCGGAAAGCCATGCTTTCGGGGCAAAACCTGGTCATTCACCCGATAGGCCAAAAACACCTTGTCGCTAAGAATATCCGATAGAGGAAATCGTTCCGATTTTTCATGGGTGCCGTTCGGGCCGCTGAAAGACACATGCGTCACCCCAGGGCTCATCCGGGTCATTTCCAGCAATTTGGCCACTGAAACACCTTCCCAGCGGGCATTGTAGGCAAATACACCCGGACAGATCAAAAGGACATCTCTTTTAATCGAAGGAATTTCAGTGACTTTCGCATAGGAAAGCTTGGTGGGATTCTTTACCTGGCCGCCAATCTCAAGCTGCCAGCTGCTCAAGTCGGCCTGGTAATCCTTCAACCCCATGGTTCCGAATTTCTCCAAAGGCGTCAGCTCCAGGTAGTGGGTATCCAAATCGGCGGGATCTTTCCCGATCAGGGTTTCCATTCGAGTGCCTTTGGGCAGAATAATTTTTTTGGCTTTGGCCCAAACCAAACCGAGTCCGGCGGCCAGCGGGCTGAACAAAAGCCCCAGGCTGCCGGAAAATCCCACCAACCATTTAATGAATCGACGCCTATCTTTCATCTTTTGCTTCTTTCTTTAACCCGTGTGTTGGTTAAGATTGCAGGCTGCGCCAGGAACTTAATCATATCGATTATTTCTACCTAGTCTGAGCGATTTCCAGGTACCAGCACCCTATCCGGGCTGGCATAAAGCCAGCCCCTACGAGAAATTGATAAATCGGTTGGGTAGGGGTGGGGTTTATCCCCACCCGGTTAAAAGAGGCTATCGTTCCAACCTTCCTATCGGAATCACTCAAATTTCGTTTCTATAATGTAAACATCGGCAGTTGCCTTGAAGAGAGGATAACCGGCCTAATTCACAAAGTCATCACAAAAACATAACTTTTTTGTCACAATTAAGATGAAAGCAAAGGCATTATTTTAGAAGGCCCACCGAAAACGCCAGCAGGAACTGACCGCAATAGTACATGGGCAGGCCGATGAGGCGGTTGGTAAATTCTGATTTTAAAAACCGATCCCGGGCCACAAACAAATCGGAAAGATAGAAGCTCACGGCCCCGATAAATACCGGCAGCCGGCCGGCAAAAGACAATTTGGTATCACCCAGAACGGTCCAGGCGCCGATAACCATCACGGTAATGACTACAATGTAAGCGCTAACCGGTATCCGCATCGACCCCAGATGCGGCCGCAGCCAATAAAACACCAGCCCACTGACGAAAAGCCCCACCAGACAACCGATCCAGGTCCATTGGCTGATGTCAGCCACATAAAAAAAACAGATCCCATAAAATACGTGGCCCATTAAAAAAGACACCAGCCCCATCAGAAACATCCTGTCCTGCGGCAGGGCCAGAAAAACGTCGCCGCCGAGGCAAAATATCAAACCGAACAGCAACAGTTGGTAATAACCGGGGATCGGATGCGCTTGAACCAGGGCGGTGAGAATGAAGAGACACGAAAGAACGGTCTTGGTGGGCAATTTCCCCTTTTGTGGGCCGGTTTTCTCAAAATACAGTAAACCCGCCAGCAGGATGATCGCCAGCACGATAATCAAAAGATTCATCATGGGAATCTACAAAGAGCTTAAATTTCCGATTTGAAACGAGCAATTTTTCGCAAGGTCAAGGATATCGAAGGATTGTGCGGAGGCGTACACGAAGTACGCCGCACAATCAAATCCTGAGATAGACGCAGAGATTGCGGAAAAGGGCCGTTTCAATCGGAAATTTTTACACCAGCCCTTGATCCAGCATGGCATCCACAACTTTGACGAAACCGGCAATATTCGCACCGGCCTCATAGTTGCCCGGAACCCCGTACTGTTCGGCGGCATCCACACAGGTCCTGTGAATCGTTTTCATGATCAGCTTTAAACGATCGTCCACCTCTTCACGGGTCCAGGACAGCCGCATGCTGTTTTGAGTCATCTCCAGTCCGGATACCGAAACCCCGCCGGCGTTGGCCGCTTTGCCCGGTCCGTAAAGTATTTTGTTGGCTTTAAAGATGTCGATGCCCGCGGGTATCGTCGGCATGTTGGCGCCCTCGCAGACCAGCATCACGCCGTTATTGATCAAATTCTGGGCGTCTTTGCCGTTGATTTCGTTCTGGGTGGCACTGGGAAACGCACATTCGGCTTTATGGTTCCAAAGAGGATTATGATCTAGAAGCGGATCAACCTGGGTGTAGACGGCCGCAGCAAACTTGTCGGCATACTCAGAAATGCGGCCCCGGCGAATATTTTTCAAGACTTTCACGTATTCAAGCTTTTCCCGGTCGATGCCGCTTTCATCGAAAATATAACCCGAAGAGTCCGACAGCGTCACCACTTTAGCGCCTAATTCAATCAACTTTTCGGCGGTGAATTGGGCCACATTTCCGGACCCTGAGACCAGGCAGGTTTTGCCGTCCAGTGTTTCGCTGCGGGTCGCCAACATCTCGGCGGCAAAGTAAACGGATCCATAGCCGGTGGCTTCCGGACGGATCAGGCTGCCGCCCCAATTCAGGCCCTTGCCGGTAAGGACCCCGGTAAATTCATTGCGCAGCTTTTTATACATGCCGAAAAGAAAACCGATTTCCCGGGCACCGACACCGATATCCCCGGCCGGAACATCCGTGTTTGGACCGATATGCCGAAAAAGCTCGCTCATGAAGCTCTGGCAAAAGCGCATCACTTCATTGTCGGATTTGCCCTTGGGATTAAAATCGGAACCACCTTTGCCGCCGCCCATGGGCAGGGTGGTCAACGAATTTTTAAAGACCTGCTCAAAAGCCAGAAATTTCAGGATACCCAGATTAACCGACGGATGAAACCTCAGACCGCCCTTGTACGGCCCTAAGGCACTGTTCATTTCGATCCGAAATCCGCGGTTCACTTGAACACTGCCCTGATCGTCCGCCCAAGGCACGCGGAACATGATGACACGTTCGGGCTCCACCAGTCGCTGCGGTATTTTGGCCTGCCGGTAAATCGGATTTTGATCCAGAACCGGTTTGACGGACGCCATGACTTCAGTGACCGCCTGGTGAAATTCCCTTTCGTGAGGGTCTCTTTCCTTGATTACATCCATGATGTCAGTCATACATCCTCCTGATTAAGAAAGATTGAATAAATATTCAATTATCAATTGGCAATAGGCAATAGGCAATAGGCAATAGGCAGCTGCTATTGATATTAAATATCAAGTCCGCCGGATAGACACAAGTGAAATTGTAATAGATTTGCCAAAAAAAGAAAAGGCTAATGTAAGGGCACGGGTGGGTTGGTTAGAGTTGAGTTGATTGGGTCTGTTGAGTTAGGGCACATTCAGTGCCGGTGGATAGCTCATGGCAGATAGACCGGAAAGCTTGGATGCCGGGAGGCTGAAAAGTGAAAAACCTGATTTCAATTTAAAGAGATGAGTGCTGAGGGCAGCTTGATAGGTACGCTTTTCAAAGTCTTTGCCACGCTCTTTTTTCTGCCTTCTTTTTCCAGGCTTTCCTGCTTCCCCGCCTCCGAGCCTCCCGGCCTCCTTATTTCACGCGTTCCGCTTCGGCCTGTCGGCCGCCCGGCCTTTTAGGACGAGGGCAGATCCGGACTCCGCCGGCGCACCAACTTCTGCCATTTGGTCTCGGTATTGCGTCCTTTGTTATCTGCTCTCTGCACTCTGCCGTCAGGGCTTGAGTTCTCGTCTCTGACGGCCTGAATTTGCGCAGAGTATTTCATTGATCGGTTCCGGCCCGCTCGTTTGGCGGCATACATGGCGGCATCCGCTTTTTTAATCAAGTCTTCAATATCGGTGCCATCCGTGGGATAGGTGGCAATTCCGAAGCTGATGGTAATCGGCGGCAGATTTTCGACCTTGAGGCGGGCGAGTTCTTGGCGCAGACGCTCAGCCAGGCTGAAGGCTGCTTCCTTATCGGCATCCGGAATCAGCATGACGAATTCCTCGCCGCCGTATCGTGCAATGGCATCCACATCCCTTATATTTTTTTGCAAAAATTGACTGATGGCTTCCAGTGCCAGATCTCCGGCATCGTGGCCATAGGTGTCATTGATTCTTTTAAATCGGTCCAGATCGGCCATAATAACTGAGATTATCTTATTGTATCTCTCGGCCCGAAAGATTTCCTCCTGCAGTTTGACCATGAAATATCGGCGCACGTAAAGGCCGGTCAAGGAATCCGTAACGGCCATATCCCATAACTGGGCTTTATTGACAGCCACGGCCGCCTGATCCGCCACGGCTTTTAACATCTTAATATCCTGGTCGGTGAATTCTTTGCCGTTTCTTTTATTGGTTACATTGATGACACCGATAACATCGTTGTATACAACCATGGGAATGCAGGCAATCGAGCGGACATAGGATGTGTCCGACTCAATGAACAGACTGTCCTCCCGAATATTGTTTACAATCATGGGTCGCGCGTTTAAATAAACCCGTCCGGCAATCCCCTCCCCCGGCCTGAAACTGCGGCATTTGATTTCGTTGTTATTGACCTTGTCCTGATACTCGGTATCTTCCGAACCGGCCAGCACGCGAATGTTTAACAGATCGGTTTCGATATCATACAGCATCAGCGAACCCTTTTCGGCCGCGGTAATATCAATCGCCTGCCTCAAAATGTACTGCAGAAGCTTTTTAAGGTCACTGATATAGTTCATGGCCTTGCCGATGCCGTAGAGCAGCGACAAATTTTGCAGGGTTTTGTCTAAATCTTCTTTTTCCTGTCTGCGCCGCTCGTAAAGGCGGCAGGTATTTATTGAAACAGCGGCCTGCGCGGTAATCTGCTGGAGGTAGTAGAGATCGAAATCGTCGAAAGTTTGACCGCCGGCTTTCAAGCCGATGGTCAACAGCCCCATGACCTCCTGCCGCATGACCATCGGAACCCACAGCTCGGAGGGCAAAATATTTAGATCCTTTTTTTCCAGGAACTCGACAAAGATGGGGTTGCCGGAGTCATCCACGACGGCAAAGGGTTTATCCCGCAGAATAGTCTGCCACAATTCCTTTTTATCTCTTTTAAATTTGTATTCTAGTTTTCCCAAACCAAAACTATAAACCAGCTCGAAATTCTCTTTATCCGGATCATAGGCAAACAGGCCCATTTCGGATATTCCAAATTTTTGTTTGATGATCCTGCCAAATGTTGCATATAGTTCTTGGAGATTTAAAATATCGCTGAGATCTCGGCACGCTCTCAACAGCTCGGTCAATTCGGCGGCACGCCGGTCATTTTCTCCTCCGCTCAGAACTACAGGTCCTGAGCAGCTGCCCATATGCTTGTTTGATTTTGACATATTCATCGCTGATCATACTTTTTGGGTTTTGGCATGTTCTTAATGGAATCGGCAAATTTTGCCAAAACTTTAGGTCGAAAACGGGCAGGATGGGGTCAGGTACGAAAATAATGCGTGTGCCCGCAGGGCTCTCCGGGCACGAACCCCGGCAGCGCCCTCCGGGAGCTTTTCCGATTCGCAGGCTTGCCGGCCGTTTTTCGAGATAAACCGGCCGGCGCAGGATGGCTGGCTATTTAGGCGTATCGATGCTCCCATAATATTGGCCGGAAGGACTATTTTCGGCGGCGGGTCCCCACAAAAACGGGGTATGCGGCATGACCACGATTCGATTATCACCGCTAAATTTAATGGCGACTTCTCGTATGCTCGTGTACAACACCCCGACCGGATTACCGG
>CAYTBC010000035.1:0-30660 GCA_964435765.1 uncultured Desulfosarcina sp.
TGCCGGCCATGCGGCGCTTTTCAAGGTTTTTAATGATTTTGGCGGCGACTTTCTCGTTCCAGTCAATTTGATGTTGATCCATGATTGGCCTCCTTTAAAGGTAAACCTAATTTGGTTTCCATTTTATGCGCAAGCCCATCATACCTGACGGCAGCTGAATATCAATTGAAAAATCAGCATCCATAATATGCAGAATTTGGCAATGAACCCAAGACCCAATTGTAGCGGCATAATTTTAATCTTTACACGCGGTCATTTGGCCATTACAGTGCGGTATTAAAGGCGCCAAGTACGATCATCCCCAAAGAGTTCAACTATCTGATAAACCCCCTGCATTCCGATTTTAAAAAGATTTCAATCGGAAACCCTGAGAAATTTGCATTTGATCCCAGATTTAAATAAAACGCGCTGATTGTGACAAGCATTTAAAACCATTAACAATGAGTCTCCCGGATCCGAACATTAATGATGAATATGGAGTAAACAGCCCGTGTCCCCTGACAGGCCGCAAGAAAAATCCGCCCTTTTTGTCACCACCCTGACGTCCTTTATGGGTCCGTTTATGATTTCCGCCGTCAATGTGGCGCTGCCCGCCATCCAGGCCGAATTTTCAGCCGATGCCATTATTTTAAGCTGGGTGGCAACCTCCTTTCTGCTGGCCATGGCAGTGTTCTTGGTGCCGTTCGGCAAACTGGCGGATATTTATGGCCGCAAGAAAATCTTTAGCCGGGGCGTCATCCTGTTCACCCTCTCATCACTGCTCGCAGTTTTTTCATACTCTATAAAAATGCTCATTTTCACGCGTGTTTTGCAGGGTATCGGTGCGGCGGGATTTGTGACCACGGGCATGGCCATCATCACCTCCATTTTCCCGCCGTCCCGCCGGGGGCGCGCCATCGGCATTTATGTCGCCGCGGTTTATATCGGGCTGTCGGTCGGACCGTTTGCCGGTGGTTTCATCACCCGCTATCTGGGCTGGCGCAGCATTTTTGCGGTCATCGTCCCGTTCGGGGCCGCCTCGGTTTTTTTGACCTTCAAATATTTAATAGGGGAATGGGCGGATGCCCGGGGGGAAACGCTGGACATCCGCGGAAGCGTGCTCTACGGCCTTTCAATTTTAGTATTAATTTACGGCGCATCGCTGCTGCCCCGCATAGCGTCGGTTTACCTGATGGCTGCCGGCCTGGCCGGTCTGTTCCTTTTTATCAGACTCGAACTGCATGTCGCCCATCCGGTGTTTGAGGTTAAGTTGTTCAATCAAAACCGCCTGTTTACCTTTTCGAGCTTATCGGCGTTGATTAATTATTCGGCCACCTTCGCCCTGACGTTTTTGCTCAGCCTGTATTTGCAGTATATCAAAGGAATCCCCCCCCAGTATGCCGGCTCGATTCTGATTGCCCAGCCCATTGTGATGGCGGTTTTCTCGCCTCTTTCCGGCCGGCTTTCCGACCGGATTGAGCCGCGCCGGATTGCATCGGCCGGGATGGCGATCACAGCCATCGGCTTGTTTTTACTGGTTTTTATCGGAACCGAGACACCGAACCTTCTAATCGTTTTGACGCTGGCCTTGCTTGGATTTGGTTTTGCCCTGTTTTCATCCCCCAATATGAACGCGATAATGAGCTCTGTCGAAAGCAGATATTTGGGCATTGCCTCCGGAACCGTGGCAACCATGCGCCTGTTGGGGCAGATGGTCAGCATGGCGGTCGCCATGGTGGTTTTTGCCATTTTCATTGGCCGGGAACCGATCTCACCGGCCAATTATAATGAATTCCTGAAGAGTGTGCGGGTGTCCTTTTTTATCTTTTCCCTGTTGTGCACCCTGGGGGTCCTGTTTTCGCTGTTGCGTGGTGAGTTAAGAAGCGGGGACGGCTAAAAAATGGGGGGTTAGGTCATTCAAAATTTAAAAGGATAAATTCATGATCATGCCCTTTTCACCATGATAAAGGCCGGCTCGACTTTATGACAGACGCCGATCAGTTTCAACGCGAAATCGGTGTTTTCTGTTTTGGTCCCCATAAAACTGACCCCGATTTCGTATCTGCCGTCTTCAGCCTTGCGGGCGTGAACAACCTTGCCCATGATATCGATTAAATTATCATCGACATCAACGGACGTCAGGCGAATATTTTCGGATAAAATTTCCTGGTAGGTTTCAAGCTTGGCGCCGAGCGGATTCACATCTAAAGCCCGTGCCATGCAATGATCCAGCTCATTGTTGTTTTCGTCCACACAACTATAGGAGATCAGATTGTTGGTATCGACTCTGGGGTATTTTCTACGCTCCTTTTCCTTATTTTCCCCGCCTTTCACCATGATGACGGCCGGCTCTGCTCGATGGCAAACACCGATCAGTTTCAATGCAAACCGGGTGTTTTCAAGCTCGGTGCCCTCCAAACAGACCCCGATTTCGTATCTGCCGTCTTCGGTTTTGCGGCTATGAACGACGCGGCCCTTAATATCAATCAAGGCGCCATCCGAATCGACTGAACTCAGCTGAATTATTCCTGATTCAACTTCATGGAATGTTTCTAATTTTACGCCGACCGGGCTCACATCCATCGCGCGCGCCATGCAGTGATCCAACTCGTTGCCATTTTCGTCCAAACAGCAACAGGCAATCATATTGCTGGTGTCGACGCGCGGGTATTTTCTGCGCTCTTTTTCTTCCATACCCGCATTATCGGCCGATGAACAACTATCCTTTAGATTTTTAGCGCATTTAAGGCCGCATTTTTTTCAGCTTTTTTTAGCTCCTCGTGGTTAAAAAATTTAATCAGCAGGGCCGCCCGGTGGGTTTGGAGAAAGTTGCCGGGTGTATCCATTCGGCAGCGGTGGAATAGATAGCTCCCAAGTTGAAAATTTTCAGCCGCCATAGTATACAAAACAGCCTTACCGTCTTTGATCGTGAGATATCGGCAGTGGATACAATGCGTGACCCCAAAATGGAATCCCAACGGCAATCGGCATGGATAAAATTCAGCTTATTTTTTTCTTCATCAGCGGTTTTCTGGTCTCGCGCCTGATGATCAAAGTTCGTCTGCCGCAAAGACTCGTTTACTGGTTTATCGGCAAAAAAAATCTTTCTTTGTCTCAAATTCTTTTTTACCTGATTGCCATCTCCGCTTTTTTATCGTTTTTTATTCCCAATGCCATCACGGTGCTGACGCTCCTGCCCCTTCTGGAATTGCTGCGGCAATCCTACGAAGAAGCCAACGGCCCCTCCAAGCGTGTGGCCACGATGCTGGCGCTGGCGGCGATTTACGGAGCCAACATCGGCGGCATGGGCTCGATTACGGCCACGCCGGCCAACGGCATCCTGGTCACCTATGCGGTTTTAAACAACGTTCCCGGCATCCAGCACTTGACCTTTGCATCCTGGCTCATCTGGGGCATTCCCCTGGTGATTGTTTTTGCAGGCGTTGCGGCTTTGATCTTATTTATGGTACTGCGCCCCGGCAAATACCGGAAGAACCCTATTCAGCTTCCGTTTAACACCGATCGGATACACCATCCCTTCCAGAAAATCACCGTCTGGATAACGGCATTATACTTTCTGACGTCGTTTGGCTTGTCGGTGCTCCTGATGCAGTTTCCGGATAAAATTTTGACGATATTGATCGTCACCGCAGCGCTGACCCTCGTGTTTATATTTTTTCTCTTCTTTGTACCTTTGAGAGAATTCGATAAAAACAATTCCAGAGCGGTTCTACTGAAAATACCGGATTGCTATAATGAGCTGCCCACCAGGGGGTTTGTCTTCGTCGGTATTGCCGTGGTGCTGGCGGCGGTCCTGTATGCCTTCAACATCCACGAATATCTTTCCAACTGGTCCGCCCGGATCATTCCAACCGGCCTGCCGACGTTTACCCTTTTCTTTTTGGTTGCCCTGGCCGCCTCCTTTTCAACCGAACTGCTCAGCAATACGGCCGTCCAGCTCAGTTTTTTTGTGATGGCCCTGCCTTTAGCCCGGACCCTGAGTTTTTCCGGCTTAGAGATGCTGATCATTATCACCCTATCCAGCACGTGCGCCTTTATGAGTCCGATTGCAACCGGGGTCAACGGTCTGGCCTTCGGCGGTGTAAAGGGCGCCTCGTTTAGCCGGATGCTGGTCGTCGGTTTTGTGATGAATTTGGCCGGTGCCCTGTTGATTTCAAGCTGGGTCCTGTTTTTTATCGGGCGACTGTATGGGCTGAGATAGTAAAATGTCTTATCTGTAATTTATAAAGCTCGGCTTGAATTCATCAAACTCCCTTTTTCCCAAATTACATCACAGAAATTCCAAATTTCAAATCCCAAATCTCAAATTCCAAACCAATCTTGGAATACAGTGGATTAAAGGCCATAAGTCCGACCTGATAAACTTCATTTTTCCTGAGTTCAGACTGAAGGAACACACTGCGGCAAGTCAGCACCTGTTTGGATCATTGGAACTTGGAGCTTGGATATTGATTGTGATTTGCTATTTGGTGCTTGGAATTTTCTTAAGTCAGGTATTCTAGCCGATTTTTTACGGTATTGGTGTGTGATAGCACTCATCGACCGCAGCTTTTCAGTCCCTTTAGAATCTTTTCCGCCGTAATGGGCAGGTCCTTAATTCTTACGCCGGTGGCGTTATAGACGGCATTGACAATGGCCGGCGCCGCCGGATCCAGCGAACCTTCGCCGGTTTCCTTGGCACCGAAGGGACCGTGGGGGTCGTCCGTGATGACGTGGCTGATTTTGATTTCAGGCATCTGGTCGGCCGTCGGGACGCCATAGTCTAAAAAAGACGGGTTCAAGGTCTGGCCGCCCTCAAAGATCAGTTGTTCTGAAATCGCGTAGCCGATCCCCATGCCGATACAGCCTTCAATCTGCCCCTCCACGGACAAGGGATTCAGCGGCTGCCCGCAGTCATGGGCCACGGTAAATTTTTTTATTCTGACTTCACCGGTTTTCAGGCTGACCTCCACTTCACAAATATAGGCCCCGAAGCTGTAGGTGGGTGAAAGTGGGTCCGGCGAATTGTAGGAACCCTGGGCAACCAACGGCGCTCCGTTGTTTCTTTTCTGATATAAATTCAGGCCATTTTTAAATGACAAAAATCGTTTCGGGCTGCCTTTGACATAAATTTTGCCGTCCCGGGCCGTTAAATCATCCGGGTTGGCTTCCAACTCACTGGACACAATTTTAAATAACTCGGCCTTTACCGTATTGGCTGCATTTAAGGCGGCATTACCGGCTGCCACGGTCACGCGGCTCGAATAGGTGCCCATGTCCGGCGGTGTCAGGTGCGTGTCGGCACTGGTCAGATGAATATCTTCCAGGGACAACCCCAGCACCTCGGCCACAATTTGGCAGATAACGCCGTCCGAACCCTGGCCGATGTCGGAAGCGCCGGTAAACACGCTGAGTCCGCCGCCTTCACCGCCCCTGATGATAACAGAAGAATGGGCCGATGTGGTTTTATTGAAATAAAATCCCGCACCCGAAGGAAATCCGCCGCATCCTATGCCGATGCCGGTGGCTTTGTCGGCATCTCGCTTTTCGGCTTTGCGTTTCTGCCGCCATCCGGTCCGGGCCGATACCTTTTCTAAGCATTCTCGAAAGCCAGAGCTGACGATCTTAAATCCGGCGGCCGATTCGTCTCCCGTCTGCAAACCGTTTTTAAGGGCCATCTCCACCGGGTCCAATCCCAGATCTTCGGCAATCATATCCAGCTGAACATCCTGGGCAAAATGAACCTGGGGCCCCCCGTGGCCCCGCATGGCGCCGCAGGGCGGCTTGTTGGTGTAAATGCGGTAGCCGTCATACTGGAAATGTTCGAATTTAAAGGGCAGGGTTTGAAAGGTGCCCATCAAAACCGTGGTCAAGGGACCCAGGCTGCAATAGGCACCTCCGTCTAGGACCGCCCGGCATTTGCGGGCAAGAATGGTGCCGTCTTTTTTAACACCGGTTTTCATCGTTATCCGGGCGGGATGCTTTCGGCGGGCGGCGCTGAATTCTTCATCCCGCGAGCATACGAGTTTAACCGGCCGATCGGCATGTTGGGCCAGCAGGGCGGCACAAAATTCCACCGCGGACAAGCCGTCCGACTTGCCGCCGAACCCGCCTCCAACGTAAGGTTTGATCACCCGGACGTTGTCCGGATTCATATCCAGCGTCAACCCCAAATGCTGCTGGACGTAATAAGGCGTCTGGGTCGAGGTGTAAACCGTAAGTTGGCCGGATGGGTCCCAGCTGGCCAGCGCCGCCCGGGGTTCCATGTAACAGTGGATGGCCGACTGGGTGGTAAACGTATCCTCGCGGATATGGTCACATTCCTCAAAAACCTTCTCCGGCTCTCCCTTCTTGATGTGATACTCGCGGCTGATGTTGTTGGGTGCATGCTCATGAAGCCGGGGCGCACCCGGTTTCTGAGCTTCCTGCGGATCAAAAACCGCCGGCAATTCTTCGTATGCCACCTTAATTAACTCCAGCGCCTCCAAGGCCAAATCCATATCAACCGCGGCAACGGCCGCCACCTCTTCACCAATGAAACGCACCCTGTCGACTGCCAACGGATATTCATCCATATATTTGGGTGACCTGGAAATGATACCGAATTTTATTTGGGGCGTGTCGGCCCCGGTCACAATGGCTTTGACGCCGGGAAGTTTCAGGGCCCTGGAAACATCGATGCCGACAATTTTAGCATGGGGCAGGGGGCTGCGCAGAATCGCGCCGCACAGCATACCCGGCAAAGACAGATCATCGGTGTACAACGCCTTGCCGGTGACCTTGTCCCGGGCATCCACCCGGGGCAGACGTTTTCCGATAATACGATATTGGGTCATGGCTAATCCTCTTGTCCGTATTTCTAAATAAACTTGACGGATATTATTCTTTTTTTCCCAATAACCAATAACTAATAACAAACAGCCACTATTCGGCTTTGTAAACCCTGCACATAAGCCCTCTCAGATTGGCGCTGCCCAGGGCCGGATCGTGGGGCGAGGCGCTGTCGGTGAGCAGATTTAAATTGGCCTCCTGCCAGCCGTAAAGCTCGGAGGGTCCCCGTTCCGGAAACCACCAGCCAAAGGCCGCTATGACCACGCGCGGGTCCAGATCGGCATTCAAGCGCAGAGTTTGTTTGATTTTGCCCACGGGTGTCTCAATGCAGACCACTTCTCCCGTTTTCAATCCGAGGTCGGCCGCGGTTTGGGGGTGCAATTCGGCCAGCGGCACCGGTGAAAGCTTGCGCAGGCCGGCTATGTTGCGATGGCTGGCGTGGTAGAAAAACGGATTTTTGCTGCTGGTGAGCACCAGGGGATATTCTGCGGCCAGGTCCGGCGAGCCGAACGGGGTCAGTTTCGGCTCAAGATATACCGGCAGTTGAACGATGCCCATCTCCTGCAACGCTTCGGAAAACAGTTCCACCTTGCCGGTGCGGGTTGCAAATCCCCGGATTTCATACTTTTTGTAGCGCCGTTCGACGGCCTGCAGCCCCCTGGACTTCAATTGGTTAAAAGTCAAACCAGCCGGTGCTAAAATAGCATCCAGGGCAGCCGCCTCGTTTTCCCAGAAAAAATGACCGAACCCCATCCTGGCGGCGATTAAATTGATCCACTGCATATCCGATCGGCACTCGCCCGGCGGCGCAATCAGTTTCGGACGTGCAGCTACACCGAGGCGATGCAGTACCAGATCATCGTATTCCAGGTTGGCGGCCACCGGCAGGACAATATCGGCCATCGCGACCGTAGGGGTCATAAAAAGGTCGGCCACGACCATAAAATCGAGTTTATTAAAAGCCGCATAGGTCTCTCGGGCCCCGGCATAAGTCAACAGGGGATTGCTGCCGAAGATCAGGCCCGCCTTGAGCGGGTAGGGCTCTTGGGAAAGAACGGCCCGGCTGGCTTCCTGGCTCGGCACCAGGTTAGCCCGGGCGGCCAGTTTGAAGCGGCTGCCCACCGAAGCCTTGCGGGGTCCCGTGACACCTTCGGCCAGGCTGAAGTCTTCCCCCCTGAGAAGGGGCACGCTGTCCGGAAACACAGAACCGCCGGGGACGTCCAGATTGCCGGTAATCGCCATAAGAATGGCCACGGCCCTGCAGGTTTGAAAAGCGTTGCTGGTCTGATCCAGGGCGTTGCCCCATTGAACGGCAGCGGGCTTGGCCGTGGCAAACATCCGGGCGGCCTGTTCGATAAGGGATGACGGCACCCAGGTTTTTTGCGCCACATCATCGGGCGGGTAAGCCGCAACGAAATCCTTTAAACGGTCGAAACCCACCGTCCATTTGGCGACAAAGTCGGCATCGTAGAGTTTTTCGTTGATGATCACATTGAGCATGCCCAGGGCCAGCAGGCCGTCGCTTCCGGGTCTGGGTTTGAGCCAGATGGCAGCCCTGGCGGCCGGCGCGATTTTCCGGGGATCAATCACGATAAATTGGGTGTGCTTGTCGAAGGCAGGGCGGAACTGGATCGGCGAACCGTCGCCGCCGGTCTGCAGGGAGTTGCGGCCCCAGATGAGCAGACATCGGGGCGGGTACTCGTAGTCTGGAAAGGGCATCGCACCGAAGGTGTATCTGGCGGCCGTCGTTCGGGGGACATGGCAATTGTTATCGACGCTGACAATATTTGGTGTTCCCAGGGCACAGGCAAATCTCTGGATGAAATCGCGTTCAAGGCCGCGAAAGGCGCCGGCAAACAGCATGATAGATTCCGGTCCGCTATTTTCAGCATAGCCTTTAAACTTTGCGGCAATGGTGTCCAAGGCCTCATCGGTGGATATCGGCTGCCATTGACCCGCCCCTTTGCGGCCGATTCGTTTTAACGGCACGGTCAGCCGATCCGGATGATACAGCAGTTCGGGCAGGGCGCGGCCCTTGGGGCAGATGGCGCCGCGGTTAAAGGGGCAATCCGGATCGCCCTTGATGTGCGTGATTCTTTGGCCTTCGAATGTTACCCGTATGCCGCAGGTGCCGCTGCAAAGCCTTGCACAAAAAGACTTGACGATGGTTTCCATGTTTCGCCCCCCTATGGTTTAACATCCGGGGCGGGTGTTTTGGTTAAATCCGCACCGGCAAATGTGACCGCCGAAACCACGAACAGGGCCGCCGTGAAAAAGAGCGTGGCCCGCATGCCGTATGCCTGGTAGAGGAAGCCGGCGATCACCGGAGAGACGGCCGCCATGATAAACCTCAGAAAGGATAATACCCCCAGCATGGTGGTGGCCACCCTCTGGCCGACGATGTCAAGGATGGCGGCCGAAAGCAGGGCATAGTCGCTGCGCAAAAATATGCCCAGCAGGCCGATGATGACCGTGAACATGATGCCTTGGCCGAACAGTGCCAGAATGACAGTCAGCGTCGCCGAGCACAAAAGGGCGGGAACCAGCACGGGTTTTCGGCCGAGGCGATCCGAAAGGTGCCCCATCAGCGGGCTGGCCACGATCCCCACCGCCCAGAGCAGGCCGAAGTGAAATCCGATGGATCGAGAACTGAACCCGAGGCCTTCTTTCATATAAAGAGGCAGAAAAGTGGCGTAAATCGTGTAGCACATGCCCCGCAGACCGGCCACCAGGTTTACCTTCCAGATCGCGGTGGTTTTGAAGTATTGTTTGGTGATCTTGATTTGGGTTTTAAGATCGACTTCTGTTTCAACCGCAGTTTCATCAACCTGACGGGACCGGCCAAAACCGCTGAAGGCTCCGATGAACCAGAACGTGGCGAGCAGCGGGACAACGGCATAAATCGAAATGACCTGCCGCCAAGCCAACACACTCAACAGAATTCCGGTGATGACCGGACCGAAAATGTCGCCAAAGCTGCCGCCGATGCCGAATACTGCCAGCGAAGCCCCTTTGCGGTCGGAAAAGCGCCGCGAAATCTCCGCCATAGACGGCAGGTGCCAGACCGATGTGGCGATCGACACAAAAACCATCCCGACAATCAGCAGTGGATAAACCGGAGCAAAGCCGATCAGCAGCCAACTGAAACCAAACAGCGCCATACAGACAGCCATAATGATTCCCCGGTGGCGTCCCAAGCGATCTGATAAGACGCCCCCGGGAAGGGATGAGACCCCCATTGCAATTTCTCTGGCCGCCATCAGGGCTCCGATCTCAACCGGACTGATACCGAACGTCTCTTTGATGGCCGGCAGCATCACCGCAAAGCTCTGCTGCATAAAGTGAAAAATCCCATGACCACAGGTGAGGCCGGTCAAAATGGCGATTCCATCCCGTTTTTTTACAATGGAATCATTGGCGGCGGGTGATAGCGTAATCATAATTTAATAAGATCTTCCTTTATTTTAAAGCACGGGTTGGAATGGGCCCGTTTCCTGTCAGCCGGCAATATGGATCATGCAACCAAATTTTGCCAATTGCCCAGCTTGGATACGAATCCACGAAGGTTCAATCAAAATATTTTATAGCCGATACGGTGACCCTTAGCGTTTAATCGCCGATCGCCTCATTTGCGATGGGTGCGGCGCAGCGGGCAGATAGATATCGACCGTGGTGCCGATACCCCAAGTCGATTCTACCGCAATATTGCCGTGATGCTGCTTAATGATCGAGTGCGCTACCGTGAGCCCCATGCCCATCCCTTTTTGGGCCCCCATCTCTTTGGTGGAAAAGTAGGGGTCAAAGATGCGGCCCAAATTTTGCTCCGATATTCCCCGGCCTTGATCCTGGATCCGAATGCGCAAGTATTTACCATCTTTGATAAAGACCCCGGGGCGGCTGTGCGGGTCTCTTATTTCAATATTTTCGGCTGATATTCTGACCGTTTGACCGGCATCCGTGTTTTCCCTGACATTGTCCAGAATATTCTGGAGGGCCAGACCAACTTGATGTTCGTCGATTTGGGCAGCCCAGAGATTGTCTGAAAGCGACAGCTCATAGGCCAGCCCGCTGTTTGCCAAGGCTCGGTCGGCCGTGTCTTCCAGAAAGGTGCGGGTAATTCGGCCGCTAATTATGGGGGCGCCGCCACTGGCAAAGGTAATAAATTTCAGGGTCAAATTGCGGCCCCGTTCGGCGGCCTTCTTAACTTCGTCCATACGTTTAAAAAGCTGACTGTCCGGCGTCAAATCCAGCATTGCCAGATCCATATAACCCAAAATAGGTGAAAGCAGGTTGTTAAAATCGTGGGCGATGCCGCCGGCCAGAATCCCGGTGGCTTCCAGTTTCTTGGTCTTGAGAAGTTCGATTTCCATTTTTTTGCGTTCGGTAATGTCGGTGAAAACGGATATCAAACCGATGACCGCCCCCTGGGCATCCCGCTTGTAATTGGAATCCAGCTGGAAGTCTATCAGCCGGCCGTCGCGGGTTTCACCTTTGCCCACATAGGTTTCAACAACCCCATGCTTGTCAAAAAGGCCGGAAATATATTTTTCAAAACTCTGCCGGTCGGAACCGGACTTCACTAGTTCTAATACCGGCTGCCCGGTCAGCCCCCCCGGGTCGCATTTGTAGATCTTCTCCAGAGCTGTATTGACGAAAATTATACGGCCGTTGAGATCGATTTCCTGGATGCCGTGCGGGATGGTCTCAATCAGGGTGCGATAGCGTTCCTCACTTTGCTGCAGGGCGGCTTCGGAAAGTTTGCGTTCCTTGATTTCCTGCTTCAATTGCTCATTGGCGGCGGCCAGTTCGGCCGATCGCGTTTCCAATTCGGCCACGGCCCGGCTGAGATTGCGCCCGGTTTCTTCCAGATTCTTTCTCTGCTTATAGAGCTCAACGAATACATGCACTTTGGATTTCAACATGTGCGGATCCAGCGGTTTGAAAAGAAAGTCAACCGCACCGGCATCGTAGCCTTTGAACACGTGGCGGGGTTCCTGATTAAAGGCCGTGACGAAAATGATCGGAATCCGGCGGGTGATGCGGTTGCCCCGCATCAGTTCCGCAGTTTCGAAGCCGTCCATCTCCGGCATTTGGACATCGAGCAGCACCAGGGCAAACTCGTTTTCAAGTAGAAGAGCCAGCGCTTCGTTGCCGGAAGCCGCTTTGTGCAAATTAAGTTCAGGACTCTCCAGGAGGCTGTCCATCACCAGAAGATTTTCCGGGTAGTCATCCACCAGCAGGATGTTGATTTTATCCGTATCACTCAAATTGGTTCTCCCTTGCCAGACGATTTAAAAACGGACCTATTTTTAGCAGCGGCAGGATGCAATCGACCTTGGCCGCGGCAATTGCGGATTTCGGCATTTGGACAGCTTCGGCCGTTGCCGGATCCTGGACTACGGTCAGGCCGCCCAGGCCTTTTATTTTTTTAAGACCCTGACTCCCGTCTGAATTGGCCCCGGTGAGGATCACCCCCACAAGGTGGGCGCCGTAAACCTCGGCCGCCGTTTCGAATAACACATCAATGGATGGTCTAGCAAAATTGACGGGAGGGTCGATGGAAAGCGCAAAAGTCCGGTCGTGTTCTATCAACAGATGATAATTCGGCGGTGCGAGATAAATGGCGCCGGCTGCAATGGGACCTTTTTCACAGGCCTGCTTGACCTTCAAGGGGCATCGCGAATTCAGGTAATCGACCAGGAACGTATCCGCATGGGGATCCATATGCTGGACCACAACCACCGAAAGATCAAAATCCTTGGTCAGCTGCGGCAAAACGGCGCCCAGTGCTCTAAAGCCGCCGGCAGAAACGCCAATGGCCACCATTTGGTATTTTGTTTCTCTCCCTGGCTTTTTCATATCGAACGCGATTCAAACAAATCCGAAAAAAATTCTCCTCAAGGCGCTGCCTGGGACCGCCGGTCGTGTCCTCCTGCGGCAGGACTTGTCCGTCGGCCGCGGGCACCGCGCAGCCCGCGTTTATAGGCGATTACATGGTCTCTGATTTGGCCGCAGATTCGGGCAGTCCGACCTTTTTCCGATATATCTTAGCGCTTTTCACGTAATCTTCAAATTCTTGAGAGTAGGCCGTAAAGCGGACGCTCTCCTGGGCGCCGATACAAAGAAAGCCGCCGGGGTAAAGACTGTCCCGAAAAAGCCGCATGACTCGATTTTGGAGGTCACGATTGAAATAGATCAAAACATTGCGGCAGAAAATCAAATCCATTTCGCCAAAGACGCCGTCCGTTACCAGATTATGATCCGAAAAAATGATATTGGACTTTAAATACGACCGCATTTTTACGAATTTATAGCGGGCGGTGTAGTAGTCGGTGAAAGCGCCGCGTCCGCCCGATTTCTGATAGTTGATGATGTAGCCCTTCATGCAGCCGAGGGGATAGATACCCTCCCGGGCCTTATTGATAATCACCTCGTTAAAATCGGTGGCATAGATTTGGGTCTTAGAGTAAAGGTCCTCCTCGTGCAGCAAAATGGCAAGGGAGTAAACTTCTTCTCCGGTGGAGCATCCGGCATGCCAGATTTTCACATGCGCGTGTTCTTTAAGCAGGGGTAGAACCTGCTCGCGGATGGCCTGATATACGCCGGGATCGCGAAACATCTCCGTGACGTGGATGGACAAATGTATGAGCAGCTGTTCAAAGTATTTTTCGTCATAAAGAATCTTGTGTTGCAGCTCCGAGATGCTGTTTAACCCTGACTCATCGAGGAGGTGCAAAATCTGCCGGCGGATCGAAGCCTGGGCGTAATTTCTAAAATCATAACCGTACTTCAAGTCAATGGCTTCCAGCAGAAGCTTTAGCTCGATATTCTGGTTTTGTGAATGCTTTTCCATCAATAGAGCCAGACACGCAGCAATGACAGCAGTTTTTCGGCATCAACCGGTTTGGCCACGTAGTCGTTGGCACCGGCATCGATACATTTGGCCCGGTCACCCTTCATGGCTTTGGCCGTCAATGCGATTATCGGCAATTTCTTGAAAATTTCCTGCTGGCGGATCTTTTTAATGGCGCTATATCCATCCATTTCTGGCATCATGATGTCCATCAGGACAATATCGACGTCCGGGTTCTGGATAAGGTACTCCACACCTTCCTTGCCGTTCTTTCCTGCCAGCACCTGCATGCCGTTTTCCTCTAGAATGTTGGAAAGCGCATAGATGTTACGCATATCATCATCTACCAGCAGGATTTTCTTGTCCTTAAGGATGGCATCCCGGTCATGCACCATTCTGAGGATGCGCTGCTTTTCTGCGGGTAAATCGGTTTGCACCCGATGCAGGAACAACGTCGTATCATCAATGAGCTTTTCGGGTGATTTGGCGCCTTTGATGATGATTTTCTCTGCATAATCGTTGATAGTGACTTGCTCCTCCTGGGTCAGGTCTTTGCCGGTATAAACAATAACCGGCAGTTCATGCAGCTCGGAGTGGTTCTTTAATCTGGAAAGAAAATCGACTCCGGACATATCCGGTAGTCCCAAATCCAGTATCATACAGTCAAAGCGCCTCGCATGCAATAGATCCCAAGCTTCCTGGCCGGTGGCGGCCGGGGTGATTTCGACCCTGTTGTCACCTAAAAATTCGATGATGGATTTACGCTGGGCTTCGTCATCTTCGACGACCAGAAGATGTTTGATCGGATTGGAAATCACATTTTCAATTTTGGCAAAAACCTGGTTTAGGTTTTCCATGGTCACCGGTTTGCTGACAAACCCGATAGCCCCCATTTTCATGGCGTCGACGTTTTTATCAGCAATCGAAATAATATGGACCGGGATATGGCGGGTGCCCAAGTCATCTTTGAGTCGGGATACAACGGTCCATCCATCCATGCTGGGAAGACTGATATCGAGAATGATGGCGCTGGGATTGTAGTAAGTGGCAAAATGCAGGCCGGTTTCGCCACTGCCGGCCAGAATGACTTTGAAACCTTTTTCATGGGACAGGTCCTGCAGGATTTTGGCAAACCGGGGATCATCCTCGATGATCAGGATGGATTTTTCTTCGGGGGCCAGGTTTCGGCGATCGTCCGGCAGTTCCTCCAATCCGTTGATGGCCGCAGTCGCTTGCCAGGCGGCGGCGTCGACAGCCAGGGCGGGTTCAAGCGCTGCCGTCGCTGGACTATCCTGGGGCTCAGTCTCGGCAGGTGCATCACCGGTTTCACGGTTCACCGCTTCCCGCGGTTCAGGCAAAAAGAGCGTAAACGCACTTCCCCGGCCCTCCCGGCTTTCGATGGCAATTTCACCGCCGAGCAACCGGGCCAGTCCCAAAGAGATTGACAGACCCAGGCCGGTTCCGCCGTATTTGCGGTTGGTAGACCCATCGGACTGCTGAAATGCCTCAAAAATGCGCTTTTGTTGGCTTGAGGCGATTCCGATGCCGGTGTCTGAGACTTCAAATGCAATCGTTCCGCCAGAATCCGGACCTTCTCCTTGCTGGAAGATGTTATGAGCAGGACGTGAAATATTTAAGGCAATTTTGCCCTGGTGGGTAAACTTGAGCGCATTGGAAAGGAGGTTTTTGATGATTTGCTCCGCTCGCAGACGATCGGTATATATGTGACGGGGAAGATCTTTTGCCAGCTTCACTTCAAAAACCAGGCCTTTGTCCTGGGCCAAGGGCTGAAAGGTGCGCTGCATGTGGTCCGCAATTGCGGCCGGTGACACCCCTTCCATCAATAGCTGCATCTTGCCGGACTCGACTTTAGAAAGATCCAATACGTCATTGATGAGCTTTAACAGATCGGAGCCCGCCCCCTGTATCGTCTGGCTGAACTCGACCTGCTTTTGAGTCAGATTGCCGTCTTTATTGTCAGCCAGCACCTTGGACAGCAGCAGAATGCTGTTCATGGGGGTTCGCAGCTCGTGCGACATATTCGCCAGAAACTCGGATTTATATTTGCCGGATACGCGCAGATCTTCGGCTTTTTGCTCAAGCAGCACGCGCGACTGTTCCAGCTGCCGGTTCTTGGCCGCGATATCATTTTTCTGGTTTTCAAGTATGGACGCCTGCTGTTCCAGCTCGGCGGCCTGCTTTTCGAGTTCTTCATTGGTCTGTTGCAATTCTTCCTGTTGGGTCTGCAGTTTGGCCTCCGACTCGGATAAAGCCTGGGTCTGGGCCGCCAATTCCGCATTGGTCTGCTGCAGTTCCTCACGTTGTTGCCGCAGTTGATGCGCCTGCTGCCGGGATTCGTTTAAAAGTGCTTCCATTTTGCGGCGAGATTGGGCTGAGTTCAATTGAATGGCGATAATTCCAGCGACCCGCTTCAAAAACCCGTAGATCAGGGCCGACGGCGACTTGAAAAAGCCCAGTTCGATAACGCCCTCCAGCCTTTGGCTGTATTTCAGTGGCACCACGACGATATGGCCGGGAAGGGCGCTGCCGGAGGACGATTCAATCCGAAAGTAATCCTGGGGAACGTCCGTGATCGACAATATTCCCCCTTCCAAGGCGGCTTGACCCACAAAACCCTCGCCGATTTTTATTTTGCGGTTCCGGCTGTTGCTGCCGGCAAGCGCGTAACCGGCCGCCAGCTGGAGTTCCTGACCATCCAGGTCGGCGAGGTAAAACGCACCGATCTGGGCCTCCAGCAATTTTGCCAAAAAAGTAACCACATTCCGGGCCAGGATGCTGATTTCAAGATCTCCCTGCATTTGGTCGTTGAGTTCATTCCGGCCGGACTTCAACCAACTCTCCTCCTCGTTGGCCTGGCGGGCGTCCTGCAGGGATTGCTTCATGTTTTGCAGCGCCAGGCCCAACTCGTCAAACTCTGAGCGCAGTTCGACCGCCAACGAGTAGTCCCCGGATGATATGGCTTTGGCCTGGGAGATATAGCGGTTATTAGAATCAATGATGCGGTTGAACGAACGAATCAATTGTCCCACCTCATCGTGGCGATTGACTTGTTGGGCGGCGACGGCCACCCCATCGGCGATATCGGCCGACAGACGCGTCAGCCGCTTGATGGGCCGGACCACACCCTGCGCAACGAACAAGGAAACCATGACGCCGCAGGCGCAAGCGGCGAAAATCAACAGGATCATAAAGAGCCATGCCTGTTGGCGGGTATTGCGGGCATCCACCAGAAATCTCTCGGCTTTGTGGCTGGCGAAATCGATCATCACCTGGATTTTACGGTCCATTTCGTCGACTTGCCGTGCACCCTCGCCTTTTATAATGTTAATAGCTTTTTCTCTATCACCGGAGCGGATTAAATTAATCACCTGATCCAGGATGACTTTCCAGTCGATGAAGGCCGCCCGGGCCTGCCGGACGTCCGCCGGATTGCCTAGAAATCGCTCGATCACAAGCTCAAATGACTGCAGCACCTCTTTGGCCTTCGCATCCACCGCGGCCGCTTCCCTTTCAAGCTGGGCGATGTTGGCTGCCAGAATGACATCCCGCATCGAGCTGCGCATGGCAACGATGTTGGCTCGGATGTCTCGTACGGTATTGCTGACGGTCAATGGGTGGCGAAACATTTTTCCCGTCAGATCGGCCATAGCCTCCATTTTGAACAAACCGGTGATACCAACGGCAATGATTAGGAATATCATGATTCCAAAAGCAATCCACAATTTCTGTCCTATGGTCAGACGGTTTTTCATTCAGAGGGTCCTCCCGCACCACAAATTCTTCGGCGATTAGAATCCATTAATCGGGGCAGTTTTGCAATATTTCCTGGTAATGCTGTATTCATAATGATTTATACCACAACTTAATGCCAAGTGAAAGATCATGGGAATGAGAAGTGCGGCCATCAATTGCAGATTGCCAATTTGACCTTATCTTAAAAGACATATGCTCAATCTAGACAACATAACCCGCCAGGTTCTTCACAATTGCGACATCTCCGACGCCCATCACGCAGGCATGTACTCCATCTGCGGCCTGGCGCTGCGATTACGTGATCTTTACAAGTGGGAACATGGGTTGGCGCCCTGGGAAGAAAGGGACTCCTCCGAAGTCCTGGAATGGATTGAAGCGAAAGAAAATAAATGGGATCAGTATGCGGATAACGATTTCGGTGAAATCTCCATTAACGGAAAAACATTCGATCCGTTTGATACCCTCGGCATCAATGCGCTTTTAGAACCTCAGAACCTTTTTTATGGCGCCGGCTACGCCCGCAGCCTCAAACCTACTTTTTTTCTGGCAGCCATCGAAGATAAATCAAAGATAGACGGAACCCCCGTCTACACCCTTGACCGCGAGCTGGCACGTGATCTGCTGACGATTCCGGCGCTTTCCCAGGACAACTGTGTCCTTCTGCGCCAGGATTCCGCCCGACTTTTTTTGTGGGATAATATCGTCTACATCAAGAAATCGGCACGGCCGGCGCTGAGTTTCGCGCTGGCAAACTGCGGATTAATAGACCACCAGCCCAAGGCGTTGAGACGCCATTTGAAGACGATTCTGGCGGCTCAAAAAACAACCTACATCTACCACGAGATCGGCGAACTAAACGACGCCGTTTTCAACCGGGATCTCTGGCGGGAAATCATCGCCGCCTTCCGCTATTCGCCGGTCGAATACCTGGCGCGCGCCGTTAAAGACCTTTTGGCCGACACCCACAAATACGGCACCCTGCAGCACATCATCGATGAGCGCGCGGCCGCTTCACTGGGGTTTTATGTCGCCTTTTTGGATGGCCTGCCCAAAGAATTCTTCCCCGAAATTCAGGCTTCTTTTCAGGAATTCATCCGGACAAAAGACTGGCGTCTTATCGTTGCAGCCGTTTCTGACGGTCATGCAACGGCGACCCGCCACGCCGGTTTGATTATGGACCTCTACCGGAAGGGAATCCGCAAAAACGATTTGAAATGGGCTGAAACGCAAATTCAAAAAAGTTTGCTCGGAAAGTACATCAAAAAAAGTGCCTGATAGCCCAAATCGCGGCTGAAAGCCGCTCCCACAAACCATAATAAACCCAAGTCTTCAAGTAAATGACATTCACGTATTGACTCATCGAATCATTTGCTGGTAAAAATCAGATAATGCCCTGCCTGAATTTTGCACGGGTCCAAAAGTTTGCGCACGCAAGGCATTTGAGGGCGGAACCATAGTGAACTGCGGATAAAACTTAAAGGCCATCGCCTGGTTAATGCGTTTTTATCGGCTAAATATTTTCATAGGGTAAAGGGAGAAAAGTTTATGATGGGCACCTCAATGGAGGAAAAGTTCAAAAGAGCAGCAGGCGTGATCTGTAAACAGGGAATGGTTCCATTTCCGGTAAGTGAGACGGCAATTGCCATTGTCGTTGCCGTTGTCGGGGAAAATGAAGAAGAACTCGACCTGATATACGCCTTCGACCAGAAGCCTTCGCAAACCATGGACCAGCTCGTGCAATCGAGCGGATTTCCGGAGGAAAAAGTCGAGAAGCTGGCAACCAGCCTTGCAAAGAAAGGACTTATATTCAATCAGCCGAGTTCGGCCGGCGTCATGATCTACCGGCTCCTGCCGCTGATCCTGGTCGGATTGATGGAATACAAGTTCATGGTGGAGCTGGCCGGAACCCGGGAGGAAAAGGACCTTGCCGGACTGTTTGAAAAGCTGCTGTCTGAGCTCAAGGATCAGATCCAGGATAATTATGAGACGCTCTCGCCCCTGTTCATGAGCTCCCCGGCGGTGGACCGCACCGTACCCACCCGTACAACCGAGGACGGCAAGTCGATTAAGATTATACCTGTCGAAAGAAGCCTGGATGTTTCCGAAGAATTCGTTCTGCCCAGTCAGACAGTTGAAGAGATAATCAACAAGTTTGACGACATCGCCGTCGGGTACTGTTTTTGCCGCCAGCGCCGAAGCCTGCTGGGCGGCAGCTGCAGCACCGCTGCCCCCACCTTGAACTGCTTTACTTTCGGCAAATCTGCCCGGCATACGGTCGCCCAGGGGTTTGCCAAAAAAATAGACCGGCAGGAAGCCCTGAAAATCATGAAAGCAGCGGAGCAGGCCGGGTTGATCCACAAGGCCTTTCATCCGGGTTCCCGGGAATCCAGCCCCGAAACAAGCATCTGCAACTGCTGCAAGGATTGTTGCGATACCCTCGGACTCTGGCGCAGCGGCACCCTGCCGCTCATCAATTCCACGTACCATCTTTCCGTGATCGACCCGGAAGCCTGCAGTGGCTGCGGCACCTGTGTGGAGTGGTGTCCGACCGATGCCATTGCCTTAAACGATGAGGGAGTGGCGCAGCGGGATGAAAATGCCTGTTTGGGCTGCGGGGTCTGCTCCCGGTTTTGTCCGGAGGATGCCATCTCCCTTCAAGAGGGATTGCGGCGCGTATTTATCCTGCCGCCGCGTGTACGCAGCGCTTAAGGAGGTGTTTATGATTCCCTGCCAGCGAGATATGTTTGATCTTCCTGAAAACATCACTTACCTGAATTGTGCCTATACATCACCGCTGCTCAAAGCGGCCCAAGAGGACGGCCGGGCTGCCATTCAGGCCAAGGCAAATCCCTGGACCATTAAGGCCGGTGATTTTTTCAGCACCGCTGACACTGCACGGAATTTGTTTGCGCGGCTGGTCGAATGCAAACCCGACGATGTGGCCCTCGTGCCCGCGGTATCCTACGGCATTGCCCTGGCTGCCCGCAATTTGCCGGTCGCACGGAACCAGGCGATTGTAATTCTTCAGGATCAGTTTCCTTCCAATGTATACGTCTGGATGCGATTGGCTCAGGAAAAAAATGCCGTGGTCAAAACCGTTCAACGCCCGCCGGATAGTGATTGGACGCCGGCGGTTCTCGCAGCGATCGATTCTGACACTGCCGTCGTGGCAGCGCCAAACTGCCATTGGACCGACGGCACTCGGCTTGACCTGGAAAAAATCGGCCAAAAATGCCGGGCGGTGCGTGCCGCCCTGGTGGTGGACGGCATCCAGTCTATAGGGGCCATGCCTTTTTCAATCGAAAAGGTTCAGCCGGATTTCCTTGCGGCCGGATCCCACAAATGGCTACTGGGCGCTTACAGTTTCGGATTCTGTTATGTGGCCCCCAAATGGCAGGAAGGCAAACCGCTGGAAGAAAACTGGTTTAACCGCGCCAGCTCCGAAGACTTTGCCCGGCTGGTTGACTATCGCGAATCATACCAGCCCGGCGCCAGACGATATGATCAGGGCGAAGCGAGCAATTTCATTCTTGCACCGATCGCCGCTGCCGGGATCAGACAAATATTGGCCTGGGGCGTCGAAAATATTGCCGTTACCCTCCGGAGCAAAACCGATGAAATCGCCGAGCGGGCGCGGCGGATGGGACTGTCGGTTGCACCGGACCATACGCGGGCGCCTCACCTGATCGGGCTATCCAAATCCGGCGGTTTCAATAAGGATCTGCCGATCCTTTTGGCGCAGGAGAATGTCTTCGTCAGTGTCCGGGGAGAATCCATTCGCATATCACCGCACGTGTACACCAACGATGAGGATATTGACCGCCTTTTTACCGTCCTTGCAAAAGGCGTCGATTAAGCTACTCGCTTACGTTTGTTGAGTTGTTGGGTTGATTAAGTTGGATCGGAATCTTCCGATTTGGGATTTATTGATGAAAATCAGATCAAGAGAACCTCATACGCGCTGAGTTTTTTATCTATTTTTCTGGCATCTCCCAGCAGTGCATCCATTTGATCCCAAAACCGCTGGCTGTGGTTCTTGATCCGGGTGTGGACCAGCTCATGCAAAATGGTATAGTCGATTAAATCATCCGGCAATCGAACCAGGTTGACGTTTAAATTGATATTGTTCTTCGTCGAGCAGCTGCCCCACCTGGTTTTCTGATTTCTGATAAACACCCGGTTGTAAGCAAATCCGTGCTTTTGAGCCAATTGGTCGAGCCGGTCGATAAGCAGTTTACGGGCTGCCGATCGGTTGATGGGACGGTTGACCGATAGCACCTTCGCCCTGCGTTCCAGCAGCTCCATTCTGCCAAGGTGTTTTTTTATCCAGCCGGCCTGGGACTGCACAAACACTTGGGCTTTGTCAAAGGATACACCCAAGGGAACCGCGACCCGCACCCCTTTAAAAGGCCTGATTGAAACGCTGATGCGCCTGGCCCGACGGCTGCGCTCCATCAAAACGGTTCCAATACTTTTCAAAACAACGGTTTTCGAAGTCATCTCAGGTCTGCCCCACATTATTGAAACAGCTCCCGGTAGACGGCCCGCTTCTCCTTGGGCCATCTTGGACAGAATGCGGGCTTGCCCTGCATCACCAGCTGCATGCAGGCGTCACATTTGGCACTGCATTTTAAAATGGCCTGATCCTGACCGTTGCGCGCCTTTTGGGGCCATTGCGGATCCACCCACAACACCCGTGCCAATCCGATCAGATCCGTTTTTTGGGCCTTCAAAATAGACTCCGCCCGGGCGGGGGTTGAAATTCTACCTGCCGCAATCACCGGCACCCGGACCTGTTTTTTGACGGCATGGGCCAGCGCGACCATGTAACCCGGCTTTTTAGACTTTTTGACAACCTCAGGCCGATAAAAGGATTCATAGGTTCCTCCCATGGTCGAAATATAAGCTACTCCGTTTTCCGCCAGAGCCTGTGCCAGTATAACCGACTCTTTTAGTTTAAGACCATCCGGCAGCCATTCATCGGCCAAAAAACGATATCCAACCGGAAAATCTCCCACGGCATCTTGGACCCGTTTTAGAACCTCCAGGGGAAACCGGATGCGATGGGTCAGCGGTCCGCCGTAACCGTCGGAGCGTTGATTGGTTCGCGGCGATACGAACTGAGCCAGGAGGTAGCCGGTCCCCCCGTGCAGCTCCACGAGATCAAAGCCGGCTGTTTTGGCTCTTAAGGCAGCATTGGCAAATTGTTTGGCAATGGTGGTGATCTCTTTTGGGGCCAGCGCGCGCGGGGTTCTTTTAAATGCCGTCACCGCCGAGGGCGCCACCGGGTCCGGAACATGGGCAAAGCGCCCGGCGTGATTGATCTGAAGGCCGGCCCGGCTCCTTTGATCTTTGATCGTTGCAGCCAGCCGGGCAAGATCGGGTATGCAGCGGTTGTGGTCACAGCGAATGGTTCGCGGCGAACCGCAGCCGCCCGGTGCAACGCTGGCATTTTCGACCATAATCATGGCCGCCCCGCTGCCGGCCATCAGTTTGTAGTGATACAGCAGTAGCGGCGAAATCTTGCCGCCGGCGGCGGCATACCCCAGATAAAGCGGCGCCATGGTGATGCGGTTTTTCAGCCTCAAGCCTTTTAACTTCATCGGCCTAAAAAGGTTCGGGTAAGCGAGGTCCTTCATTTTGATCTCCTTGTTGAACACTTAATTGTAGATTTTTTGCATATTATGCAACAATGTTTAGCACTACAAAGAAACCCAAATTTCAATTATTCAATGTTCGTCTGGGTGATCTTCGTGGTTTGATTTCATTTTGGTCTCGGCTTATCCGGGTAAGGTTGATAATTATATATTTGTGATTGACTCCCGTAATAATGTCAAGACCCTAAAAGATAAATTTAGCTGCGGAATTGCCTTATCGATGCAAAAAGAATCGGTATCTCCGGCTTTTTATTGATTTTGTTGAATTATTCGGGCATGCTGCTGATTCAGGCTTCGGCTTTTTTCAAAAGAAACGACAATTTATGTCCGAATTCAAGGCGACTTCGCAGCGCAGCTCCCAAAAAGACGGCCTCCATCCAACAGGCACCCGTGCCTTTTACGGCTGGTGGATCGTGCTGACCGGCACGGTCATCTTGTTTGTATCCTCCGGTATCGGATTTTACGGTCACGGCGTAATTTTGGACCCGCTGCGGACCGCCCATGGATGGTCAAAAGCGACCATGTCTTCAGCCGTCACGCTTTATTTTCTGACAACCGGCATCATGGGAATGTTTATCGGCCGCCGGATCGACCGGTCCGGACCGAAATGGCTGCTGCTGCTCGGCTCTGTCATCATCGGGGCGGGGTTTATACTCTTAAGTTTAATCAGTACGGTCCGGCAGCTTTACATTGTCTACTTTATCATGGCGTTGGGTTTCAGCTGCACCTCCCTCATTCCGGTCAACACCGTGATCACCAACTGGTTCATTCGCAAACGGGGATTGGCGATGAGCTTGGCCAACACCGGCCTGAGTGCCGGCGGCATCGTGCTGGTGCCTTTTGCCAGCTACCTGATTGCTCGCTGGGGACTGCGGATCGCACTGCCGGTTCTGGGTATCGTCTACTGTGTTGTGGTGATCGCGGCCACAACCTTTATCCGGCAGCGTCCCTCCGACCTCAATCAATATCCGGATGGTGATCCGCCCGACTGGTCCATCCGGCAAAAACACACATCCACCCTCCGCGTTTCAAACCAAATGCAGGTGTGGACGCGATCCCAGGCGATGCGCACCCTGCCGTTCTGGTCCATCGTTTGTGCATTTTTTCTGGCACTTTCCGGACAAATCGCCTTTCTGGTCCACCAGGTATCTTTCCTCAGTCAATATCTAGGGGTGGCCGGCGCCGCCACGGCCGTCAGCATAACCGCCGGTGCCAGTATAATCGGCCGCCTGTGGCTGGGCACCTTTGTGGATCGAATGGATAAAAGATACGTCATTATGGTGTGTTTTCTAATACAGGGTGCGGCGGTCATGACGCTGGCCCATTACAACCATGTCGTACTTTTATATCTGGGAACTTTTGCCTTCGGCCTCACCATGGGCAGTATTATCATGACCCAGTCGCTGATCATCGCGGAATGCTTCGGGCTGGTTTCCTTTGCAACCGTTTCAGGATTGGCCGGTGTGTTTACCATGTCGGGGGCGGCCTTCGGACCCACCGTAGCGGGGTATATTTTCGATGCCACCCGCAGTTACCAGACGGCCTTTACCATATTTGCCGCCATGAGCGCAGTAGCCACTGTGGTGATATATTTTGCCAAACCGCCCAAAACGGCTGAATCGGTCTGCCAAGATATTCCTCACCGATGCATCCATTGCCCGTCTCCTTAAGCCGTTGGGACCGCACAGGCAGCATGGCACACTCATAAATAGCGGGAATTGGTTTCGGTATTTTTAGATTTTTCCGGTGCCGCGATCGAAATAATCAGGTTGATTCGATTTAGATTCACAACCTGACGGATCTGATGGGAACTTGACACCCAAATGCGGCAACCTTATGTTTCTTAAATCATTACGGAACGATAACCATTGAAAAGGTGTATTCAAAGGCAGCCGAATGAAGAAATCGCATTTCATAATGATCCTATGCACCCTCCTTTTGACCGCCTGTGCGACCAGCCCCACAGGAAGGCGTCAGCTCATGATCGTTTCGGAGGACACGGCCATCTCGGCCTCCAAAGAGGCCTATGTCGAGATGCTCAAGCCCTATGCCGACAAAGGCAAGATCGATAACGATCCGGCCTTGAAGGATCGTGTCTACAGGATTGCCGGGCGTTTGATTGCCCAGGCCATCAAAATGCGGCCGGAGACGAAAAACTGGGACTGGAGCATCAAGATCATCGATGATCCCAAGACGGTCAATGCCTGGGCCATGGCCGGCGGAAAGATGGCCCTTTATACCGGTCTCGTGGACCAGATCAAACCAACGGATGATGAACTGGCGCAAGTCCTCGGCCATGAGATTGCCCATGCGCTGGCCAAGCATTCGGCCGAAAAAATGTCGGTGGGCATGGTCAGTTCCATCGGTGTGGCCGCGGTGGGTATCGCCGCAGATCAAAAAGGCTTGGCCCTGACCGGGGCGGCCCTCGCGGCGGCGCTGGCCGTTCAGAAGCCCAACAGCCGGGCGGCGGAATCCGAGGCGGATCAGATCGGCATCGAGCTGGCCGCCAAAGCGGGCTACAACCCGCAGGCCGCGATCACCCTGTGGCAGAAAATGGCAAAGGTCGGCGGCCAGGGTCCCCCCCAATTTCTGAGCACCCACCCGTCGCCGGCCAACCGCGAGAAGAAACTGGCCGAATACGTCCCCGAGATGATGCCCTATTACGAACAAAAGGGCGAGCGCCCGGTATACAAGCTGTAGCCGGATATCCACAACCGCCTTCATCGCATTTTTGCCTGGCTGAAGGCAGCAAAGGAGAACACCCATGGGAATACCCACGCCGCTTACCAAAGAACAAGCCCCTGCCGAGCTGCATAAAATCTACGATGCCATGCACACCGACATCGGCAAAATGCCCAATATTTTTGGGGTGGTCGCCCGCTTCCCGGAAGCCCTGAAAACACTGGTCCAGTTTTACAACGCCGTCATGACCAGGGGCAAAATAGATGCCAAATACAAGGAGCTGGCCTATTTGAAAACATCCAACATAAACGGCTGCCGCTACTGAACTCTCTACCACACTGCTTCGGGGAAGCAGGCCGGCGTGACCGACGAGCAGATCAAGGCGCTGCGATTTTACCAGCGCAGCGAAGCCTTCGATGAGAAGGAAAAAATTACCGTCCGCTTTGCGGATATTGTTACCCGCGGAGCAACCGCCGTTGATGCCGAGGTTCTGGGATATGTCGGCCAATATTATTCCGAGGATGAAATCGTCGAGCTGACATTGGTGATCGGTCTGGCCAACCTGGTCAACCGCATCAACGATACCCTGAAGATCGAACCGGATTTAGGTGAGGCCGAATAAGCATCTAATTTTAGAGATCATAATCCGCAAGAGCCCGTCACAGTGCAGCAGAGATTCCGCCTTAGCGAGGAATCCAAAAAGGAAAGATTAATCACGAAAGCGCGAAAGGACGAAAACACGAAAAGCAGATAAGATAAATTTCGTGCTTTCAAGATTTCGTGTTTTCGTGATAAGAAAAATTTCATAAATAGTCTTATTTGTCGGGTTCCGGCATATAACGGACCAAAACAACGGCGCCCAGGGGAATCAATGCGGCGCAGTATAAAACCGCTCGGATGCCGAAAGCGTCGGCCATCCGGCCGGTAAAAGGCATCAGCAGCCCCGCCGTACCCAGGGCCAGGCCCATGACGATGCTGGAAACCAGGGATCGCCCCTTGGGAGCCACCTTTTGCGCCAGCGCCACGGCCGGAAACAGCGTGGCCAGCAGCAGGAATCCGGATAAGAATGCAAATGGATATATCTGCCAATCCGCCGCGTGAATGAACAGCAGCAAACAGGGCGTGGAAAGTGCCAAGGAAAAAAAGTAGATGGGTCTGAAACCGATCCGATCCACCAGGTGACCGCAGACAATGGCACTGAAAGATCCGCCGACTGTAAACAGGGAAAGGATGCCGCCCACCGCTACCAGTGAGTGCCCTTCGGCGGCCGTCAAAACCGGGATGAAGGTCAACACGGACTGCTCCACAAAAGCCCGTGAACATGCGATCGACCAGATCAATAAGACCGGTTTCCACACTTCACCGAGACTTTCTTTCAGTGCGCCGAAAAAATCACTGTGAGAATGGCCGGTACCGTCCGCAGCCGGAATCATGATAAAAAGCACCCCAAAGACCAGAAGGCCGAATGCGGTTAAAATCGGCAGCCGCTGCAACCCCATAAGGGTGACATACCCGGAGCACACGATCGGCCCCAAGGTAAACCCCAGCGTCCCGCCCAGGCCGAAAACAGACATGGCCAGTCCGATGCGCCGGCCGGCGTAAACCGAAACCATCCCGGCTGCCGTCGGGTGGTAGATTGCCGAACTGATGGAACCCAACCCGATCAACAGCAGAACCAACCAGAAAAAGGGCGCAATTCCCACCAGGGGGATACAGATAGCCCCCGCAAACGATCCGACCAGCAGAATCAGCCGGGTTCTATAACGGTCGGCCAGGTAACCGAAAAAGGGCTGAATCAAAAACGCCATGAAGGTGGCTGTCCCGGTAATCATACCCACCTGGGTCAGATTCAAATTGAATTTGTCCGCCAGCACCGGCAGCAATGGTCGGATGAAGGACTGAAAAAAATCGCCGATAAAATGTATCAGGAACAGGGCAAAAATCGCTTTTTTGTTGATTGGAATGGTATCGGCCACAGGCGCTCTCTTAATCAGGAATTTTTTTCATTTAAAAAAGATGGAGCGCAGCGACATCCACAAATATTCAATTGGCAATCTTCAATTTTCAATTCCTGCTCGTCCGGGTTGCGTTTTAAAAATGGATTTGATGGATTTAAAAGGTGTTTATGTCCGCAAATAGGAGGCGCCGTTGACGTCGATGATGCCGCCGGTGAGATAGTCGGTGCCCTGGCCCGCCAGAAACAGCACCACCCGGGCGACTTCCGCCGGTTGAGCCACCCGGTTTAAGGGGCTTTGGGCACGGATGGCATCTCCTTCGGTGCCGGCGAGCAGGGATACGGCCATGTCGGTTTCCACGAATCCGGGAGCCACGGCGTAGATGAAGATATTATGCGGGGCCAGCGCCTGAGCCATGGATTGGCTAAAGGCGTTCAGCCCGGCCTTGCTGGCGCCATAGGCCGGGGCGTTCGGCTCGCCCCGGAAGGCGCCCCGCGAGGTGATGTTGATAATTTTTCCCCCGCCGTTTTGCATCATTTGGCGGACCACATGAAAAGACAGATGCGCCGGTCCCAGCAGGTTTGTCTGAATGGTTTTTTCCCAGATCCGGCGCCACTGTTCAAAAGATGTCGCAGCGGCGGGATGAAATTCATACACCCCGGCATTGTTGACCAGAACATCAATTCTACCCATTGCATCCAGCGCTTTTTGCGCCAATTCGCCGGCCGCATTTGCATCGGCCAAATCCGCCTGCAAAAGCAGGTGAGAATTTTCCGGAACGTCCGCCAGGGTTTGCTCGGCGGCCCGGCGGTTTTGATGATAATGGGCCACAAGGCGGGCACCCCGCTGGGCAAACTGCCGGGTGATTTCCCGGCCGATACCGCGGGAGGCCCCCGTCACCAGTACCACTTTGTCTGAAAATTCCATTCCCATCTTTTGAGCTCCCCTCCTGAATTCGGTGTCATTGCTGCGGGCTAAAAATATTTTCTCTGGTTTTACCCGATATTGCCGGTGATGCCGGAGCCGTGTCGGAAGGCAGGCTGCAGCCGCAAGCGGTTCGTGCGGCGGATTCCAGGCGGCGGTCCCAGTAGAGCGTGTCGGTTTTTTCACACACCCAATGCCGGTGATAGTGGTAGCAGCGAATGCGGTCCCCCCCGTTGGGACAGGTCATGAAGTATTCGCCGGATCCGTAATAGTCCGAAGGTTTGTGCTCAAAAACGATCTCCCCGCAATCTTTCGCCAGTCCGTTTCCGGACAGGCTGACGACCAGCCAAAGGTGAAAAAACAGAAAGAAATAGAATCGGGAAGATGAAAATCGAACATCGAACTTCGAACATCCAACGTTGAACATTGAATAATGATGTCGCTTCGCTCCGCAATTTAATTTCATTTGTATTCAAAAATCCGATGCCAAGCCTTGAGTGACTTGTTTTGTCTTTTTTCCCATTCAACATTCGATGTTGAACGTTCGATGTTCGATGTTCATCCAATTCTCGCGCAGCCTTTCTACCAGATCATATGTCTGTTTCTTCATCTATTCCCTTTGTTCATTCTATGTTGGACGCTGCGTGTTCGAGGTTCAATTTCTTGGTCCCTCCCACAAACACCTGGTTAATTTTGATGCCGGCAATCTTTTCGGCATCCACCGTCAACGGATCCGCGCTTAGAACCGCCAGATCGGCCTGCTTCCCCGCTGCGATCGTTCCCTTTTCTTTTTCCTCAAAGGCGCTCCAGGCGGCGGTGGCGGTAAACATTTCAAGGGCTTCATAGCGGGTGACGCGCTCATCCGCGTTGGGGTGATTGACCGCTGCCTGTATCCCGGCCAGGGGGTTATAAGGGGTCACCGGGCTGTCCGATCCGCCGCAGATGGCAATCCCGTGATCCAGGATGGTGCGGTAGGGATGGACCCGCTTGAGTCTGGCGGCACCCAACAGGGTCGCATAGAATTGCATGTTCTGTTGGCCGATGAAAGCCGGAATGAAGGCCGGCTGCATGCCGGTTATAATGCCGGCTTTGGCCATCCTTTCAATCTGGTTGTGGGTCGGCAGTTCCAGGTGTTCGATGCGGTGGCGATGGTCGGTCCTGGGAAAATCCCGCAGCGCCTTTTCCATGGCCCACAACACCTGCTCAATCGAGCGTTCGGATTCGCAGTGAACCGCGATCTGCAGCCCGGCCCGGTTGGCTTCCAGGATGAATTGGTCCATGGTTTGCTGATTGTAGGTTAATTCACCGTAGTTGTCGGGTTCATCCGCATAGGGTTCAAAAAGGGCGGCGGTGTGCGCCTCAAAAGCACCGTCCGCACAAATGCACCCGCCCACCCGGGGCAGGCCCAGATTCTGCACCTCACTCAGATCCATGGACTGGTTGTAGCAGACAACCCTCAGCGGAAGTTTGTCCCGGTGGGCCCAGATCACCGCGGTGTCTCCCGGTCCCAGATCACCGCCGTCCAGGGCGTGCAGGGTGGTGATGCCGCTGCCCAGCGCCATTTGCGATGCCTGCTGCAGGAATTCAATCTTTTCATCTTCCGCGACGAGTCTGCTCATGGCCGGATGAACAAAGGTCAGAATACCCGGATCGCGAACGACTCCGGTAAGTCGGCCGGCCGCCTGGTCCACACCGGCAAGCGCCGGCGGCGGGTTGATCAGCGCCAGGGCCCGGGAGTTAAAAGAACACATGTGGCAGGTGGCATGCAGGATAAAAACCGGATGCTCCGGGCATACCCGGTCCAGATCGGTGCGGTCGGGCATCCGCTTTTCGGCCAGGTTCTGTTCGTTGAGATAACTGCCCCGAATCCAGAAACCCTTGGGGGTTTGGCTGGCCGCCTGCTCAATTTTTGCCAGAAGTTGATCGATATCTTCAACATCATTGAGATGAACGGCGGCGGCCATCAGGCCCGTCAGCATCATATGCTCGTGGGTGTCAATAAAAC
>CAYTBC010000036.1:0-30126 GCA_964435765.1 uncultured Desulfosarcina sp.
GTGTCGCTCACCGGGTGCTTTTTATGGACTATGGTCAAATTGTAGAGGCTAACACACCGGACGAATTTTTTGACAATCCCCAACACGATCGCACAAAACTCTTTCTCAGCCAGATTTTACACTAATTAATCCGCCCTTATAAATGTCTTCTCCTGTCGTAAAAGACTCTTTGCGAATGAAAGGAATTCGTTGGATCAAAGATCCGGCGGCTTAATTACTTTATACTGCACATTTAATTTTGGAATGAGCCGCTTTGGCCTTTTTAACTGCATGTCGGCGTGTGACTTTGCGCATACTCCAGGCAGTGACTTTCAAATCACACCTCCAATTCTCCTCTAAAACAAAAACTGCGCTGTGATCCAGCTGAAAATACCCCGGAAAGTCACTAAACTTCCGCTATTGGAATGTTATTCTGGCAAACGATCTGATGTATCATCGATTTTTACTTTGATTTGAAAGATTTGGGGTTAAGTATTCAACATTCCCGGCCGATATAGACCTATATATCAATAGCCTGTGAAGGTAGGTTCCAGGTTCAGGCCTACGGAGTAATGATCATGAATTTGTATTATGCCGAAGGCGAGCGACAGGTTGGGCCGATCGGCAAGACCGAGCTTCAGGCCCTGGTTAAAGCTAAAAAATTAAATGCCAGAACCCTTGTCTGGCAGGAGGGAATGGCGAGTTGGCAGGAACTGGGTGCCTTTATCCGCCGCCGCAACGGTAAAGCAGCCCCCAAGGTTTCATCAGCCGTTCCGGCAAGGCAGTTCGTTTGTTCGGAATGCGGCCGGTCCTTTGCGGAAGACGAGATGATTCGTTTTCAAAATGTCCGGATCTGTGCCGGATGCAAACCGGTGTTCATACAGAAGATAAAAGAAGGCGTATCGGTTGCCGGTGCGCTGAATTATGCCGGGTTTTGGATCCGGTTTGGCGCTATCGTAATCGATGCCTGCATTTTGTGGATCTTGAATTTGTTTGTATTCATCCCGCTTGGCATATTCATGCCCGGATCTGCGAAGGACCCTTTTGGGTTCCTGATGTTTATGCCTTTGATTCTCATCGCACAATACGCGATACCGGCGTGCTATGATTGCTGGTTTGTCGGAAAATATGGGGCCACACCCGGCAAAATGGCTTGCAATTTGAAAATCGTCGTGGAAGATGGCAGTCAAATAAACTATCTGAGGGCGTTTGGCCGGCATTTTGCCAAATGGCTCAGTTCGATGATTTTTTTGATCGGCTTTATCATGGCGGCTTTTGACGACGAGCGGCGCACGTTGCATGACCGCATCTGCGAGACCCGGGTGGTCCGGAAGTGAAAATCACTGTCCACTAAAAGGAAACATTTGTGCTGAACTGCACCAATTGCAACACCCCGCTGGGTATCGAGGCGGTCAACACCAACGTCTTGGTTGCCTGCGGCGCTTGCAGCACATTACTGCGGGTCGACGTTTTCCCGGCCATTCGCAGGCCCTTGCCGGTCGGCCGGCCGGGAGGTGCCCTGCAGGTGGATAAAGAGGCCGGCTGTTTTTATCATCCCCGCAAAAAGGCGGTGCTGCCATGCTCCATTTGCGGTCGGTTTTTGTGCGCTCTGTGTGACGTGACGCTCAACAGTCAACACCTGTGCCCGGCGTGCCTGGAAAAAGGAAAAATGCGCGGGAAAATTAAAAACCTTGAAAATCACCGTACCTGCTATGATAGCATTGCCCTGGTGCTGGCAACGGTATCGATTATAATTTACTGGCTGACGATATTTACGGCGCCCCTGGTCATCTATTTAACCGTGCGGCATTGGAAATCACCTACCAGTATTATTCCCCGGAGCAAGATTCGCTTCATTTTGGCTTTCGCTTTGGCGAGTGTCCAGATTGCAGGCTGGATCCTTTTTTTTACCCAGCTGATCCGGTCGACCTGATTTGGATGCGGCGATTATGCAATATTATTTCTGAATATGGGGCAAGAGAAAAATACATATCAAAAATTGCCGGGATCCAAAAAAGGGTTTCTCATCGGCAAATACACCCTCTGGCAGGCCGAAGATCATCTGCTTCACGTCTTCTCAAGATTTGGAATTGAAGATTACAAGCGCTTTTATTTCGCCGATATTCAGGCTGTCATTACCCGCAAGACCATTGTTGGAAAAATCCAAAATGCCGTCCTGGGGTGTTCTGTTCTGATTTGCTTGTTGCCGATCTTCATGCTGGATGGCGCCTGGGCCATATTCTGCGGCATCGCGTCCGCAATGATGTTGATTGTACTACTCATAAATCTTTACCGGGGGTCGACCTGCGAAACAACACTCATGACCGCCGTGCAAACCGAGAAGCTGCAATCATTAAACCGCCTGAAAACCGCTCTGAAGGTCATGAACCGCTTGCGGGCTTATATCCAAACGGTCCAGGGGAATTTAAACCGGCAGGACTTAAAAACCACGACGGAGAGATGGCAGAATAGCAAAGCCCCGCCGGGGCCGGCCCAAACAGCAGGGCCGCTTCGCAGTTCGCTTCACCGCGAAAGCGGCAAAGCCCATCTGGTTCTTTTCGGACTGCTGCTTTTTGACGGTCTGCTGGCAGCCCTGGAATTTTTTATCACCCACGTCGTTCCGACCCTTTTAAGCTCGATTACGGGTCTGTGCCTGGGAATTTTTGTGATCATCGCCCTCGTAAGGCAACACAACAGTGATATGTCCGGATCACTCCGGACGGTGACCTGGACCAGTCTCGGCTATATCGGTATCACCTTTGTCGCGGGGTATGTGGTCAGCATGGTTTTTGCGATGAAAAACCCGGGTCTGGTCTACAATCAATGGGAAATATTTAAATCCTTGGCCAACCTTTCACCTTGGGAGAGTCCCCTGAAGCTGGGGTTTAATATTTTCGTTATCTGCGGTGCATTGTTTTTGGGGCTGCCGGGACTGTGGATTCTGCACCGAGCCGATCGCAGGGCAAACAAACGCGCGGCCGGAAAGGCCGCAACCGCGCATCGACCGGCCGTCTCAAGGAGTATAATGACAGGTTGACTAAAAACTTTGAAGCCACAAATTCGAAAGAAATATTATGAATGAGGTCTATTTTTAGCTAAATGCATGGATGCTGCAATTACCAACGCAATGCCGGACATCTCCAACCAGCGCTGCCACAACCATCAGGCACGGGAAGCCGCGGCCCGCTGCCCGCAATGCGGCCAATTTTTCTGTCGGGAGTGCATTACCGAGCATGAGGATAAAGTTCTGTGTGCGTCCTGCCTGCGCCGGCGAACCGGGACGGACCGAACAAATTCACACTTTTTCCGGTGGCTTTTTCATCTGGGCCACTTCCTGTTGGGTCTGGTGATTTTATACCTTCTTTTCTACTATTGCGCCCGGATATTGTTGACGCTGCCCTCGGCCTTTCATGAGGGAACTTTATGGCAGTCCGGGTGGTGGACCGGATCATGAGCAAAAGGCCCTCACAACATTATAAAAGCGCTGTCAGGATGATCGAGGAGGCTTTTTATGTTCTGCGCACAGCCCCGGGGAGTCTGCTGACCTATTACTACCTCGGCGGTGTGCCTTTTATCCTGGGCTTGCTGTATTTCTGGGCGGATATGAGCCGCAGTGCCAATGCCCACACGCACATCGCCAGGGCCGCCCTGGGACTTGCGGTCTTGTTTGTCTGGATGAAGTTCTGGCAGAGCGTGTTCACGCTTCGGGTGCGGGCACTGGTCTCCGACCAGGAATTTCCGCCATGGACTTTGCAACGGATTGCTGCGATTGCCGCCACCCAATCCTTGATCCAGTCCACCCGGTTTATAGTGATGCCGATTGCGTCGCTGATGCTCGTTCCCTATGGATTTTGTTACGCGTTTTATCAGAATGTTACCGCCGTTGACGACGGAGAGATTCAAGATCTGAGCTCGACTTGCAAGTGGGCCCGCCACCAGGCCCGGCTGTGGCCGCGTCAAAACCATCTGTTGATCGGCATATACTGGCTCTTTGGTTTCGCTGTGCTGGTGAACCTGGCATTTGCAGCGGTTTTAATTCCGCAGCTGGCCAAAACACTTTTGGGTGTCGATTCTATGTTTACCATGTCCGGCATGCACATGATCCTCAATACCACATTTTGGACGGCCATGTTTGGAATGACCTACCTGTTATTGGATCCGTTTATCAAAACGACCTATGCTTTGCGGTGTTTTTACGGTTCGGCCCTCCAATCTGGCCGGGATCTCAAAACGGAGCTGAATCAGATTCTGACCGCAGCGAAAAAAACGGCCGCCGGCTTGCTGGTTGTGCTGCTGTGCGCCCTGCCGCTGACTACGCTGGGTAAACCCTCGTCTCCCGTTACGCCTGCCGAGTTGGATCAATCGATTGAAGAAATCATGAGCCGGCGGGAGTTTTCCTGGCGGATGCCCCGGGAAGCCGCCGCAAAACAAGACCAGGCGGCCGCAGGCCCCATCGATGCAGCGATGCAATGGCTACAGGACCTGTTTTCCAAAGGACTTAAAAAGGTCGGAAAATGGATTCAACATTTGATTGAGTGGCTGGAAGGTTTGCTGCCGGAGCCCGGCAAACCGAAGGCGGCCGCAGGCGGCAATTGGATAACACCTGTGCGGGTGATGCTCATTTTGCTCGTGATTTTTCTTTTAGGGATTGTGGCTTTTGCTTGCGTGCGATTCTGGCGGCGACGGCGGATGAAACCGTTGCCGGCAGTCCACACCGTGGCGGCGCCGACGCCCGATCTGCGCGATGAGAGCATTAAGGCCGACGATCTTTCAACCAATCGATGGCTTACACTGGCCGCCGATTTGACCGAGAGGGGCGAACTGCGTCTGGCCATGCGCGCGCTTTATCTGGCCTCCCTGGCACATTTGGCCGAAAACGACATGATAACGATCGAAGTGTATAAATCCAACCGTGAATATGAGCTTGAACTTATGCGGCGAGCGCACGAACACAAAGAAATACTTCAAAATTTTTCCAAAAGTTTGAACTTTTTTGAGCGAGCCTGGTACGGTATGTATCGCATTGCTCGAACCGATTTCGACGCCTTTGCCGCCGAGCACCAAAGGATTCTGGCATTTGCAGCTAAATAGCGCCATACGGCCGGCTGCCCTGACGCTGCTGTTGGCGGCCTTGCTGATCGGGGTCGTTCATTTGTTTATATTGCGTTTTCAGGACGGCGATATCTACCCGGCCTATTCCTCTTTGCGCAGCGATCCGCTCGGTACCAAAGCGCTCTATGAAAGCCTGGCTCGTTTTGAACATATTACCCTGCAGCGCAATTATCATATGCCGTCATCGCTGAAATTTGAGCCCGACACCACCCTCTTTTATATAGGGGCGCCGGCCGCGGAAGAGGATTTGATTCCGCAGGAGTTAAGCGAGGTATTTGACCGACTGACTCGTTCGGGCGGCCGCCTGGTGTTGTCGTTTTTGCCGGTCAGTCAAAAAGCGGGTCGTCGGTGGGGTGAAGGCCGGGATGCCGTCGGCGAATGCAAAAATGATGGTCCGTCCGAAAATGATTCCGAGGATCAGAAACCGGCCACCCGGGAACCATCGAAAACACTCCGTCCGTCAGATCCGGGTGAGGTCAGAGACCGGAGATGTGAACAGGATTCACGGCCAGGGCAATGGGTCGCACTCAAGCAGTACTGGGGCATTGGTTTTGCTTTAAACGAAGATTTGCCGGTCAAAGACGATAAATTCCCGGTGGTTGATGCCGTTTCCCGGAGGCGGAATCTGCCCGGAGCCGTGTCATGGCACACCAATCTTTTTTTCGAACTGTTTGACGACAGCTGGCAGACACTGTATACGGTCGCCGGCAACCCGGTGGTTGTTGAACGGACAATGGCCGGGGGTACGATTGTGCTGTGTGCGGATTCGTTTTTTATCAGCAATGAGGCGCTGCGCTGCGAGCGCCATCCGCAACTGCTGGTATGGCTGCTCGGATCGCACTCAAACATTATATTCGATGAATCCCATTTCGGCATCAACCGGTATCCGGGCGTTGCCAACCTTATGCGACACTACCGTCTACATGGGGTCCTGGCGGCCCTAGGTGTCGTAGCGATTTTGTTCGTATGGAACCGCGCTGCCTATTTTGTGCCGCCCCGCAAGGATGAAATGCCAACCGCTGTCGATATCGTCTCTGCGCGAAACGACCGCCGGGGACTGGTCGCGCTGTTGCACCGCAATATCCCCGGTTCTAAAATTTTGCAGGTCTGCGGACAGGAGTGGGAGCGGAGTTTTCGAGAGGACAAACGAATTCAACCCGGCGCCTTCGAGCAGGTCAGAACCATACTGCAAAGGGACTCGCAAACATCTCCCAGAAAAGCCGATCCTGTCAAGGGATACCGGAAAATCAGCAGAACGATCTCAGAGGACAAAGGTTATGAGTGATAAAACCGAACTGTTAAAGAAAGCACTGATTCGAACCAAGCAGGAAGTCGCCAAGGTGATCATCGGCCATGAGCATGTTGTGGACCAGGCTTTAATAGCTATTTTTTCCGGCAACCACGCCCTGATTGAAGGGGTGCCCGGGGTCGCCAAAACTTTGCTGGTTCGAACGCTGGCGCACGTTATGCGCTGTGATTTTGCCCGGATTCAATTTACGCCGGATTTGATGCCCACCGACATTACGGGGACGCATGTGTTCAATCTGCAGAAAGACTCGTTTTCACTGGTGAAAGGGCCGGTGTTTACCACCTTTTTGCTGGCCGATGAAATTAACCGGGCGCCGGCCAAGACTCAGTCCGCCCTGCTGCAGGCCATGCAGGAACGAACGGTGACCATCGACCGCAAGACCCATGCGCTGTCTGCCAACTTCACCGTATTCGCCACTCAGAATCCGATCGAATTCGAAGGCACCTATCCCCTGCCGGAAGCGCAAAAGGATCGGTTCATGCTTAAAATTACCATGGACCACCCCGGCCGGGACGAGGAGCTGTCGCTGGCCCGGCGCATGCTGGGCAAAGATTCGCCGGAAAATGTTTTAACCTCCGGCCAGGTCAAACCCATCATCTCCCCCGAAATTTTAGGACGGCTGCGCGAATCTCTGGAAGGTATTATAGTCAAGGATGAATTGTCGGCCTATATTGTTGATGTCGTCCGAAAAAGCCGCCAGCACCCGAGCGTTCTGGTGGGGGCGGGCCCTCGGGCAACCCAGGCTTTGATCCTGGCTGCCCGCACCCATGCCGCCATAGACGGGCGCGATTTCATTACTCCGGATGACATCAAAGCCATGGCACTGCCGGTTCTGGAGCATCGGCTAATACTGCGGCCGGAATTTGAAATTGAAGGTCTGACGGTCAAAGAAGTGGTTGCGGAGATATTAAGGGACATTGCGGTGCCGAGGTAAATAAGGCAGGCGACTGGGAAGCGATGAAGCCGGGAGGCTGGCGAATTGAATATTGAAAATTGACGATTGAATATTTGAGGTATTCTGTCGACTTTATTAGGAACCGCTTTGGTTCACAAATCGCAACGAAAAGCGAATCGCCAACAACCAATAACGGACGAACTACAACCTGCAACCCGCAACTGACAATTTTATCATGAAATTTGTTCCCACGACAAAATTGATCATACTGACGGCGGTTTTTTTTTTGCCGCTTTCTGTTTTGATAGCGTCGATACCCGCCCTTACTGGGCCCGGGGTGGGGCTGGCGGCCGCTGCGGTGATGGCCGCCGCCGCCGATGCGGTCTTTTCCAGACGCTGTCTGGCCGGCATCCGGGTGAGCCTGCCCGCGGTGGTTCGGCTTTCAGCCGGACGGGAAGGCGAAATTGCGCTGGCGATTGAAAATTATGATAACAAGCTATGCCGGTTGAGACTCGGTATTGCCTTTCCCCGGGAGATATATTCAGTCCATCAGGACCTGGTCGCGGATCTGCCGGCCGGGGAACCGAACTCCCGGGTGGCATGGCCCTTTAAAGCTTTGAAACAGGGGCTGTACCTGCTGGAAAATTGTCACCTGGAATCACCCTCCAAACTGGGGTTGTGGGCCTTGCGCCGAACCCAGGCCGCCCGGACCGAAATTAGGGTGTATCCGGATATTCTGCGCGAACATCGCAAGATTTCCGGTCTGTTTTTAAACCGCGGCTTCGGCATCCATGCCCAGCGCCAGGTGGGCAAGGGCAGAGAATTCGAACAGCTGCGGGAATACCTTCCGGGGGACAGTTACGAGGATATTCACTGGAAAGCCACGGCCAGGCGCGGGGCGCCGATTACCAAAGTCTACCAAATCGAGCGCACCCAGCAAATTTATACCATCCTGGACGGTTCGCGGCTGAGCGCCAGGAATTCAGATCCGCTCGCCAGCGACAATGGGACTGCCGGATATACCGGAATCAGCGGATCTGCCACCATCATGGAGCGCTTTATTGCTGCCGCGCTTGTGATGGGACTTGCCGCCGATCGCCAGGGAGATGTTTTCGGCATGTTGGCGTTTGATGATCGGGTTCGTAAATTTGTGAGGGCCAATAGCGGCCGGGCGCACTACGATGTCTGCCGGGATACCCTCTTCACCCTGCAGGCACGCGGAGTGACGCCGGATTTTGAAGAGCTTTTCACCTTTATTGCGACCCGGATCAGACGCCGCGCGCTGCTGGTTTTTTTGACCAATCTGGATGACCCGGTCCTGGCCGAAAGTTTTACATCCCACATCGACATCATCAGTCGAAAACACCTGGTTGTGGTCAACATGCTAAAGCCTTCAGGAGCGGAACCTCTATTTTCGAGCCCCGCTGTCGATTCGATTGATGACATTTATCAAAAACTGGGCGGTCACATCCTGTGGCGCCGCCTGCGCGAAACCGAAAAACGCCTGCACCGGCTGGGGATCGGTTTTTACCTGCTGCAAAACGAGAATATGTGCTCTGATCTGATCTCCCAGTATTTGACGATTAAGAGGAGACAAATTTTGTAGTAAACCAGAGAAGATTTTTGAAAAAATTTATGTCATTAGAATTTGTTTCGGATTTCGAGATTCGTATTTCGGATTTACATCGAAATTAAAAATTTTGGGACTTTGAAATCGACTATATGTATTATGACTATATAAATTAAAAAATGATTATAGATTTACAAAAATTTATTACCGAGGAAAAGCAACTGTGGGGTGAACTCGAGGCTGTGCTTCATACGCTGGAGAAAAGGCCCGAGCTCAAGTTGAACCTGTCGCAGCTGGAACGCTTTTACTACCTCTACCAGCGCGCCTCGGCGGATCTGGCCAAAATCAAGACCTTTTCAGCGGAGCCCAACATCCGTGCTTTTCTTGAATCTTTAGTGGCCAGGGCTTTTGGGCAGATTCACGCAGCCCGCCAAAACCCTCACCGTCTCGCGCCTTTGCAATGGTTTTTCTCAACCTTCCCCCAGACGTTTCGGCGGCATGTCCGGGCCTTCTGGATTTGTGTGGCGGCCATGCTGGCGGGCGCCGTCTTCGGTGGTTTTGTGGTCGTGGCGGATCCGGACGCCAAGCAGATTCTCCTGCCGTTTTCACACCTGCAGGGTGACCCGGCGGAGCGGGTGGCGAAAGAGGAAGCTGCCCGCGAAGACCGCCTCGCGGGCGCCAAGAGTTCATTTTCCTCTTCCCTGATGACCCATAATACCAAGGTTTCCATTTTCACCCTGGCGCTGGGGATGACCTGGGGGATCGGCACCCTGATTATGCTGTTTTACAACGGGGTCATACTGGGGGCGGTGGCATTGGACTATGTGCTGGCCGGACAAACCAGTTTTTTGCTGGGATGGCTGCTGCCGCACGGTGCCATTGAAATTCCGGCCATTGTCCTGGCCGGGCAATCCGGACTGGTGTTGGCCGGAGCGCTTATCGGCTGGGGTCAGCCGGTTGCCCTCAAAATGCGACTCAGGAAAATCGGCGGCGATCTGGTTACCCTCATTTTTGGGGTTGCCGTCATGCTGGTGTGGGCCGGAATCGTCGAAGCCTTTTTTTCGCAGTATCATGAACCGGTCCTGCCATACGGCGTGAAGATCGGATTTGGCGCCCTGGAACTGATCCTGCTGGTTCTGTTCCTGGCACGATCAGGGCGAAACAGGAAGAGAGCATAGCTCAAAGCTCAAAGGTGAAAGCGCATAGGTGAAAGGTGAAGGCGCCTCAGTAAAATTTGTTTCGCTGTAATAGTTTAGCTGTTTGAAAGAAGCCACGAATTTTCACGAAATTAATTCTCATTATAAATAACACTGATTACGCCGATCGCTTTAATTTGTGGTTATTCGTGTCCATTCGTGGCTAACTAATTTTTAAAAAGGCTAAGAGCATACATTTCGCTTTTGAAATTACCTCGGATTGAGGGTTGTATCATGAGTGTTGGCAAAACGAATACATTGACCATCCGCACCCCCGAAGGCATTGATTTTTCCCTTCTGCTGGCCGGACCGGTTTCCCGATTTTTGGCCTGGTCGGTTGATTTTCTGGCTATCCTGGCTCTCAACAAACTGTTGAACGTTTTTCTCGGGCTTGTCGGGGTCCTTAGCCGGGATCTGGCCCTGGCGGGCAGCATCCTCGGGTATTTTGTCATTTCCATCGGGTACGGCATTTTTTTTGAGTGGTACCGGCAAGGCCAAACGCCCGGCAAAATACTCATGCGCCTGCGAGTCACCGATGTTCACGGTTTGCAGCTGCAGTTCAACCAGGTTGTGATTCGCAATCTGTTGCGATTTGTGGATAGTATGCCGGCCTTCTATCTCGTCGGCGGTCTAACATGCCTTGTAAACCGGCGGGGCCAACGGCTCGGAGATCTTGCCGCCAATACGATCGTGGTCTGGAACCCGCGCATAGAGGCGCCCGATCTGGATCAACTCCTGGTCGGAAAATACAATTCTTTTCGCCTCTACCCGCACCTGGAGGCGCGTTTGCGCCAGAATGCCTCTCCGGCCGAAGCCCGGATTGCGCTGCAAGCGCTCCTGCGCCGGGATGAATTTGAACCCTGTGCGCGCGTGGAGCTTTTTGAAAAAATTATCTCGCATTTCAAGACACTGGCTGCCTTTCCGCCGGAAGCCACCGACGGCATCTCCGATGAACAGTATGTGCGCAACATCGTGGACGCGCTTTTCCGCCCCAAAATTTCTGCAAGATCTGCACTACCCAACGATTTTCAGACACACCTTTGATGCCTTCAGACTCCACCGCTTCCAAAAGATCCTCGAAAATGCAGCCCCGCGGGTCTGGGGACCGGCCCCGATTAAATTTGGAGACCCATGATTATAAAGCCCAACGAAATGCTTGCAATTTTATATGAAATGGCCGTAAATTGGGGTAAAAAATAACTCTTTAACCCAAAGCAGACTATATATGAAACCGATTATCGCACTGGTCGGCCGACCCAACGTCGGCAAGTCGACGCTATTTAACCGCATCACACGCACCAAGGACGCACTGGTGGATGATTACCCCGGGGTTACCCGGGATCGGCATTATGGCGATGGCTCCTGGAACGATACGGAATTTACCCTGGTGGATACCGGTGGGTTTACCTCCGGCGATGATTTCGCAGCCGCGGTCCGCTACCAGGTGCAGCAGGCCATTGCGGATGCGGACGTGATCATTTTATTGCTGGATGGCAAAGAAGGGGTCTCCCCGTTTGATCAGGAAATCATTGCACTGCTGCGTACCGTCGACAAACCGATTTATTATGCCGTCAATAAAATAGACGGTGCCGAGAAGGAGGTCATGCTCTCCGATTTCTATCAATTGGGAATCGACAACCTCTACCCGTTGTCCGCCGAGCACCGCTATGGTCTTACCGACCTGCTTGACGATGTCGTTGCCGGTTTGGCCGATATAGCCGGTCAATCACCTGAAATAGACGCGCCGGAAATGATTAAGCTGGCTGTGGTGGGCCGACCCAATGTGGGCAAATCATCCCTGATCAACCGCGTTTTAGACGAAAAACGTCTGCTGGTCAGTGATATTCCCGGCACGACCCGGGATGCCATTGACTCGGTCTGCCGGTTGAACGGAAAACCCTACCTGCTGATCGACACTGCGGGTATCCGCCGTAAAGGCAAGGTATTCAAAAAGCTTGAAAAGGTTTCCATCATCAAGTCCCTAAGGAGCCTGGATCGCTGCGACGTGGCGCTCATTGTGATGGATGCCGGGGAAGGGGTCACCGATCAGGATATCAGCATTGCCGGTTATGCCCATGAAAGGGGCTGCGGTTGTATTCTGCTCTTGAACAAATGGGACCTGGTGGACAAAGACCGCGGGACCGTCAGGAAGTATTACGAGCGGCTGCGGGACCAGGCCAAGTTTCTCAGCTTCGCGCCGGCCTTGACCGTATCGGCTTTGACCGGCCTAAGGATTCCCAAAATTTTCAACCTGGTAGATGAGGTGTATGCGCAGTATCAGCGGCGGCTTGGAACCGGGCAGTTAAACCGGATTGTTGAGCAAGCCACTGAGAAAACGGCGCCCTCCCTGCACCGGGGTAAACGCATCAAGTTTTACTATGCCGTCCAGATTGCCGCCAAACCTCCCACCATCGTTTGTTTTGTCAACTACCCGCAGGCAGTTCATTTTTCCTATAAGCGCTATCTGATCAACCAACTGAGGGAAGAAACCGGCCTGGACAAAACCCCCATTCGGCTCATCCTGCGTCAGCGGGAAGGAAGAAAGCGCAAGTAGACCTGCTGCCTGCAAGGCAGGGTGTTTGTGAGGCTTCATTGGTGGGGGAAGAGTTTTGGAGCGAAAATGTGGGAGGTCGGAATGCGGAAAGGTGGAAGTGGAATTCGCATAGGGTAGAGCGCATACCGTGAATGTTAGGACGCCTGTGATAGTGGACTGGAAACCATACCGAAGCCTATCAGCGTTCGTTTGCCTCCGGCAAACGAAAACTTAAATTCCGAAGGAATTTAATTTTGGACATATTTGATTTTCACGCTCAAAAATCGGCCGATCCATCCCGCCCCCTGGCGGAGCGCATGCGGCCGCGCAGCCTTGACGAGTTTGCCGGCCAGGAGCATGTGGTGGGGGAGGGCACCTTAATTCGCAAAGCCATAGAGCAGGATCGGATTTTTTCCATGATTCTCTGGGGACCGCCGGGATGCGGCAAAACGACACTGGCCAGGATAATCGCTTCCGCGACCCGCTCCTATTTTGTTCATTTTTCGGCCGTACTCTCCGGCGTCAAAGAAATTCGCGGGGTTATTGCGGAGGCCCGGGATCAGCAAAAGCTTTACCGCAAGCGAACGATCCTGTTTGTCGATGAAATTCACCGCTTTAACAAAGCCCAGCAGGATGCTTTTTTGCATCACGTCGAAAGCGGGCTGATCACGCTCATCGGGGCCACCACCGAAAATCCCTCGTTTGAAGTGATTTCGCCGCTGCTGTCTCGCTGCCGGGTGATTACCCTAAAAATGCTCACCGCCGATGATATCGCCGCCGTTATCAATGCGGCCCTGCAAGATCGCGAGCGGGGGCTTGGAAATTTAAACCTGACGCTGCGGGCCGATGCAATGGACTATCTGATCGGAATCGCGGACGGTGATGCCCGTTCGGCGTTGAACAGTTTGGAGGTTGCCGGTTCGCTGCCAGTGCAAACCGGCGATGCCGGCATAAAGTCGGATTCCTTGGAGATCACGCTCGCGGATTTGGAGCGGGCGCTGCAGAAAAAAGCCCTGGCCTACGATAAGTCCGGTGAAGAACACTATAATATTATTTCCGCTTTTCATAAAAGTTTGCGGGGCAGTGATCCGGACGCCGCCCTTTACTGGCTGGCAAGAATGCTTGCGGCGGGTGAGGATCCTTTTTACATCGCCCGCCGCATGGTGCGCTTTGCTTCCGAAGACATTGGCAATGCCGATCCCCAGGCGCTGACGGTTGCCCTGCATGCCATGGAAGTCTTTAAATTTCTCGGCCACCCGGAAGGGGAATTGGCGCTGGCCCAGGCGGCGGTATACCTGGCGACGGCACCCAAGAGCAACAGCATCTACGCGGCATATGGCCAGGTTCAGCAGACGGTTAGAAACGCCGGTTCATTGCCGGTACCCCTGCACATTCGCAATGCGCCCACGCGCCTGATGAAAGACTTCGGCTACGGCAAGGATTATAAATATGCCCATAACTATCAGGACGCGTTTGTTGCCCAGGACTACCTGCCGGAAAAACTCAAAGGTCAGGTGTTCTACACACCCACCGGCCGCGGTTATGAAAAGATTATTAAGGAGCGGTTGGAGAAATGGCGCAGTTTGAAGAGAAATCTCATGCAGGAAGAAAAAGAACCTGATCACGACTGATTATGTGAGAATCAAAATTGTTTTGATTCTGTTTTTATGATATAAAATTTTTTTTTAAAATTGCCAGTTACCCGATAAAGGAGAGGGAGGTTTTGACCATGAAAGAGGTCGTCATTGTCAGCGGATCACGGACGGCCATCGGCAACTTCGGTGGCGGTCTCAAAGATGTACCGGTGGTGGATCTGGGTGCGGTCGTGATGAAGGATGTATTGAAAAAAGTGAATTTGAAGCCGGTGGCCGGCCCGGCGATGGTGGCAGCCGCGCCGGATAAACTCAGGGACCGGGGACTTATCGAGCTTGAAAAAAAAGCTTCCGACTGGGGCGATGATGCGGTTGCGGTCACCATCGACGAAGTCATCATGGGCAATGTCCTCCAGGCGGCCCAGGGCCAAAATCCGGCCCGACAGGCCATGATCGCGGGCGGGCTTCCCAAAGAGACGCCGGCATTTAGCATCAACAAGGTGTGTGGTTCGGGTCTCAAGGCCATCGCCCTGGGGGCATCGGCCATTATGACCGGTTCCGCCGACGTGATTTTGGCCGGCGGGCAGGAAAATATGAGCCAGGTACCCATGGCTTTGCCCAAGGCGCGCTGGGGACACCGGATGGAGTTAACCGGTGTCGGGGAAATCTATGACCTGATGGTATTCGATGGCCTTTATGAAATATTTTACGGTTATCACATGGGCGTGACCGCCGAGAATATTGCCGCGATGTACGAAATCAACCGACAGGAGCAGGACGCGCTGGGGGTGTTGAGCCACACCCGCGCCAGAGCTGCCATTGACCAGGGGCTATTCGCCCGGGAGATTGTCCCGGTGGTGATCAAAACCCGCAAGGGCGACATCATCTTTGACACCGATGAGCGCCCCATGGATACCGATATGGAAAAGATGGCCAAATTAAGGCCGGCGTTTAAGAAAGACGGTACGGTTACGGCCGGCAACGCCTCCGGAATCAATGATGCCGCCGCCGCCGTCTTGATGATGAGTACCGACAAAGCCCGGGAACTGGGACTTGAGCCGATTGTCAAAATCAAGGCTTTTGCATCCGGCGGTGTTGATCCTGCTTACATGGGATTGGGGCCGGTGCCGGCCATCCGCAAAGTGCTCAAATCTGCCGCAATGACACTAAACGACATTGATATGATCGAACTTAATGAGGCCTTTGCCGCCCAGGCTATCGGGTGTATGCGTGAGCTTGGCATCGAAAATGATCGCCCCAATGAACTCGGCAGCGGCATTTCCCTCGGGCACCCCATCGGCTGTACCGGCGCACGCCAAATGGTGACCGGAATGAATCACATGCAGCGCAAGGACTATCATACCGGACTTATCAGCATGTGCATCGGCGGCGGCATGGGTATGGCGATGATTGTGGAACGGTAGATAGAAGGTTTCAGGTGTCAGCCCCGCCGCCGGCCAAAACACCAACCGGTCTGATCGAATAAGAAACTTTAAAAAAAGCGAATAACGAATATCGAATAATGAATATCGAATGTCGAAGGAAGGTATTCCATCTTTCAAATCAACCCTTAACCCGGAACCTTGAACCTTGAACCTTCTTTCATCGTTCATTTTTTCCTTTACATAATCTGCAATTATTGCTAATGATTATTCGAATTTATCAATAGTTTCGCGAAGCGGATTGTGCGATCGAAACGGGCTGCTCAAGCGGCCCGGGATGCGGTGGGGTTTGCGTGCAGAGTGGATCCATAGGCTGCGATCTATTCCTTCAGTCCACTGGGCGAAAACATATACAGGAACGTAAAGGAGGAGGTTTACGAGGATGGGTATCAGCCGTAAATTGGGAATTCTGGTATTCTTTGCTGTGCCGGCGATTATCGGGGGGGGCATTACCTTCAGTCTCTTTGACGGGAATTATCTGCCGGTTTTCATTTATGAAACCGTGCTCTTATTGATCGCCGGGGCTTTTTTCAGCAGATAGCGCCCGCTTTCTCCTAAACTGCAAGATTCTTTTTTATCGCCACGGCCCAAACCCTTTGCTTAGCGGTTTATTGTGCCGTGTTTTTTTTAGGTTTTCCGAAAAGTGCATTTATTAGAAGTGGATACGGGAGGGGTGTCGGCATTGTCCTGCTGAAAAACGCGCCCCCCCCTGCATTTAGGAAGGTACCTTGGCCGAAACATCTCCGCGCGACATCATTTTGTGGTTTTTTCTGGCTGTGTTTTTGGTATCCTGCTTTCTGATGGGCTGGCTTCTGTGGCCGTTTTTATCCGTCATCATTCTGGCAACGGTGATTACCGGGATCTTCAATCCGGTTTACCGTTTCTTAAATCAAAAACTCAACCCCACGCCTGCTTCGCTGATAACCTGTTTGATCATATTTTTGGTTCTTTTCATTCCGGTGTCGACTTTTATCGGCATTTTGGCCAATGAAGCCTACGATATGTACCTGTGGGCCCGCGATGCACTGGCCAGCAACCCTTTTAAGGAACTGATCGAAAACAGCAAACTTGTTGATCGAATCAACCTCATACTCGCAAATTTCGGCATAACGATCACCGGTGATGTGCTTAACCAGGCAATTGCCGAACTGGGCAGGAGCGTCGGGCTGTACCTGTACGAACAGGCACGGTCCATGACCGCCAATATCGTCAACCTGGTGGTTAATTTCTTTTTTATGCTCCTGATCATCTTTTACCTGTTGATCGACAGCTCGCGGCTGGTTGCCTTCATCGAAGGGCTTTCGCCCCTGCCCGATGATCAGGATCAAAAACTGATTCAAAAATTTAAGGACATGGCCGGCGCCATACTCGTCGGCAATGGGTTGGGCGGCTTAATTCAGGGGGTCCTGGGTGGGACCGTCTTTGCGCTTTTTGGTTTTAAATCTCCTTTTCTGTGGGGAGTGATTATGGCATTGCTGGCGTTTTTACCGATTGTGGGGATCGGCGCCGTTTTTCTTCCGGCTGCAATATATTTGTTTTTACAGGGGCGAGTCGGGGTCGGTATTTTTTTCATTGTTTTTTATGCCCTCCTTTCAGCCGGGGTCGAATACTTTTTTAAACCCAAACTGGTGGGACAGCGCGTTCAAATGCATGCTTTGCTCGTATTTCTTGCCGTTATCGGCGGGTTGAAACTGTTCGGGATACTGGGCATTATTTATGGCCCGCTCGTGGTGACCGCTTTTTTGACCCTGGCCGACATTTATGAGTCCAGTTATCGGCGCATCGTTGAACCCAAAGCAAAGTGATTCAGTCATAAGCTATTTGTCATTGGATATCGGGAACGACGTTGCCGGCAAGATTGAAAATGATTAAAAACATTAATTTAATGCATTTATGAATAACCAATAACGAATAACCAATAGCTTCAAGTTAGTGGGAGTTGAAATGATCCAAAACGAGTCTAGTCTGGAAGTCAGCATCGAACAGGAGATGAAAAAGTCGTATCTCGATTACGCCATGAGCGTCATCATCGGCAGAGCGCTGCCGGATGTGCGCGACGGACTCAAGCCCGTTCACCGGCGTGTGCTGTTTGCAATGCGGGAACTAAAAAACGATTGGAACAAACCGTACAAAAAGTCGGCGCGCATCGTCGGTGACGTCATTGGTAAATATCATCCTCACGGTGATTCTGCCGTTTACGATACAATCGTGCGGCTGGCCCAAGACTTTTCGATGCGCTACCCGCTGGTAGACGGTCAGGGAAACTTTGGCTCCATTGACGGGGATCCGGCGGCAGCCATGCGGTACACTGAAATCCGGATGCAGCGCTTGGCCCAGGAGATGCTGGAAGATCTGGACAAAGAGACGGTTGATTTTGTGCCGAACTACGATGAGTCACTCAGTGAACCGTCCGTGCTGCCTTCGAGAATTCCTGCGCTGCTGGTTAACGGCTCGTCCGGAATCGCCGTTGGAATGGCCACTAATATTCCCCCTCACAACCTGTCCGAAATCATCGATGCCATTCATGCGATTATCGATAATCCGGAGATTACGTGGAATGAGCTGATGCAATATGTCCCTGGGCCGGATTTTCCAACCGGCGGAATTATCTATGGCACTGACGGAATTAAGGAAGCGTATAAAAATGGTCGCGGCCTCATCCGGATCCGGGCCCGGGTGATAGTTGAAAAGGATAAGCGCACCCAGCGGGAGACCATTGTCGTAACCCAATTGCCCTACCAGGTCAACAAAGCCAAGCTGGTCGAAAAGATTGCCGAACTGGTCCGGGATAAGCAGATCGAGGGTGTCAGTTATGTCAGGGACGAGTCGGACCGTGAAGGCATGCGTATCGCCGTCGGACTCAAAAAGGATCAGATTGCCGGGGTCATCATCAACAAACTCTATAAAATGACCCGCATGGAAGGCACTTTTGGCGTCATCTTCCTGGCCATCGTCAACAACCGACCCGAGATGCTGACTCTCAAGGAAATCATTGAATATTTTATTCTGCACCGTAAAGAAGTCGTCGTCCGCCGCACCCGGTATGATCTGAATAAAGCCGAAGCGCGGGCGCATATCCTGGAAGGTCTGAAAGTTGCCCTTGATAATCTGGATGACGTGGTTGCCCTGATCCGGCAATCTCAATCACCGCTCGAAGCCAAAGAGGGTTTGATGGCTCGCTTTGGCCTGACAGCGATCCAGGCCCAGGCCATCTTAGACATGCGTCTGCAGAGACTCACAGGCCTTGAGCGTGAAAAGATCGTGGAAGAATATAAGCAATTGCTCAAGGACATCGCCCGGTTTAAAGAAATTCTGGCCAACGAAAGACTGGTGCTCAACATAATAAAAGATGAGCTGGGTGTGATTAAGGAAGCGTTCGGTGATGCCCGGATGACGGAAATTGTCGGAAAGACAAAAGAAATTACGATCGAAGACATGATCGCCGAAGAGGATATGGTTGTGACCATTTCCAAGCAGGGATATATCAAACGCAACCCCATCACGCTTTACAGCAGCCAGCGCCGCGGAGGCAAAGGCAAAACGGCCATGGGGACCAAAGAGGATGATTTTGTCGAACATCTGTTTGTGGCCTCGACCCACCACAATTTTATGTTCTTTACCAACAAGGGCAAGGTATACTGGTGCAAGGTTTACGACATTCCCCAAGCCGGCCGGATGAGTCTGGGCAAAGCCATTGTCAATCTGCTCAATTTTACATCCGGTGAGAAACTGACCACCGTGCTGGCGGTTCCGGAATTTGAACCGGGCTATCATGTGCTCATGGCCACCAAAAACGGGCTGGTAAAGAAAACGGATCTAATGGCCTTCAGTCGACCCCGGTCGGGTGGTATCATTGCACTCAACCTGCAGCCCGATGATGAACTGATCTCCGCCAGACTGACCGATGGTTCCCTAAACGTATTTATAGGATCTCTGATGGGCAAGGCGATCCGGTTCCATGAATCCAATATCCGCCCATCCGGTCGCACATCCATGGGAGTCCGTGGCATGAAGCTGGCCGCAGGGGATCAGCTCGTGGCAATGGAAGCGTTAAGCCACGGACAGACTCTGTTTGCCGTTACCGAAAACGGCTTCGGCAAAAGGACCTCCATCGACGAATACCCTGTCCAGAACCGCGGTGGTAAAGGCGTGATTTCAATTAAAACCACCCAGCGCAACGGTCTGGTCGTGTCGATCCTGCTGGTGGAAGAAGAAAACGATTTGATGCTGATGACCAATATTGGTAAAATTATCCGGATGCCCATTAAAGGTATTTCGGTCATCAGCCGCAACACCCAGGGGGTAAAACTCATGGGGCTGGAGGCCGGCGAGCGGGTTGTCGGGGCCGCCAGACTGGCCGAGAGCGAGGAGGAGGAAGAGGAGGCGGAAGCGGAGGAGGAATAAGGCCTGATTGTTGTATTTTGCAGGTTATTTGTTGTGATCCAAACATAATACTTGTGGAATTCAGAGCAACAGACAATAAAAAACTATAAACAGACATTGAGCAGTTATGCTCAATTGAGGTAACTTTTATGCCTTTGAAAAATGAATCAGATACACGTCAACTTAAACTCGGGGTCGTGGGGGCCGGCAGCTGGGGAACCGCTCTGGCCAATTTGTTGGCCGCCAAGGGGTTTAAGATCGATCTGTGGGTGTTTGAAGAAGAGATTCGGGATCAGATCCTGGCGTCCGGAGAAAATACCGTTTTTCTTCCGGGGGTCAAGCTATCTTCCAACCTGCGTCCGACCAACGATATTGCCGAGGTCGTATCCGCCAAAGATATCGTGCTGGTGGTGGTCCCTTCGCATGTCTTGCGGGATACCACCTTGAAGATGGCCGACCATCTTTCAAGGGATACCATTATTGTATCGGCTTCCAAAGGGATCGAAAATAAGACCTATCTGACCATGAATGGGGTGATGCAGGAAACACTTCCCAAAATTGTTCCGCAGCGTCTGGCCGTCGTCTCGGGACCCAGTTTTGCGCGGGAGGTTGCCAGAAATCTGCCGACCGTGGTGACCGTGGCATCCAAAGATCCCGCTGCGGCCGCCCAGGTGCAGCAGGCCTTGGCCACCCCGTATTTCCGGGTTTATACCAGTGATGATGTAATCGGTGTCGAACTGGGCGGGTCCTTAAAAAATGTAATTGCCATCGCCGCCGGGGTAATCGATGGCCTGGAACTGGGGCTAAACACCCGGGCGGCTCTCATCACCCGGGGGATGACCGAAATACGGCGTTTAGGAATCAAAATGGGTGCCAATCCCCGGACCTTTACCGGTCTGGCCGGCTATGGCGATTTGATCCTCACCTGTACGGGAGATTTGAGCCGGAATCATACAGTGGGCAAAAAGATCGGCCAAGGTCAAAAAGTCAAAGACATCCTCGGGAAAATGCGAATGGTTGCCGAAGGCGTTAAGACCGCAGAATCGGTTTACTATCTGTCCCGCAAGCTGGGGGTTGAAATGCCTATATCCCATGAGACCTATCGCATTCTTTACGAAGACCTGCCACCCCGTGAGGCCGTGATTCGTTTGATGACGCGGGACCTGAAGCAGGAGCTGGATGAAGAGTAGACGGGGTGCGGGTTGCGGGTTACGGGGTGCGGGATTCTGGATGCTCGATGCTGGATACTATATGCTTGAATTGACGGGCTCAGGGCTCACGGCGCACGGCGCAAGGCGCATGGCGCAAGGCTCACGGCATGAGACTCCGGGCAAATAAGGTCTGTTATCTGGTATCAGGTTGCAGATTATGGATTACTGATTTGGATCTGCGGGGTTAGCATGAAGGAAATTAAAAAGCCACATAAAGGTGCGGGCCACCGGCAGCGTTTGCGGAAACGGTTTCTTGATTCCGGGCTGGAAGGTTTTCATGATTACGAAGTGATCGAGCTGCTTCTCACGCTCGCTACACCCAGAAAAGACTGCAAGGACGCGGCCAAAGCAGCCTTAAAGCGGTTTAAAACCCTTCAGGGCGTGCTGGAGGCATCCAATGATGAGCTCTGTGAAATCGACGGCATCGGTTCCAAAAACGCCTTGGGACTCAAGCTGATCAAGGCGGTATCCGATCGTTTTCTGGACAAAAAGCTGATCAGCAAAAATCCGTTAAACAACTCCAAGGATCTGTTTGATTACCTTTATCACAGTATTAGAGACAAATCCCGTGAGTACTTCAAGATCATTTTTCTGGATTCCAAAAACCGGGTGATTTCGACCGAAACCCACTCTAAGGGCACCCTTACCGCCAGCAGTGTTTATCCGCGCGAAGTGGTCTATTCGTCCCTCAGGCACAAAGCGGCGGCGCTTATTTTTGCGCACAACCATCCCTCCGGGGACCCGCAACCATCTGCCGAGGACATGGCCATCACCCGCCAGCTTGTTTTTGCCGGCAAAGTGATGGGCATTACGGTTCATGAGCATATCATTATCGGGGACAATTGCTACTTCAGCTTTGCGGATCACGGTCATATTGCCCAGATCGTAAAAGAATTCAACGCGAATATGAAGTGATAACCGAAAATGACTTGCATGGTTATAGCTAAAAAAGAATCCATTCCCTAAATATTCAATTTTCAATATTAAATAGTCAATTCCTAAAAAGATGACCCAACCCAAAGACAACCCTCCCGACTGTTTCGGGAAACTGGATATTGTCTTCCCGATGGGGGACAACGGCCTGCGCCATACACCGGCGGCCTGTTTTGCATGCCCCCACAAAACTGATTGTCTGCGAACGGGGCTGCGAGGCAGGTCCGGTTTAAACGTACATGAAGAGCATATCGACAGATCCTATGAAGCGGGGATGATCAGCTTTGTGGAACGATGGTCCCGGAAGAAGGCCATCGATCGGCGAAAGAACCTCTGTAAGGCTTCACGCTTCAAGTGGCGATTACTTCGGCGAAAATCAAGTAAAAATGATCTAAGTTGATGGAATTCCGATAAATTTTTCCTTTTTATCCCTATAAATTTGTGCTATAGTAATAAAAAAAGAGGTAAACATTGAACGACAGGGGAAGAAATTGGCATTCTGGAAATACAGAGAAGAGCTAAGCCAGGCGGACCGAATCAGAAGGTCCTATTACGAACTTCTGCGGGATGAACTGGATCATCTCCTGCTACAATATGCCCTGATCGACTCCTATCAAAACTTTGTCACCCAGCAGAAAACGTTCCCCTTTGTGGAGAAGCGCGAACTTAAACCGCGGGCGCGGATTCCCGACCAGGAGTATGAGAGCCAGAACGCGTTTCTGGTCATCTTCGTGGAGGACATTATACCGGACGGCCACAAAAAGTACATCCGGTTTTTTGATGTCAACAAAACCACCAAGAGCAATCTTTTAAAATTTAAAACACTGGAGCTCTCAAAAGATTTTGAGCGCAACTGGAAATTTCTGGAGTCCATTCATTTTCGTAATTTTATAAGATTTTTGCTGCCGGTGGATTATGCCCTGCTGATCCAGCGAGATCCGGCCGGCATCGTCAAAAACCGTTACAGCCTCTCACATTTTCATGTCCGCATTGACTGGCCTATCGCCGACGCCGCCGAAGACCTCGCCCAGAACTTGCGCTACATTTCCAAGGATCTCTATGAGAAGGGCGATAAATACGCCGAGGATATCCAGAAGAAGTTTTTTGAATATTATGGCCTGCCGGTGATGGCGGGGGGCAGGCGCACAGCGGCCATCGTCGCCGCCCAGTATCTGAAAAAGGTGCCGGGCATTACCACCGTCTATGCCGGCAGCAGTGAAGCCCGGTCATTAATCCGGATTTCCGAGCGCGGTGTATCCAAAGCGGTGCTAATGCAGTTTCCAGTCAGCGATATCGAACAAATCATAACCAGCAACGGTCTGACGCCGCGCTCTTTCAAGAAAAACTACATGGTCGACCGGTCCAAAAGCGATATTGTCTGTATTTTACAGGTGACCTACGCCCAAACCTACCACTCCCGGCCACCGGAAGACGGCAAGTTGCGTGAAATCAAGCCTGATCTGAACTGGCTGGCCGTCGGGGAACAGCACATTATTCCCAAGCCGGGCATCTATAAGTATCCCCCGCTGCCCATCAATATTATTTACACCTAATCCGGACAAGCCGGAATTGAAAATTGAAGATTGCAAATTGAAGATTTATGGATGTCGCTCGCGCAGCGCAGGCGCCGCGTGTCGCTCCGTCTTTTTTAAATTTGATAGCTGATCAAGTTTAGCGTTTTGACTGGTTGATTGAGTTGATCGGTCAATTCGGTTGATTGATGGGAAAATAATTAATCCGCCGGAGCTCCTATTTATCTCCTTTCTTCAGTTTTGAAAGAGCATTAAAAACCCTGAATGTGCTATTTATCGGGGCGGATTAATTAGGCTCCGTGCCTTTTTTGAAAAGAGCGGCAACTGCAATGCTGGATCCGTTCGCTGCAAGAGCGCCGGTTTGGGGGTCGATGCGCACTTTGACGACATTGTCGGGAAGATCAAAATATCCTTGAGACCCGCCGGTTAGGGCGGACTGCATGAACTGAATCCAGATCGGCAGGGCGGCCCGCGCACCGGTTTCCTTGTCCCCCAGCGTGCCGCCCGAGTCGCAGCCCACCCAGACGCCGGTCACCACCGCTGGCGTAAATCCCACAAACAGGGCGTCATGGTAATCATTGGTAGTCCCTGTTTTCCCGGCCACCGGACCCGGAACCGCCAGCGCTTTGCGCCCCGTTCCCTCCAGGACAACGTCCTCGAGCATATCGGTAATGATGGCAGCCCCCTCCCGGGACATCACCAATTTTTTTTGGGGTTTGGCACTCCATATGATTCGCCCCCGATGGTCGGTGACTTCCATCACCCCGAACGGTTCGACCCATTTGCCCCTTCTGGCAAAGACGGCATAGGCGGCCGTCAAATCCACCAAAGTTACCTCTGAGGTTCCGAGGGCCAGGGATAAGTTGGTTTCAAGGTTGGATGATATGCCGAGGCGGTGCGCGAATCGCACCACCGATTGAGGTCCCAACATTTCCATCAGGCGAACCGCAGGAATGTTCTGGGATATCGCCAAGGCCCGGCGAAGGGTTATTTCACCCAAATATTTTTGCGAGAAGTTTTCCGGGCGCCAGTCGCTGCCTTGACGCCCGCTTTTGAAGACTACCGGCGCATCGAGGATTAATTGGTTCTGGGCGAACCCCTTTTCGATGGCATAGGCGTAAACAATGGGTTTGAATGCGGATCCCGGCTGCCGTTGGGCTGCGGTTGCTCGATTGAAAGAACTTTCATAGAAATTACGACCGCCTATTAGAGCGAGGATCCCTCCGGATTCGACATCCAGGCAAACCAGGGCGGCTTGGGGGTCCTTGGATTGGGTGTTGTTTGAAAGCATGCGGGCTTCCAGGGCCAGCAGCCCGTCATCAATCGCTTTCCTTGCGGCTTCCTGAAGCTGGAGGTTCAGGGTGGTGTAAATCGAGAGTCCACCTTTGTAAAGGCGGGTTGCTCCCAGAATTTCCTCTAATTGTTTTTGAACATAAGCGACAAAATACGGGGCCCGGTTTAAAATTTTGTTTCGATCCGCGACCTGGATCTCTTCACCGATCGCTTGCTGATAATCGCCGGAGGTGATGATGCCGGTTGATTGCATCTGTTTCAGAACGGTGTCCCGGCGTATACGCGCCAGATCTATGTTCACCAGGGGTGAATAGCGGGAAGGCGATTTTGGCGTGCCGGCGATCAGGGCACACTCGGCCAGGCTCAGATCCTTGAGCGGTTTGCCGAAGAAAATTTCAGCCGCCGATCGAACCCCATAGGCGCCGCTGCCGAAATATACCTGGTTTAAGTATAGTTCCAGGATTTCATCCTTGGTATAGCGGCGCTCTATCTGAAAAGCCAGAATGGCTTCTTTGATTTTGCGGACGATTGATTTGCGGCTTGTTAAAAACAAGGTCTTGGCGAGTTGCTGCGTGATGGTGCTGGCGCCCTCGACGAATTCGCCGGCCTGGAGATCCTTGATAATCGCCCTTGCTATTCCTTTAAGGTCCACACCGCTGTGGTGATAGAATTTGCGGTCTTCGGTGGCCACCAGCGCTTCCGTCAAATAACGGGGTATGCTTTTGAGTGGTACCGGGTCCCTTTTTTCCTGATACAACTCCGCCAGCAGCACCTTATCGGCCGAATACACCCGGGTAATCGCCTGGGGCCGGAAAGACTCGAGGGCTCGAATTTGCGGCAGATCGCGCGTAAAGGCAAAAAAGGCTCCGACCAATACGCCGGCCGCAGTGCCGGCCAGCAGGATCATAAACACAATAAAAAATTTTTTACTAAAATAGGCGCGCATGACGTTTGCTGTTTATTTTTTATGTCAACGGTTTCAACCAACCCGACGGATATCTTCGGTTTGGTACTTGACTGTGATGGATGATAATTGTAAGAAAACGCGTAACACTAAAATAAGGACTCCGTTTATTTAGATCTGTGATGATCTGTGAAAATCTGTGTCCAATATAAAAATAAAATCAGGAGAGCTTCTATGTCTACCGACCATCACCATCATGATCACGACACGCATGGCGAAATGCCTTTTGACGAAAAGCTGGTTAAGCTTCTCGATCACTGGATCAAACACAACCTTGATCATGCTTTAAATTACAGGAATTGGGCCGAAAAAGCAAAGGCAAATGATCAGCTTGAAACGGCGGCGTTGCTGGAGGAGGCCGCTGAAATGTCGCTGGCCGTGAATGAGAAGTTTAAGGCGACATTGGCGACTCTGAGTGGGAATATAAAATAATTCGTAAGCCCCAGAGGATTAAGGAACTCCTCAAGGAGCATCTCACCGGGATGAGTTTGGTGCTCTGTGGGTCGGTATTCTAAATCGAAAATTAACCTTCACCTTAGGCCTTGTGCCTGGCGCCTTTCGCCAATGTCTTAACTGCGAAGAACTTATTGTTGGCAAAAACTATTTTAATGGCTACTCAATTGAGGCATCCCCAATAACACCACGCTTAACTTCCCACCCAGTTCTTCCAGGCTGTATGGTTTGGCGACGGCACCGCTGAAGCCGTGCTGCTTGAAGTCAGTCAATCCCGGGTCATCCGAATAGCCGCTGGAAACGATGGCTTTGACGTCAGGATCGATCTCCACCAGCTTCCGGATGGTCTCCTTGCCGCCCATGCCGCCGCGCACCGTCAAATCCAGAATGACCGCATCAAACGGTTGCTGCGAATCGAGAGCTTCCCGGTAAGCAGCGACCGCTTCAGCGCCATCCCCGGCAAATTCAACCGTATAGCCTAAATACTCCAGTATTTCACCGGCAAGCTCCCGGATCATCATTTCGTCGTCCATGACCAGAATTTTTCCTTGACCAAAAATCGGCTGGTTCTGATCGGCTACCCGGGAAGTGCGCGCTGCCGGAGAGTCTCCAATGGTTGCCGGCAGATAAAGGTGCAAGGTGGTTCCGCTGCCGATTTGCGACGCGACCGACACCTCACCGCCGTGCTGGGTGATGATGGAATGGCAGATGGACAACCCGAGGCCCGTTCCTTTCCGGCTGCCGCGGCTTTTGGTTGAATAATAAGGGTCAAATATTTTATCAAAATCCGCCTCAGGGATACCTTGGCCTTGATCCGTTATTGAAATTCGGACATAGTTTCCCTCCCGCGGCGTGGGAATGTCATCGATCAAAGAGACGTTTGCGGCGGTTACCTGAATTGTCCCGCCGGCCGGCATGGCTTCCCGGGCGTTCATGACCACGTTGTGGATGGCCTGGCCGATTTGGGACGGATCCACATCAACCCGCCACAAATCGGGTGCAAAGCTGTAGGTACATTTGATGTTCGAGCCGCTTAAAGTAAACTCGGTCGCACTTTTGGCTAGGCGATCAAGGGCGGTGGTCTCCTTGTTGGGTGCGCCGCCTTTTGAAAAGGTGATTAATTTTTGGGTTAAAATTTTGGCGGTCTTGGACGCCGTCAAGGCATGGTCCAGCAGTTTATAAGGTTTATCCTTATTGTCCAGAAAGGTTTGCGCCAGGGTGATATTGCCGATGATCGCAGTCAGCAGATTATTGTAGTCGTGGGCAATGCCGCCCGAAAGCGCGGCAATGGAATCCAGTCTCCTGATATTTTTTTGATCCGCTTTGACATCGCGGCGTTGAGTAACATCCCGGATAATCAGAAAAACCGCAGGCTTTTGCCGGAAGGTGCACCGTGCCGCGGTGATCTCCGCCATAAGTCTATGACCGTTTTTACACACGAGCGCAGCTTCCAGGCTTGTAGTGGTGTTTTTCGTTTTTAGCGCATCCCCGCACAATAACTCCACCGGGCCGATATCTTCAGCACGGAAAAAGCTGGCAAGGCACGTATCTGTCAATTCCGCCGGACCATAACCGCTCATTTTGATCATGCCAGGATTGCTCTCCTTGATAGTGTCATTTTGAACCACCAGGATTCCGTCCCGTGTATTTTCCATCACAAGGCAATATTTTTCGCTTTGCTCTTTGAATGCCAGTTGTTCTATTGCAGCAGGGCATGCATCAGATGCACTTTTTAGGTCGGCATGAGTTTTTTCGACTTTTCGGGACATTAGGATAAACCTCCGATTTCCGATTAAGATATTGCAATAAGGCGTTCAGGATGATGCCGGAATGATAATTAAATGGTGAAGTTCGGAGGGTAGTGATACCGTCAAGCGGTTCCTGAAAATCCCATGAATTGATCAAAGTCAGCATCCATCGAGTTACCATAAATGTCCTTACCGGTAAATTTAAATTCAAGATGAGAGGGGTCGATGGTTCCGTCGGCAGTTGAGTTCTGCGTTATTCTAAAATTAACGGTTGCCATCATTTTGGTTTCGTCCCAATAGATGTTTTCCGGAACAGGATGAACGGTGACCTCGGTTTCCGGAACCGGCATATTGAAATTATAGGTTTGCCCGGGTCCGCTTTGCGCTGATCGGCTTATTTGCCAGTTTAGCCGGTTTTCAACAGATTCTCGATCCATTTGTTTGTCAAACTGGAATATCATCGTAAAGGTTTTGGAGGCATCGGCATTTACCAGATAAGAATCCAGAGCGGCCAAAGAGGTATTATTGGTCAAGGAATATCCAAAGGTACTATCCGCAGAGGCGTACATGATTTTCGGTGGATCAACCTTATACATATAGCGACTGACACTTGATGCTAAAGACGGGTCCGCATTTTCAAGATAATCAACCTGAGCCTGGGCTTCCTCCATCATACCCATATCGGCATAGGTATATCCCATTTCAGCATATGCGTTATAAAATTTGCCGTCCTTTAAAATGGCCATTTGAAACTGACTCAGGGCCTCTTGGTAACGCCCCTGTTGGCTGTATGCCTGGCCCAGGCCGTAATACCCGGCCGGGTCCTGAGGTTGCAGATTTATGACTTTGTTAAATTGGGTTTCGGCGGTGCCGTATTGACCGGCTCCCAAATATCCCTGGCCTAAAGAGTAATAATTTCCTGCACTTGGGTTTAGGCGCACGGCCTCTTTGTATTCCTTGATAGCCTCTTCCGGACGTCCTTCGGAAAAATACAAGTTGGCAAGCTGTAAATGGGTATCGTCGCGGTAGGAATTCAACCGGATGCCGGTTTTGTAAGCCTTTATCGCATTTTCCGTATCACCCTGTTGAAGGTAGGCCTGGGCCATATAATTGGCCGCATCCGCCGAGTAGGATGAGTTCGGCGCCAACCCGATCGCCCGTTTAAATTCCTGAACAGACCCTTTATAGTCTTTGTTCATATACTTATCGATGGCGCTTTTCAGGGCGTTACCCGCTAAAGACTCCAGCTGCGCGGAACTTTGGCTGGCCACAGCAAATAAATCGGTTGGATTTGCAGCATCTAATAACGACATCTTCTGTTATCTACCTTTCCGTTTGATACTCATCCGATACCGATATCGGCCATTTTTAATCCTGACTTTAGGACAAATTTTGATCTAATTTCTATGAATTTGGCGCTGTCCTTACGGTAAAAAATTTAAAAGGTTCTTGCTACCCAATGAAATATGCAAAATTGATACCGGCTGTTACCTACTGTAAGGCGTTACGGAACCGCACAAGCGACCCTCGGCAGACATATTTGCTTTAAATTTAGTATCTTTTCCGTCCGATGCCTCCCAATGACCATCATTTTTTCAACCCGGCAAATTCTTCAACTTTAAGCGTCAACTAATTGACCTGTGTGATGAATTATAAGGGATAAATTTACACATGTTATTGAATTAATAAGAGAAAGTGATTTGATCCGATCGTGGCATGTTTATTGCTAAATTTAAACCCGAAGTTAAAGTTCATCTAAATCTTTATGTTGACACAATTGACCAGCTTCAGTTCCACAGGTCATCAGCGTGTAATTGGAAACTTAAGCTCGTTTGTTTCAATTACAAAATTTACTTAAATTACAGTATGTTATAATTAAAATTGGATGTAATCCAAGAGGCGGAGCTGTTTAAAAGAGAACGATAGCAGTTCCGGGGTATGGGGATAAGCCATCTGCGACATGATCCAAGTGGTTTGTTCC
>CAYTBC010000037.1:0-29806 GCA_964435765.1 uncultured Desulfosarcina sp.
CCAAATACGGCGGGGGCGTTATTGCGGATCTGGGAGCCCATGTATTTGATCTGATCCACGCGCTTCTGGGTGATTATGACCGCCTGATCGCCGCAGCCCGAATCGCCTATCCCCAGCGGCCGTCGGCTGTCGATCCGGCCCGCAGGGAGAATGTTGAAGCCGAAGACAGCGTCAACATCATCGCCCGCATGAAAAATGGTGCCGTGGGTGCGATCGAAGCCAGCAAAACCGCCACCGGAACGGAGGACGAACTGCGTTTCGAGCTTCACGGGTCGGCCGGTGCGATCCGCTTCAACAGCATGCGGCCCCATCAATTGCAAGTCTATGACGCCGGGATATCAGACCAGCCTTGCGGCGGCATGAAAGGCTGGACCTTGGTGGATTGCGGACAGCGCTATCCCGAGTCGTATTTTCCGGGACCCAAGTTCGCCGTTGGATGGATGCGGGCCCATGTCGCCAGCCTATTCCGTTTTCTTGATAATGTCTCTAAAGGGGCCCCCGGCGAGCCGGGATTTGACCAGGGGCTTTATGTTCAACATGTTATTGAATGCGTGCGCGAATCGGCCAGGCTGAGTATGTGGATGGAGTTGTAATACCTAAATCTTGCATGAAAATTAATGAAAAGGTCAGGTAGTGCTACAGATTAATGTGCAAAAATCAAGACCTGCACCCTCAATCAAGCGGGATGCGGACATCCCGCTCTGGATGCAGCTGAAGTCGATTCTCCAGGGTCAGATTCAAAGCGGAGAACTTCTTCCGGATTCGCGGCTTTATTCGGAACATGAAATGTGCAAGATTTACGGAGTGTCGCGGACCGTTGTGCGCGAGGCCCTGAGCGAATTGGTGCACGATCGATTTATTTATCGCGTCCAGGGCAAAGGGACGTTTATATCCGGCCGCAAGGAAGAGCAGGATTATGCCGGATCCAATATTGGTTTTTCCGGCGAAATGTCCGGCAAAGGCCGCAAAGTAATGATCAAAATCCTCAAGCAAGCCCTGGCGGACCCCGGCGAGCGGGAACAGAGGATGCTTCGTCTCGCCGGCACGCAGCGGGTCGTCCAGATTCGCCGGCTGATGTACATCGACGACCAGGCGCGGCTGCTGGTTGAAATGTCGTTTCCGGCTGATCTTGTCAGCGGTTTCGAAAATGTCAACCTCGGCAATCAATCCATTTATGATGTTCTGAGAAGACGCTACGGGCTGGTGCCTTCATCCTCCGAACGCTGGATTGAAGCCATCCTGCCGACTGAAAAACAGGCTGCCCTGCTGAACGTTTCTCCGGGTACCCCGCTGTTGGGCATCGAGTCCTGTGCCTATCTGGCAGACGGCCGCGCCTTTGAATATTACTATGGGTATCACCGCAGTGACATCAGCCGGCTGCATTTTACATTCCGATAGGAAACCTATCCGGCCGCCCTTGTCAATTCCCGCCATACAGCCGAACACCTTTATCACTTTATCAGCCACGCCAGCGCTCCATTGACTGTTTGCATCCGTCGTTATAAGATTACAATTAATTAATCTATGTCGGCCGGCAAGTCGATGTTGCCGTTTGGCATCTTATGCAACTGAAACTCAGGGAGATGAGCATGAAAAATAGCAAGCTGTTCCAGTCTTGGGGAACTTACCACAAAGGAATGGAATCTAAGGACATTCAGATATCCTTTGCCAGCCACCTGGAATATTCGCTGTCCAAGGACCAGTATACCGCCACGACTCGCGATCTCTATCTTGCGCTGGCGCTTTCGACCCGTGACCGTTTAATCGAGCGCTGGATCAAGACCCAGCAGAAATATTACAAGGCGGATGTCAAGCGCGTGTATTACCTGTCGGCTGAATATCTGATGGGTCGCCTTTTGATCAACAACCTGATCAACCTGGGTATGTACCAGGAAACCTGTCAAGCCATGCAGGAACTGAAAATGGATTTGGAGGAACTCGTCCAGCAAGAGCCGGACATGGGGCTCGGCAACGGGGGCCTTGGACGCCTGGCGGCCTGCTTTCTGGATTCGATGGCAACCCTCGAACTACCGGCTGTCGGATACGGCATTCGTTACGAGTTTGGTATTTTCGACCAGGAAATTCGAAACCTGCGCCAGGTAGAGCTTCCCGAAAACTGGCTCCGATACAGTGATCCTTGGGAGATTTCGCATCCGGAAGTCATCTTTACGGTGCACTTTTACGGCCGGGTCAAACAGGTCACCTTGCCCGACGGCCGGGTCAAAAGCGAGTGGACCGACACCAGCGATGTCGTCGGCATTCCCTACGACATTCCCATCGCCGGATATAACAACAATACGGTCAATACCCTGAGATTGTGGTCGGCCCGGGCGTCCAACGAATTCGATTTGAAATATTTCCAGCACGGGGATTATCTCAAAGCCGTGGAGGAGAAAAACATTTCCGAGAACATATCAAAGGTTCTCTATCCCAACGATGAATTCTACGAAGGACGGGAACTCAGGTTGAAACAGCAGTACTTTTTTGTTTCCTGCTCCATTAAGGACATCATTCGGCGCTACCTGGTTACCCATGACTCCTTCGAAGCCTTCCCTGACAAAGTTGCGATCCAGCTCAACGACACCCACCCGGCGCTGGCGATCACCGAGCTGATGCGCCTTTTTCTGGACAACTACGGTATGAGTTGGGAGACTGCCTGGGACCTGACCACTCGAACCTGCGCATACACGAACCACACGCTTTTATCCGAGGCTTTGGAAAAATGGCCGGTCTCCCTGCTCGGCGAACTTTTGCCGCGGCATCTGGAGATTGTGTATGAAATCAACCGGCGCTTCCTTCGAGACGTTTCCATTCGCTTTATGCGTCAGCCGGAGCGTTTGAGCAGTATGTCACTGATCGAGGAGGGGGCTGATAAGCGGGTACGTATGGCGCACCTTGCCATTGTCGGCTCCCACACGGTCAATGGTGTTGCTGCGCTTCACAGCCGCCTGCTGCAGGAAAGAGAGCTCCGAAATTTTCATGAGATGTACCCGGGGCGTTTCACCAACAAGACCAACGGAATAACTCAACGCCGCTGGCTTTTGGCAGCCAACCCGGGATTGGCGGCCTTGATCACCCGGCACATCGGGGATCAGTGGGTCAAAGACCTCTTCGAGCTCAAAAAGATCGAGTCCTTGGTTGAGGATCTCGATTTCCACCGGGAGTGGCGTGAAATCAAACTCCGCAACAAACAGCGGCTGGCCGCTCTGGCCTTTAAATTGACCGGGGTGCGCCTGGATCCCGATTCCCTTTTCGATGTGCAGGTCAAGCGTATCCACGAGTACAAACGCCAGCTGCTCAATATTCTGCATGTTGTCTATCTCTGGCTGAAACTCAAGGAGGAAAATGACTTCCAAATCCAACCCCGCACCTTCTTTTTTGGCGGCAAGGCCGCACCCGCCTATCACACTGCAAAAATGATCATCCAGTTCATCTGCCATGCAGCCGACATGATCAATCGCGATACGTCCACCAACCGGATTCTCAAAGTGGTTTTTATCCCCAACTACCGGGTCTCAACGGCCGAGATCATTTATCCGGGCACGGATGTGTCCGAACAGATATCCACTGCCGGATACGAGGCGTCCGGAACCAGCAACATGAAGTTTGCTCTGAACGGCGCGCTTACGGTTGGCACACTGGATGGGGCCAATATAGAGATCATGGAGGAGGTCGGGCCTGAAAACATATTCATTTTCGGCCTCACCACCGAGGAAGTGGCGAACCAGCGATCGTCGTACCGGCCGTATGAGTATTACGAGAGCATTTCCGGGATTAAGCAGGTAATCGATCTGATTCGCGGGGGCTTCTTTTGCCCGGATGACCGGAAGCTGTTTCAACCTCTAATGGATCTGCTCATGAATGATGACCGCTATCTGGTTTTGGCCGATTTTGAAGCTTACCATCACAGCCAGATGGAAATCGACGCCTTGTATCGTGACCCGGAGGCCTGGACCCGGAAATCCATTTTGAATGTCGCCCGGATTGGAAAGTTTTCATCCGACCGCACAATTCATGAATATAACCAGGATATCTGGCATGCTGAGGCGGTGCCCATCGAAAAGAAAGAGAACGACAAATAAAAAAGGAAGGCCCGGGAAACGAGAATAAAAAAAAACCTTTTGGTTTGATACGATCTCGCGGGCCTTGACACTTGACAGGCGGCAGAGATGATGTATAATGCCGATGTATACATCACATTAGGTGAGGTGCGGCATGGTACGAACACAAATATACTTGACAGAACATCAACGTGACGAGTTGGCTAATATCGCTAAGTCCGTTGGTAAAAAACAGAGTGAACTTATTCGAGAGGCCATCGATCGGCTCATCGATCAAGCGGGCTGCAGTCATAGGGAGTCAGTGTTGCGCGAGGCTGCCGGAATATGGAAGGATCGTACGGATCTTCCTGATTTCAAGACAATTCGTGCCGAATGGGATAGGGATTAGTCATGGCGAGGCCGATCCTTCTTGACACGGATGTTCTTATTGATTTTTTCCGAGGTAACAGTAATGCTGTTGCCCTTGTTAACAAATACAATGATCGCATCATCCTGTCATCGATAGTTGTTGCAGTGTTGTATTCCGGAGTGAAAGGAGATTCGGAGCAACTTGCTTTGCAAAACTTTGTCTCCATCTTCCGTGTTGTCCCAGTAAACGCCGAAATCGGGAAGGCTGGAGGACTCTATAAACGAGATTATGGCAAGTCCCATGGAGTAGGTCTTGCAGATGCTATCTTGGCAGCTACCGCAGAAGCCGAAAATGCAGAGTTGAAAACTCTCAACACGAAACACTACCCTATGTTGAGAGATCTGAAACCAGCCTACAATAAATAGAAGGCCAACTTGTCTTGCAGAAAGGAGCAGAAAAATGAATCCTACAAAAGGCCAGTCCAAACACTTCACAACGGCAGACGGTGTCCGGTTGCACTATTTGGAAGCCGGCTCGGGCAAGCCACTCGTGCTGATTCATGGCTGGTCCCAATGTGCCGAGGAGTTTAAACATCAGATCGCCGGGTTGAGCGGCAGCTACCGAGTGATCGCGATCGACCAGCGGGGTCACGGCGAGTCGGCCAAGCCTGGTTTCGGCTATAAGATCCACCGGCTGTCAAAAGATCTGCGCGAACTGCTTATTTCTCTGGATTTAACCGATGTGACCGTGCTGGGGCATTCCATGGGCTGTTCGGTTATCTGGGGTTACTGGGAACTGTTCGGCGCGGATCGGCTTGCGAAGATTATCCTGGTCGACGAACCGCCCCATCTTACCGCGAACCCTGCCTGGACGCCCGCTGAAAAAGAGGCCGCCGGAACCCTTTTTATTTCGCCCGAATCCGCCTATGACACATGCAATTCCCTGGCGGGCTCCGACGGCGAAGAGACTACCCGCTCGGTCATCGGTGGTATGTTGACGAAGAAATGCCCTGAGGATGTCAGGGAGTGGATCTTCCAATGCAACTTCCGCATGACCCGCCAGGACGCCTCCACCCTCATGTTTAATCACGCTTTCCAGGACTGGCGCGATGTGATTCCGCGTATCACGCTGCCCACCCTTGTGATCGGCGGGCGTGTCAGTGCCGTGCCCTGGAAGTCCGTGGAGTGGACAGCCCGGCAGATTAAGGGTGCGCGGCTGGAAATCTTCGAAGAAGAGGAAGGCGGAAACCATTTCATGTTTATCGAGAATCCTGACAAATTTAATCGGATTGTCAAGGAGTTTATCGGATAACGTTAGATTTAATATCTTGACATTTTCAGATTTCCATAATATTCGACGGATAATCCGTCATTTACACACTCTTCTTTTAGCCATACCCCCGTGCATTGAAAGTAAATTATTATCTTCTTGTTGGTGACTCAGGATGCATACTAATTTGGAGGCCAACGAAGTCCCTCAAGTTGAGGTGCGCGATATCTGGAAGCGATTTGGCTCCAACGACGTTTTGAAAGGCGTTTCACTGAAGGCCTATAATCATGACGTTATTTCGATCATCGGTTCCAGTGGTTCGGGAAAGAGCACCTTGCTGCGGTGTATAAATTATCTGGAAATACCGGATGCGGGATCGATCTTTATTGACGGGGAATCCATCAAAATGAAGCGCAGCCGGGACGGCCGGTTGGTCCCGGCAGAACATGCGCAAGTGTGTCGGCTGCGAACCAAAGTCAGTATGGTCTTTCAGAATTTCAATCTCTGGTCCCACATGACCGTGTTGCAGAACCTGATTGAAGCCCCCATTCGGGTGCTGAAGCGCCCCCGTCACGAAGCCGTTGAATATGCGGAATTTTTGCTCCAAAAAGTCGGGATTGCCGAAAAACGGGATGAATACCCGGCCCGGCTGTCCGGCGGGCAGCAGCAGCGCGTGGCCATTGCGCGTGCGATGGCGATGATGCCGCAGGTGCTGCTTTTGGATGAGATTACTTCGGCGCTCGATCCGGAGTTGGTGGGTGAAGTGCTCAGCGTCATCCGGAGCTTGGCCGCCGAAGGCTGCACGATGATCATCGTAACCCATGAAATGAAGTTTGCCAGAGAGGTGTCCAACCTGGTCATTTTTTTAAATGAAGGCGTTATTTGTGAGGCCGGGCCGCCCCAAAAGGTTTTCGAATCTCAGGAGACCGAGCGATTGCGGGCTTTTTTGTCCAGCATTTAGATCTGATTTTAAAATATGTTTCCGATTGTTTGCTTGTAGTGGGAACCTGGCAATATCAGCTGCCGGTTCGGGTGCGAAAGCACGAATCCATGGACTCTAAAAGGGAGAAAAGGAGGTCGGGGGCTATGAGTATGAAGAAATATATTCTTATTTTTTTGGGCGTGATGATGTTGGTGGCTTCACCGGTTCTGGGGGCGGATAAAATCCGAATCGCCACCGAGGGCGCGTATAGTCCTTTCAACTATGTCAATCCCAAAGGCGAACTGGAGGGCTTTGATGTCGATATTGCCAAAGCCCTGTGTGATGCCATGAAGGCCGACTGCACGTTGGCCGCCCAGGATTGGGACGGCATGATCCCGGCCTTGCAGGCCAGAAAGTTCGATGTGATTGTGGCCAGCATGGCCATCACGGAAAAACGCAAACAAGCGATCGCCTTCACCAACCCCTACTATTATTCGGTGGCTTCCTACGTGGTGCGCAAAGAATCGAACTTTCCCGACAAGGTCGATGCTCTGATCGGCAAAACCATCGGCGTGCAGCGGGCCACGATCCATGAGGGAACCATCAAAGAGATGTACGACGATAAGGTCACCATCAAGACCTATGACACCAATGAAAACTGCATTTTGGATTTGCAGAACAAACGCCTGGACGCCATGATTGCTTCCCGCCCGCTGATGGCCCATTTTATCACGCACCATCCGGAGGCCGGTTTTACCTTCCTGCTGGGCATGTATAACCCGGTGGCGGCCGGCATCGGTCTGCGCAAGGAAGATACCGAGCTTTTGGCAAAATTCAACGAGGCTTTGGATACGATTATAAAAAACGGCACCTACGACCAGATCAGCAATAAGTGGTTTGGCGAATCCTTGCTGAAAAAGTAATCATTTATGTTTGATCTGAAGGGTTACGGACATCAACTCGCCAGCGGAACCCTGGTGACCGTAGAAATCTTTCTGGCCTCGCTGGCCCTGGGGTTGGTCATCGGCCTGATCGCAGCCCTGGCCAAGCTCTCACGCCGACGGCTGGTGCGAAAAACGGCCGATCTGTATTCGGATCTGGTCCGGGGTCTGCCGGAACTTCTGACGATTTTGCTGGTGTATTTCGGGGTTCCCATTTTACTTACACGCCTGCTGTCATGGTTCGGCATTGATTTTTACCTGGAGGTCAGCCCCTTTGTCGGCGGCGTCGTGGCCTTGGGCCTCTATTTTGGCGCTTATGCGGCCGAAATATTCCGCGGCGCAATCCTGTCCGTACCCCAAGGGCAGATAGAAGCCGCACAGGCCTTTGCGCTGAGTTCGGCGCAAATATACCGGCGGATCATCTTGCCCCAGGCCTGGCGCATCGCCTTGCCGGGTTTGGGCAATATGACCTTGGCGCTGATGAAAAACACGGCCCTGGTTTCGGTGATCGGCCTGGATGAACTGATGCGCAAGACGTCGATGGCCACCGCTATCACCCATCAACCGTTTACTTTTTATTTTACGGCCTCTCTGATCTACCTATCCCTGACTATTTTTACTTCCATCGCTATGCATTTTCTGGAACGTCGCACGTCGCGGGGCGTAAAGGAGATTCAAGCGTGATTCTGAATTTGATCTACGAGAGCCTGCCGGATCTGCTGAAGTCTTCGGTTTTAACCATCCATCTGACATTTATCTCCCTGATCATCGGCGCCTGTCTGGCCTTGCCGCTGGCATTGGGGCGCTTGTCGAAAAATCGGTGGGCGGCGGGATTCAGCTTTATCTATGTCTTCTACTTTCGGGGGACGCCGCTTTTGGTCCAGATATTTTTAATTTATTACGGACTGCCGCAAATCGGTCTGACGCTGGATGCCTATACGTCGGCTTTGCTGTCCCTGAGTCTCAATACGGCAGCGTATACGGCCGAAATCATACGCGGCGGCATTCAGGCCGTAGCGGCCGGCGAAATCGAATCGGCCCATGCCATGGGGATGACCCGCGGCCAGGTTTTGAGCCGAATCATTTTGCCGCAGATGGTCGGCTTCGCCCTGCCGGCGTACGGAAACGAAATCATTTTGCAAATCAAAGCCACTTCGTTGGCGAGCACGATCACCTTGCTGGATCTGACGGGTATGGCTCGGACGCTGGCGGCCGAAACCTACGCGCCGTTGGAAATTTTTTGCGCCGCCGGCATCATTTATCTCGTAATGGTTTTTTCAACATCAAAACTCGTAAGCTGGATGGAACGACGTTGGACGGCTTACCGCAGTTAACCCATATGGCTCCGGATGTTCACCGCGGCAGCGGCTTAACGCCGGGAATCGACTCCGATCGCATGAGGTAAAGTTATGAATTCAGATTGGCTGAAAAGTGCGTATCCCGAATATTTTACTACCGCACCCAAGAAGGTCACAAATTTGGTGGTTGAAAGGGGTGAAGGCATCCATCTTTATACGATTGACGGTGACAAATACATGGATTTCGTGCAGGGTGTGGCTGCAAACGCCCTGGGGCATTGCCATCCGGCGTTGACGGCCGCCGCGGAAAAACAGCTTCATCAACTGGGTCATGCCTCCTTCAACCTGGTCAGTTATCCGAGTGCATTGCTGCTGGCGGCCGAACTTCGAAAATGGACCGGTCGATTGGATAAGTTTTTCTTTACCAATACCGGGGCCGAGGTGGTGGAAAGCGGCTTGAAGCTGGCCCGGTATATTACCGGCAAAAATTCGATCATCGCCTTTCGAGGCTCTTTTCATGGACGTACGATGGGGGCGGCCTCGGTGACCGGCTCCAGCGCCAAGTTCCGGAAACACTATGCGCCGTTTGTCCCGCAGGTCTATTTTGCACCCTATCCGTACTGCTATCGATGCAGTTTTCATCAGCAGGCCGAGACATGCAGTCTGGATTGCCTGGAGTACCTGCAGGATGATCTGGAGCAAATTGTTCCGGCCGAAGATGTCAGTGTCGTCCTTTTCGAGCCGGTGATGGGGGAAGGCGGTTACGTGGTGCCGCCGCAAAAATATTTGCACGCGCTCGCCGATCTTTGCCGCGATAAGGGATTTCTGCTGATGTTCGATGAAGTTCAAAGCGGGATGGGGCGAACCGGCCGTATGTTCGCCTATCAACATTTCGGTGTTGAACCCGACCTTTTGCTTTTGGGCAAAGCTGTCGGCGGGGGCTACCCGCTGGCCGTATTGGCGGCCCGCCGGGAACTCATGGACCAATGGCCGGCCGGCTCCCACGGCTCAACCTTCGGGGGTCATCCCGTGGCCTGCGCGGCCGGACTGGCCCAGCTTGACATCATCGGAGCATCCGGTTTTCTGGAATCGGTCACTGCCAAAGGGGATTTTTTACGGCAGCAATTGAGCAAACTTCAGCAATCTTGCCCGGAAATCGGCCAGGTCCGCGGCTTGGGACTCATGAACGCCATTGAGATCGTCAACCCCGACGGCGGGCCTGATCCTGAAAAGACCGCTGCGATCGTCGCGCATCTGTTCTCGCAGCATATCCTGGTTTATACCTGCGGCGTGCGCGGCAATGTCATCCGGTTTATGCCGCCGCTGAACGTCGAAGAAGCCGCTCTGCAGGAGGTGATCGCTGCCCTGGAGCAGAGTTTTTTAGCCGTCCGCAAAAAATGAATTTAATAGGAGAATAAGACTCATATGAAAGAAGACATTCTATACGCCCACTTGAGCTGGCCGGAAATACGTGATTTAGAGAAAGAAAACCTGGTGGTGGTTCAGCCGTTTGCCGCCATCGAGGACCATGGGCCGCACCTGCCGGTGGAAACGGACTGTTTGCTGATTAACGCCTTGTGCCTGGCGGCGGCGCGAAAAGTTAAAAAAAATGTACTGCTGATGCCGCTGATTCCTTACGGCTATGTCGAGCATCATATGGATTTTCCGGGCCCGATCTCCATTGACGGCCACCATCTAATCGGGTATCTGGCCGGCGCCCTGAAAAGTCTGACCCGCCACGGATTCCGCCGCCTGCTCGTTGCCAACGGCCATGGTTCCAATCGGGCTTTTATGGATGTGGCCGCGCGCATGGTCATGGATGAGACCGACGCCATTGTCGGATGCGTCACGCCATACTCCCTGGCCAAAAAGGAGATCAAGGATATCTGCGAATCCCAGTTCATTTCGCATGCCGAAGAACTGGAAACCTCCCTGGTGCTTTATTTGGATGAAACCTTGGTGGACCCAACCAAATGTGTCAAAGAAATCGGCTTCCCAATCTCCAAATTCCATTGGCGCAGCTTGATTGACGCCCCACCGCTGAGTTTCGTCGACCGTTGGTCCCGTATTTCAGAGACCGGTGTTGTCGGCGATGCGACCCTGGCCTCAAAGGAAAAAGGTGAAAAGCTGTTCAGGGTTATCGTGGAGCGTCTCGCAGAACTGATTGAAGAATTTATGCACCGGGAAATAAAGCCCGACAGGGATCATCATCGCTGAGGGGTCGACAATTCGCAGCCGACACAACTTACAGGTTTGCTGGACGCTTTAGGATTCGGCTAACGTTGACAGTAACGGATGGTTTGGAGCAAAGTGAGCGGAAGTCAACGCCGCGGAAAAGCATCCCGATTGACCTCCCTTGTACGTGGCTATTTCGGATCATACGCCCAATGCCAGGGTTCATATGAAATACCGAAATTATTTCCTTTCGGGTATGACAGTTTGAAAGAATAAAAATTGGCATTTTCCTTCAACCATTCAAATGTATCTGTTGTTTCAAAAGACTCCGATAGCGGTTCACACCCGATTGTTGTTAAATCAACTGCCCGACCCGTATGGTGCTCGCTATAGCCGGGAGCCGCACACACCCTCAATATTTCAGATATGGAGCGGCCGGAATCAATTTTCCTTTGAATTATTTCCGTTTGTTTATCCACATGTCGAAACGCTGAGACAACCCTTAAACAAACTCCGTCTTTTCCGGCTTGAAACTTCATCGCGTTCCAAGACTTGGCAGCCTCTATAGCCAACCTTTGAGGTCTGCCATATATGTCATTGCCGATTGCTATTAGATCATTTTCTTCTTTTTGTAAAGTTAAGCCGCAATGACTTTCATACGCTTCAGGAATCCCAAGCTTCCGATGTATGGCTTTAATTCGCTTTTCAAATTCGAGCATGGCTAAGTGCTTCTATCCAGACGATCCTGTAAATCCTGTCTAATATTTTTTTACAATTAGAATCCATTCCTCAGATTTTACGTTACTGTATTTATGAAACCATGAACTTCGGCTCGTAGCGATAGCTTTATTGCCGCATAACTTAAAATCAGTGGTTCGGATTTGTTGCATCCGCTGGATTTTTTTGATGGGCAATTTCCATTTTTTCTTCATAAAATTCCGGGTATAGCTGCCTGGTGCACTCAGGACAAATGCTATGAGAAAATTGGGCCAGAGAATGTTGGGCAATATATTTTTCCATTTGCTCCCATTGATCTTCTGTGTTTCTAATTTTTTTGCAATTGGCACAAATTGGTATGAAGCCTTCTAAAACCCTAATCCGCTTATATAGTTTCTTAAACAACAGAATTTGAATCGTCATTACTGTAACAAAGATAAACATTTCAATTATAATTTCACCAAATCGTTGTGAATACATCGTGGGTGCGTTATTAAAAACATAATGAGGAATATCGATAATTTCATTTCCGACTGTTAAAAACATAAAGAGAAGAACAATAGAAGCTTGAGAGATAGTTAATAAACGAATTGTTTTGCTTTTCATAGCGCGTCCCTATTAATTGTTAATTCTAGCGCGAGAAATTTCGAAGCGCACACCCTGATAGGTGATGCTCATCGATAGACAGCGGTACCTGGATCATCGTCAGACATCTTCACGACTCTATCGAACTTCATCCCGAGCTTCTTAAGCACTCGAATAGATGCGGTATTCGCATCTGAGGTGAGTCCAACAATTTCCTCGATCTGTAGTTTCGAAAAGCCGTAATTCATCACCGCCTTAGCAGCCTCAAGCGCAAATCCCCGACCACGGTGCTTTGCAAGGATTGCGAAGCCAATATCCGTTACATTGAGCGAGTCCCGGAAAAGAAGCCCGCATATTCCAACCGGATCACCATCTTCCTTCTGGTCAACGAGAAACTGCCCGTATCCGGGCTTCTCCTGACACGTCCACGGTCCTTCGGAAATGAAACTCCTCGCATCCTCTATGGTCCTGACGCCCTTGTCACCGATGTTCGCGATGAACGCCGGCTCGTTCACCAATCTGAGGACGAACTCAGCGTCTTCGACGGACAGTTCGCGAATCCGCAAGCGAGAAGTTACAATGATCATGAGGAGCTACTGATGGTTTCGTCTACCATGATTATCAGGTCATTTTGCCCTAATAATATGATATTAACTGTATTTTCATGCAAAATTCAGGTAATAAATTGTACCGGGTAAGGCCGGAGATGTAAAGATGGAAAAGGGAATTGCCCAAATTCGGGCTTCATCTTATCAAACCAGATAACGATGTTTACCTGAATTTTTAACCCAAATTGCCATCTGCATATCTTTTCCCCAACATGACGAATCTGTGGAATATTCCAGGCTGGTTGAATTTATCCGGCTCGAAGATAAAAACGAGCCGTTGTATGCCTTCAACGATTTTGAAGAGAAATTCGACCGCGAATGCCATGAGGCTTCCCTGGACTATCTTAACCAGAATCCCAATATAGTTGAAAAAATAAAATCGGATTTGCACAGCGACAAACTGAAGTGGAAAATGTTGAGTTTGAAGAGGCGTCTTGTTTTCGTGCCGGAAAGCCGCAAAGAATATGCCGAACTTTACCGCGACTACTGCCAGGCGGTAATCGATTTTATCCTCACCGAGACCAAGCTAAACAATCCCTACCTTGGTATCATGACCCTTGATCGCGATGTTCCTGAAATCCCGAATATCGACAACGGCGTCACGGTTTTTCTGGTCCACAATCTTGCCAAAGAATATATCGGAACCTATTCGTTTTTCAATGAAACCCAGAAAAAGAAGGTCAACCTTTCACTCTCCGGTACGGTCTTCACGGGTGAAATCGGCTCCTATTCCTCAATGCTTCACCTGACAAAGGATGGACGCCTGGAGTTTGTTCACAACCGTTTCACCATTTGGCAAAACAGTGCGAATTCTACTTTCAATACTCTGATCCTGCCCATCGAAGAAATCTTGCACATCACGCTACGACCTTACACCGAAGCTGCCATAGAAGCTCAGGTGGATGAGGTCGGCGCAAAGACATCGCAGGTGATAAATGATATTGCAGCCCGGTGGATAGAGGTTGAAGAAGCCGTGGCCGGTGGTTTAACCCATTATTATTTTCCGCGTGTGGCCGACAAATTTTTCCAAAACTATGAATTATCCGGGATGAACCGCTCCCTCGAAAAGAAAGTGCGATTGCAGAAATACAAATATCTCACGAAAGGCATCCGGATTGTTGACAGGTTGGGCTCAGAAACGGTGTTGAAGATATATCGAAGCGACCCTAAAAAATTTAGAGAGTTGTTGGTAGCAAATGACAAAGCTTAAGCCCGTCCACTAAGGGTTCACGAAAAAATTAATTCACAATTTTAGGCGTTGAGACGCCCGGATGGCAAGGCGCGAAAACGCAGGAATATCCAGAATTAGGATGTCCGATATTGTCAAGGGATGCAACGGTGGGATTCGATAGAAGCCGAATCGCTTTTTCTTTAATATTCTGAAAGCATTAAGTTTTTTTTAAATAAGAATTTTTTGTTTTTATATTCTAAAGCGATGAGAACTCCCAATTCCACCCCATTGGGTCATCCGGATTGTTATCATCCACTCCGAAAATCTTAAAATGATTCGATTCCGCATAAAAAACTTTGACCATATCAGGCAGAGAATATATAAGCTACAATAAGAACGTTTCAATTTTCCAAAAAATATCATAGGGAGGTACTCCATGGCCGGCGGTTATGCAGGAAAAATTGCTTTTATCGATTTGACGAAAGGCGAGATTCAAACCGAGACACTGGACGAGAATCTGGCCCGTGATTTTATCGGGGGGCAGGGGCTGGGGGCGCGGATTTTATTTGAGCGGCAGAAAAAGGGGGTCGACCCCCTGGGTCCCGAAAATATGCTGGGGTTTACGACCGGGCCTCTGACCGGTACTAAAACCCCCACCGGCGGCCGCTACATGGCGGTCTGCAAGTCGCCGTTGACCGGCGGCTGGGGGGATGCCAACTCGGGCGGGTATTTCGGCAGTGAATTGAAAGCTGCCGGCTGGGACGCTGTTTTTGTGACCGGTATCGCCCCGTCGCCCCAATACCTGATGATTTCCGATGACAGGATCGAAATCAGGGATGCCGGCCACCTCTGGGGTCAAGATACGGTCGAGACGGAAACCACCATCCAAACAAACGCGGGCGATAAGAAAATCCGGGTTGCCGTGATTGGGCCGGCTTCTGAAAAACTTGCACTCATCAGCGGCATCATCAATGACCGCGGCCGGGCGGCGGCCCGCTCCGGCGTCGGGGCGGTGATGGGCTCCAAGAAACTCAAGGCCGTTGCCGTGCGCGGCACCGGCAAGGCGGCCGTCGCCGACCCGGAGGCCCTGGAGCGGCTGCGCAAGGATTTCATTGCCGAGATGCGGGGAATGGGGGGATTTGCCGAGCTTTTAATGAAACACGGCACCTGCGGGTTGACGGCAGGGCTGGTGGCCTCCGGCGCCACTCCGGTCAAAAACTGGCAAATGACCGGCGAGCAGTCCTTTGCCAACCTGGACAAAATCGCCGATGCCGATGCCATCATTAAGAATCAAGTCCGCAAATACGGCTGCGCCAATTGTCCGATTGCCTGCGGCGGGATTTTTAACATCACTTCCGGAAAATACCCGGTCGGCGAAACCCACAAGCCCGAGTATGAAACCATCGGCGCTTTCGGGACGATGTGCATGTGCGACGATTTTGAGACCATCATCAAACTCAACGAAATGTGCAACCGCAGCGGCCTGGACACCATTTCGGCGGGTACGGCCCTGGCCTTTGCCATGGAATGCTTTGAAAACGGAATCATTTCCGAGTCCGATATGGACGGCATCCCCTTGACCTGGGGCAATGCCGAAGCCATGATCACCATGGTGGAAAAGATGGCTGCCCGGGAAGGTTTCGGCGACATTCTGGCAGACGGGGTTAGGATCGCCGCCCAAAAAATCGGCGGCGGGGCTGAAAAATTTGCAGTGCACGTAGGCGGTCAGGAGCCCGGACTGCACAATGCCCTCTTTCTGCCCAGCCGCGGTACCGGGTATGTCTGTGATCCGACGCCGGGACGACATACGGCCGCCCCCATGGCCCGCATCGACGGAGGTCCCGGAGCATTTGGACCCTATCCCGAGTTGAAAATCGAGCAGTTCGATCGCTACACTTACACCGGCAAAGGACCCATGAGCGCCGCGGCATCCAGCTACCTGCAGGCCGGAGCCAGCGCCGGTCTGTGTTTGATGCCGCTGATGTTCTTCGGCAACTTTCCGTTCGTCGATTTTTTCAACGCCGTCAGCGGGTGGGAATTTTCCGTTTCCGAGATTTTGACCACCGGCGCGCGCATCCAGACCATGCGTCAGTGCTTTAATGTGCGTGAAGGCATTCGGCCTTCCGACATCAAACTGCCGGATCGCATGAGCGGGCGCCCGCCGCATGCGCAAGGTCCGGTGGCCGGCGTCACCCTGGACGTCGACAGCCTGGCCCGCGAATACCGCCAGGCCATGGGATGGGACCCGCAAAGCGGGCAACCGCAGGACACCACCCTGGAAAAGATGGGGTTGGCCCCGCTGATCAAAGCTCATGGATAGGGTTTAGATTCAGACATTTAAAGCTGGATCCGATAGATCAGGTCAAAGATAACAGGCTTTGCCGTATTCGAATGCAATGGGGCACTGGAATAATGGAATGCTGGAATATTGGGTTTTGGCGGAATAAGATCGATTCATATACACAGCACTCCTCGGAAGTAATAATCAAACACCATTCGTTAACATATATAAAAATTCCGGAGGAATTTTTATTTGGATATCAATCAGTGCCGGCAAATCATTGACAATGTTTCCCGGGTGATGGTCGGTAAGAAAAAATGTATCGAACTGCTGATCGTTGCCCTGCTGGCCGACGGCCATGTCCTGCTCGAAGATGTGCCCGGCATGGGAAAAACCCTGATGGCCAAATGCCTGGCAAAAAGCATCGGGGGAACGTTTAAGCGGGTGCAGTTTACCCCTGACCTGCTGCCCTCGGACGTGACGGGATTCAATCTCTATAGCCGGAAGACCGGCCTTTTTGTGTTTCAACCCGGACCGGTCATGACCCATGTGCTTTTGGCCGACGAAATCAATCGAACCATCCCCCGCACGCAGTCCAGTTTGCTGGAAAGCATGGAGGAGCGGCAGGTAACGGTCGACGGTGAGACTTATCCTCTGCCGTCGCCGTTTTTTGTGATTGCGACCCAAAACCCCATTGAACTCGAGGGAACTTTTCCCCTGCCCGAGGCCCAACTGGATCGGTTTCTTTTGAAAGTCGATCTGGGATACCCGGAGCGCGCGGAAGAGATCGAAATATTAGAGCGTTTCCGGGAAAAAGACCCGCTGGGGGAGCTTGGATCCGTCATTGAACCCGAGGCATTTGCCGAGTTGCAACTGGCCCGCAGACAGATAGGCGTCTCCGAACCGGTGCGGGCTTACATCGCCGATATTGTCAGGGCGACACGCGAGCATGCGGCCTTGCAGTACGGCGCCAGTCCGCGGGCCTCGCTCGGGTTGATGCGCGCCGCCCAGGGGATGGCCGGCTTAAATGGACGCCCCTTTGTGCTGCCCGATGATGTCAAGCAGCTGGCCGCTCCGGTGTTGTCACATCGCTTGATTCTCAAAGAAGAGGAGCGACTGCGCGGTGCTGAAACCAGGCAGGTTGTCGAAGATGTCATCTCCCGGATACCGGTGCCTGTAATTACTTCGCCCTGAAAAGCAGCAATACCTGGTGTGGATACGCATATGGGTCGGATTGAATCTGCTGAGCGTGCTTTGAGGTAGCTCGGGCGGATTAATTACATATGCTGCGAATGTATTTTATTTTTTATTTCCATATTTTTATCAGCTATCATTACGGATTGTCGTTTTAGAAATAGGTAAAAGGTGCGGAGTTAATTGTTTGAGCGTTCCAGCCTCCCAGCCTTCAAGCCTCCAAGCGAACTCATATGGACGCCAATCAAGACAGACTGCCGACCGCCCTGATTATCCCCCTGATTCAGATCTTTGTGGTTATTTTTCTTTTTATCGCCCTGCTAAACAGCCAAAACGATTTGACCGTGCTGGCCCTGGTTGTTTTATCCCTGCTGATCGGTACAAAAATCTGGTGCCTTATGGGTCCGACGAAAGTCGACCACGAAACCGGATTGGACAAGCGACGGGTTTTTCCGGGAGAGACGCTGACGCTTTCCACCCGGGTTCGAAATGCCAAGATGATGCCGGTGCTGGCTCAGTTGTCGGTTTCGTTTGCAAACGCTTTCCAACCGGCCGACAGTCTGACTGGAATGAAAAAAGACTGCAGTCTGTTATGGTATCAGGAGGCGGGTTTTCAGTGGCAGTTGACCGCCCTGCGGCGCGGGGTTTACCCGGTCGGCCGGGCGGAGTTGAGCGTCGGCGATCTCTTCGGATTTTATTCGAAAAAACTGGACGAAGACCCGCCCCTTGACGTGGTTGTCTATCCCCGCCTGATTCCCTTAAAACCGGTTACCTTGCCCAGGCGTGATTTCTTCGGCATTCCCGGTTCTAAAAGTCCGATTGAAGATCCGGTTTATGTTTACGGCACTCGGGATTATCAGAGCGGGCGGCCGGCGCGGTATATCCACTGGAAGGCCAGTGCCCGGTTCAGACGGCTGCAGGAAAAAATCTGCGAACCGGCTGCTCAGGAGAAGATTTTGCTGATGGTCGATGTTACCGGATTTTTGGAGAAAGGGGTGCAGGCCGAGTTTGAAAAACTCCTCGAAGTGGCTGCTTCGGCGGCGGTTAATTTTGATCGTTCGGGTTTTGCCGTCGGCCTGGTTACCAACGGTGTGCTCCAAGGCCACGGGGCGGCTATATTACCGATCGGCAGAGGAGCCCGGCAGCTGCCGAAAATTCTCGAAACGCTGGCCCGGCTACAAATCAGACCCGCGACCGGCATGATCGATATGTTGAAGCGCGGCTTAAAACTGCCCTGGGGAACTACCGGCGTTAACCTGGCATATGAAGCGGGTCCATCCTTCAAAAAGATTTCGGCCTTTTTCCAAAACCGCAGAGTGCCGCTGGTGTCGATTGTCTACCGCCCGGAGCCCATGGCCGGCGAAAATCAAAAATATCATGCGGGCAAATTACTGACCCTGGCGGATATCTGTATGGATACAGTTTGAAAAGTTTACCCGCCTCCGGCGGCGTCCAAGGCGACCAGGGTTCAAGGTTTAGCCGGCTGACAGACGGGATCGCATCAATTGCAAAAAAAACATAACATGTTAATATTTATCTGCGGTGCCGGCGCGCAGCTTACCTGGCTTTATGCCTGGGCCTCTTTTCTGTTATTTTCATTTTTCCAGCGAATCTATCCGCTGCCGGAAACTCTTGGGACATTCTGCCTGGCGGCGTTGCTGACGATTTTTCACCGACGGCGGCGTTGGCGGGTTGTTCAGATGGCTGCTGTCCATCTGGCCGGTCTGGCCGGCACTGTCCTTTGGATCGTGCACGCCTTTTACTACCCGCAGTCGCCCTGGTGGCCTGCGGGCTGGTTGACCGATCTTTTCAATCGGCCGAGGAGTCCGGCCGATGGGTTTCTGCTTGTTTTTGTCCTGGGATATTTAGTTTTGTTCTGGATCTCGGGGGTCCGGTTTGCGCTGCAGGCCAAATCTTACACTTGCGCCTGTTCGCGCTTTGACCGGGGGATGTCTGCTTTTTTTGGTCTTTTCCTTATCAAACTGATTCTGCGCATCCAGATGGGGGTTCAATTTCATGATACCATGACGGTTTGGCTGATGTTTCCATTTTTTATTTTCAGCCTGACGGAAATCGGGCTCACCCGCAATCAGGGCAGCGTTCAACAGAAAGGCTATCTTGCAGGGTATTATGCTTTTGGGGTGCTTGCCGGTTTTTCCATGGGAGCTTTAATTTTAGGTACCGCTGTATTTCTATTCTTCCTGCCCTACCTGAAAACGGCTTCCTTGGTCGGATATGACCTGATGAAAAGTGCTGCCGGACCGCTTGCGCCGATATTGATTGCAGTGATCAGGTTTATTTTCGGACATGCCAAATTTGGTTCGCTGGATTCGGGCCCATCTCCTGCGACCGGCGCAGCGGGTAACCTTGGTCCGGGCGAACCCGGCGCTTTTACGCTGTTTATACAGAAGGTTCTGATATGGGGGGGCGGATTGCTGCTGCTGGCATTGGCAATCGCGGCGGCCTGCCTGGCGTTATGGTACCTTATTCGATGGCTTTTCAAAAAACCAGCCGGGGGAGGGGAAGCCGGAGATCCATGGGGGCTCTTATCCTGGTGGGGTCGCTTGAAGACCTGGCTGTATAATTGCCGGGAGTGGATACTGCGTACCCGTAGCAGACAAAGGGCATTTCAATTTTACGTTGCGTTGCTGCGCTGGGGACGATTCAGCGGATTGCCCCAGGCCTCCCATGAAACACCACTGGAATACGGCGTACGACTGGCAAACCGGTTTCCGAAATTAAAAACCGAGATACTATTAATTGTCGACATGCTGCATTGGGAGGTTTACGGGGAATGCAGCCTGAGCACCCGACAGATCGCCCGGGTCCGGCAAGCCTGGGAAAAACTGCACAGCCCTCTGAAATGGCCTCTGCGCATCAAATCAAATTTTCAAAGGTAAACGAAAGGAGGAAACAACCATGTTTAAAGAATTCAAAGAATTTGCCATGAGGGGCAACGTCGTTGACATGGCGGTCGGAATTATTATCGGAGCCGCATTCGGCCTAATCGTCAAATCACTTGTGGCCGATATCATAATGCCGCCGATCGGCCTGTTGCTGGGTAACGTAGACTTTTCCAACCTTTTCGTCGTTCTGAAGGACGGCACTACGCCGGGGCCATTTCTGGCTCTGGCCGACGCTCAGAAAGCGGGGGCCGTAACGATCAACTACGGCCTCTTCATCAACACCGTCATTAATTTTCTGATTGTCGCCTTTGCCATCTTTTTTTTAATCCGGGGACTTAACAAGCTCAAGCGCGAAAAGGCGGCGCCTGTGGAAGCACCCACCACCAAAGAGTGCCCCCACTGTCTGTCGACCATACAGATTAAGGCAACGCGCTGCCCATTCTGTACTTCCGAGCTGCAGACGGCCTAATTCATCCGAGGCCCGGAAATTGCGGTGACTTAAAAATTCCTCCGCAGATTCGGTTAAAGACGACAGCGCCGAGCAAATTTTTAAATGCGGTGCCGTCGGCGGGCAGCGTCCACAGGGCGCTGCCTTTCTTTTTTCGCCGGCGTATCAGCCTTCTCCTGACCCCGCGCGCGGCAGGCTGCTAAATGTCCCCTTGACCATCCTCTCAAGCCCTGCTAATAGAATGGGTGTCACAAATGTTTGCTGCCTTTTGGCAGTATTGCTTGATCCTGGATATTGGTTTCTGGATGCTGGATGTTTCTGAATCTCATCCTCGGTGCAGTGATGAATATCCGGCATCAAGTATCCAGCATCCTGCATCGTCCCAGTAAAAGCGACAGTCATAGATCAACACCTCATGAAGCGTTAAACAAATTTATGCAACGATAGGGTTTATTTTCCGATAAATCGAATTTCCGTTTCACTTCAAGCCCGGCAGCAGGATCCTCCAAAGGCGGATAAATCTTTACTGCGCTGCGACCCTCTTGTCCGGGTCAGGAAATGGGACCAGATACGATGATATTAAAAGGCGGAACTAATGTATGCGGCATCCCGATTGGGATTCTCTGCCTGGAAACCTATTACGGCAGACCTCCGGGGCACCTCCGCAATGCATCCACCTTTCGGTTTCCGGTCATGTACCGCATCGTCAAAGGCGCCACGGCCAGGCGGGTGGTGAAGGAAGCCGATCCTGAGCTTTTAAACCCGTTCATCAAAGCCGCGCAGGAGCTTGAGCAGGAAGGGGTGATGGCTATCACCGGGAGCTGCGGATTCCTGGCGCTTTTTCAAGATGAACTCGCCGATTCTGTCGACATTCCGGTCTTTGCCTCCAGCCTGATTCAAATTCCCATGGTTTATCGCATGCTGCGCCGCAATCAGAAAGTGGGAATTTTGACCGCCAGCAAAAGTACACTGACCGGAGCGCATCTCAAAGCCGTTGGTGCGGAGAGGGTGCCGGTTTGTGTGGGCGGCATGGATGATCGGCAAGAATTCTGCGAGGTAGTGATTGAGGGCCGCCGCAATGAGCTGGATGTGGCGCGCTTGGCCCGGGAGGTGCTTGCCGTCGTTGAAAATTTGGCTGGAGACCATCCCGAAATGGGCGCGCTGGTGATTGAATGCACGGATTTGCCCCCGTTTGCGCACTTGATTCAGGAAAAGGTTCGCGTCCCGGTCTTTGATATTGTCACACTGACCCATATGGTTTATGAAACTTTGGTGCGAACCCCATTTCAAGGGATTATGCCACGTTGAGCATCATTTTATCCACTAATCTATTGAAAGGAGGGCATTACTGATGAAAATTTTACATTGCAGAAAATTATCATTGGGTTTGATTTTCCTGATGGCCATGGTGGTCTTACTCTGGGGGATCGGGCCATCATCGGCGGCCGCCAAAGATACCGTGAAATTGGGCCTCCTGTCACCGTTTTCGCCGCCCGGTGATCCGGCCGCCGGCAAACGAATGCGCTGGGGGGCCGAATTGGCCATTGAATACATCAATACAGAGATGGGCGGCATTTTGGGCGGCAGGCAAGTGGAACTGGTTGTGGAAGATGACGCCGGCACCCCCGCCGATGGGATTGCAGGGTTTCGCAAACTGGTCCAGAAAGACGGCGTGGTGGCTGTTGTGGGTCAATATCACAGCTCTGTCTGTCTGGCGGTGAACAAAGTTTCCCAGGATCTCCAGGTGCCGCTGTTTTCATCGGGTGCCTCAAGTCCTATGATTACCGAGTCCCAGAATCCATATATATTCAGTATCATGTCCCTGACGCCGGATCGGGCCAAATTCTGGGTTGATTTCGCCAAGGCCATGGGTTTCAAAAGGGTGGCCGTTATTGCCGAAGATACGGACTACGGCACCGGATTTGAAAAATATATGAAAGATTTCGGCAAGGATGCAGGCTTGGAGGTCAAATCTATTATTTTTCCACGCACCATCACGGATATGACGCCGATGCTGCTGGAGACCAAAGCCTGGAAGCCGGACCTGATCGTGAACATTGGTGTCGGGCCTCCCGCTTACCTGATGGTCAAACAGGCCTATGACATCGGGCTTTTCCCGCAGGTAAAAATGCTCGGTTCCTTTGCCTGGCCGGTGCGGCCGGAATACTGGGATGCCGTGGGCGATAAAGGCAAGTGGGTCATGTACACCTCCTACTACAAGCCCGGCATGTTGATGTCCGACTCCGGCAACTGGATGGCCGCCAAGTATAAGGCCGCGCACGATGAAGACCCGACTTTTTACGCGCTCAATGTGTTCGGCGAATTGCTCGTCATTGCCCAGGCCCTCGACAAGGCCCAGTCGGACGACCCCAAGGCTCTGCAAAAAGCGCTGGTCGGAAACACCTACCAGGATTGGAGCGGGAATGTGAAATTCGAGGAACCCCAGGGCCTAAAATGGCACAACGTATCGCCGCCGCACCTGATTCTCCAACAAACGGAGGTGCGTCAGCCGTTTACAGAATCACATCTGGTATATCCACCTCAGTTTGGCGGCGACGGCAAAATCGCGGGTCCCTGATCAATTTCCAGGTACTTGCACCCGGTCCGGGCGGGCGTAAAGCCCGCCCCTACGATACCTTTGACCTATCATCTTTCATCATCATTCTTAGCCGATAAACAACTCGGGCTGATCATTCAAGGGAGGACGTCATCAACGTGTTTGAATTCATCAAGGTAGAAGAAACAGATAATATCGGGATTATTACACTGAATCGACCCGACGTCTTAAATGCGTGGCACAAACCCATGCGGGACGAGATTGCCGCGGCGCTTAATAATTATGAAAACGATCGAGCCATCCGCGCCATCATCTTGACCGGGACCGGCGAGCGCGCATTTTGCGCCGGCCAGGATTTCGGAGAAGCCAAAACCTTCGATCCGCTTGGAGCAGAACTCTGGATTGAAGAATGGCGCAGATTGTATGGTTTGATTCGCAGTTTAAGCATTCCGTTAATTGCAGCCCTGAACGGAGTTGCAGCGGGATCCGGATTTCAGGTGGCGCTTCTTGCCGATATTCGCATCGGACACCCGGGGGTTACGATGGGGCAACCCGAAATCAACTCCGGCATTTTAAGCATCACCGGCCCGTGGATTATGAGAGAAATGCTGGGCCTTTCCCGCACGATCGAGCTGACCTTGACCGGTCGGATGATGGATGCCCAAGAGTGTCTGCACATCGGATTGATACACAAGCTGGTTTCCCGTGAGAAATTGATGAAAGAGTCCATCAGCACGGCCAGAATGCTGGCATTAAAACCGCCGGTGGCCATGCGGCTTGATAAAAAGCGATTCCGCGAGGTGACTGAAGCAAGTTTTCAAGAGGCCCTGGACGCTGCCGTCAGATACCACCACGAATCGTATGCAACCGGAGAACCTCAGGCCACCATGGAAAAATTTCTTGAGGAACACGCTGCCCAGCGGAGAGGTTTGGTTGATTAGGTCGATAAGGAAAAAGGTGATCAATGCCGGATACCGGATGGCCAGGGGCCGATAAAAAAACAATCCGTGAGCTTTTGGAGACCCGGGCAAGTCAAACCCCCGACGCCGTCTTTGGAATCTATGCCGAGCGCGAGATCACCTTCAGAACGCTGGACTCTTGTGTAAACCGCCTGGCCAACGGATTGAGCGGCCTTGGTATTGCCGCGGGTCAAAGAGTGGCTGTCATCTTTGCAAATCACGCGGATCACATATTCACCTTTTTTGCGCTGGCAAAGCTGGGGGCGGTTTGGGTGCCGATCAATACCAGACTGCGAGGCGCGAGTCTGGAATTTATCATCACGCAGTCTGCTCCCCGTGCGTTAATTGTTGATGCGGAATTCTGGCGATATCTAAAGCCGATATCAGCCGTTGGTAAGTTCGATACCCTAATTATTCGCAACCTCGATACATTAGAGGAAATGCCGGATGCACATGATTTTGCAGCCATTGCGGGGGGTGATGCTGCTTCACCGCGCTCGGCCGCGACGATGGACGAGATTCGTTCTATTTTTTTCACCTCGGGTACGACCGGGCCCCCTAAGGGCGCTCCCTTAACCGAGAAGATGTTGACAACCTGTGCAGCCGCCGCAGGCCGAGCGGCGGATGTTTGCCCGGGTGATGTATTTTTGCTGTGGGAGCCTGTTTACCACACCAGCGGAGCTCAGATGTGTGTGCTGGCCCTCATGGCGCCGGTGAGTCTGGCAATCGTACCGCGCTTTAGTGCCTCCCGGTTCTGGGATCAGATCCGAAAATATCAGGTCACCAAGCTGCATTATCTTGGCGGTATTCTAGATATACTGCTGAAGCAGCCCCCCGGCCCGAATGACAAAGACCACCGCGTGCAGATTGCCTTTGGGGCAGGCTGCCACAAAAGCACCTGGAAGGTGTTTGAGCAGAGGTTCGGAGTCGAAATACGCGAAGTTTACGGGATGACTGAAGCATCCTGTTTTACGACCCTGAATCAATCCGGCAAAGTGGGGTCCATCGGCAAATCCTACCCGTATTTTGAAATAAGAATTGTAGATGACAACCGCCAACCGGTCGGAGGCGGTCATAGCGGAGAAATCGCGGTACGGAGCAAAGAACCCGGCCTGATCGTTGATGGCTATCTGGAAAAATCGGTCGGCAGCGGTGCCGAGATGCGAGACGGTTGGCTCTACACCGGCGATCTGGCCTGCTGTGACGATGAGGGCGATTACTACTACCTGGGGCGCAAGAAAGACAGCGTCCGCCGCCGCGGCGAAAACATATCCGCCTGGGAAGTCGAGCGAGTTATCAACGCTCACCCGGACATCGAGGAAAGTGCCGTCGTTGGCGTGCAGGCCGAGGTCGGCGAGCAGGAATTAAAGGCCTTCATCAAATGTGTCCCAGGGTGTGTTCTTGACCCCCTCGATGTTGTCCGGTGGTGTGAGCCGCGGATGCCGTATTACCAGATACCGCGTTACCTAAAATTCGTTGATGCATTTGAAAAAACGCCGACTCAAAGAATTTCTAAAGACCGGCTTTCCAGGGAAGGCGCGGATTGCTGGGATCTTGAGAAGTCGGGGTATCAAATTAATAAAGGAGGATAGCGCCATCGATCTTCATCTGTTCAGCCAATTTTTAATATCGGGAATTATCATGGGGGTCCTGTACTGTCTGATGTCCATGGGGATCAATTTTATTTATGGTATTATGAAGGTGATCAACTGGTCCATGGGCGAATTCTTCATGATCGGGGCCTATGTTCAATATTTACTGCTGACTTACATCATCGGTGCCCGGTTCTGGTTCGCGGGTATAATTATTGCCGCATTGATAGTGTTTATTCTGGGAGCCGTGGTCCAACGAATGCTGATCAAACCGATGTTCGTCGGTATTATTGAAGCCAAGATGGAGTATGTGACCATTGTTACCATTGCCTTGGCGATATTCCTGCGGAACATGGCAGTTCTCATTGGCGGCCCTTACATCTACACGCCGCCTGATTACGCGGGGCCGACCCAGCTTTTGACGCTGCCCATCAGCGGAAATCGCCTGGTCGCGCTGATCGGGGCTCTGGTCATGCTCGCAATATTTTACTACTTCATCAAAAAGACCTGGGCCGGGAAAGCTTTTCAGGGGGTTGCCCAGAACCGGCCCGGAGTCCAGACCGCCGGCGTCAATGTGCTCAAATACGATACCCTGGCCTTCGGGTTGGGGACGGCTCTGGCCGGTGCCGGCGGTGCGCTGCTGGCCCCGATTTTTCTGGTCTATCCGCTTTGCGGTGCCGCGCCGACGATTCGTGGATTTGAGATTATTGTCATTGCCGGTTTGGGGTCCATACCGGGAATCCTGGTGGCCAGCCTTTTGCTGGGTATTGCCGAGAGCCTGGGGACCGCCTTTATAAATCCGTCGTTCGTGGATATTTATGGATTTATTCTGCTGGTTATTGTTCTGTCGATAAAGCCGTATGGACTGTTCGGTAAACCCGAGCGGGCGGTGTAAAAGCTGATAGCTCATAGCTGATAGCTCAAAGCTGATTGCTCATGGGTAGAAGTTGACTGGTTGATTGAATTGAGAAGGATAAAGGTAAAAGGAGAAAGGAAAGAGGATGGGAGGCTGGATACTGGATTCTCGATGCTGGATACTTGATGCTGGATATTGGATGCTTGATGCCGGATGCTCGATGCTGGAGAGTTAAAGGTATGAGGTAGAGGGTTAAAGATGGAGGGTTTATGCAGCAGGGAGGATTGAAAAGGTGCCGGGTTAGGCTGCCAAGTTTCCCACCTTCCCACCCTCCCATCTTCTCACCTTCTGTTCCCGGTGCTCTGATCTCTTTACCCGGACGTAGGATTTCATATGAAATTATTTAACCTGAAAAATCTCAGTCTGATTATAGCTTTTGCCATTGCGCTCCTGCTGCCGGCTTATATTTCCGACTATTGGCAGTATGTTTTCACCGTGGCCTTTTTCTATGCCATTATGGCAGCCAGTTGGAACCTGCTCGGCGGGTACACCGGGCAATTTTCCCTGGCTCACCACACCTTTGGAATGCTGGGGGCCTATGCCTCCGCGCTGTTGATGGCCAAAGCCGGGGCCTCCTTTTGGCTGAGTATACCGGCGGCAATCGCTTTCACAATGCTGCTAAGTTTGCTGCTGGGAATTGTGTGCCTGCGGGTCCACGGTCTTTATCTGGCACTGATTACGTGGGCGTTTGCCGAAGTGATTCGCAATTATTTGAGAATGCATTACGCGTTTACCGGCGGTGACCGTGGGATGGATGCGCCGCTGCTTTTCGGAACCCTCCAGCCGACACCCTATTATTATTTCTTCCTCGGGCTGACCCTGTTTTGCGTTGCCTTGATTGCCGTGCTGATGCGCTCCCGGATCGGGTATTATTTGAGATCGATCCGGGATGACGCCATTGCCGCCCGCTCAATGGGTGTCAATATCGTCCGCTACAAAGTATTGGCTTTTATCGTGGCCAGCGCAATCGCGGGCATGGCGGGCGCGTTTTACGGCCATTCCATCGGTTTGATCAGTCCGGTACTGGGAGATTTTAACGAGATGGCGATGATCATTATTTTTGTTGTCATCGGCGGCATGCGCACCCAGATCGGACCGATCGTCGGTGCCATTGCGGTCAGGATCACCATGGAGTTGTTGAGGGAACAGTCCGAGATCCGAATCATCATTCTAAGTGCCCTGGTTATCTTAATTATGCGGTTTTTTAACGGCGGTCTGATGGAGCTTGTCCGGAGGATCAGGAGATGGTTCGTCCGGGAAAAAGATCCGGTTTCGGCATATGAATAGCAGAGATCAAAATTTTTGTTTAGAGTTTTGATCATTCGAATTTTGACATTGTTTCGTTATTCGGATTTCGATATTCGAATTTACTCTCTGGCTTTAATACCCAACGAAACTTGATTGCCCCCAAAGAGGCATAGGGATAGGAAGTTCATGAACGAGCATGGTTACCCATTTTTAAATGTCAAAAACATCGTCAAAAAATTCGGCGGCCTGGTTGCCAACAATAAGGTCTCCTTGCAGGTTTCACAGGGTGAGATTCGAGGCCTCATCGGCCCCAACGGCTCCGGCAAAACCACCCTGATTAACGTCATCACCGGGATTTACGAACCCGATGAGGGCAATATTTTTTATGCCGGCAAACGCATTGACGGTCTGCAGCCCGATGTCATCGCTTCGCTGGGAATTATGCGGACCTTCCAGGTTGCCAGGGTCTTTCGTGACATGACGGTTATGGAAAACATGCTGATACCCGCATTCTGCCAGGGGCAATCCAGAAAGGAGGCCGTCGGCCGGGCCGAAGAACTGCTGGATTTTGCCCTGCTATCGCGCCTCAAAAATACCCAGGCCAAAAGCCTATCCGGCGGCCAGAACATGCTGCTGCAAATTGTGCGCGGATTCATGAACAAAGATCTAAAACTTTACGTTATGGACGAGCCCTTTGCGGGAGTCCATCAATCCATCAAAGGCATAATCCTGCAATCCATTAGAATGATGAACGAAGAAAAAGGCATTACATTTCTGATTATCAGTCATGAAATGCCCACCGTCAGCACTCTGTGCGATAAAGTCACAGTGCTTGCCAAAGGTGAGCTGATCGCCGAAGGCACAATGGAAGAAGTTGCCAACGAATCCCAGGTGATCGACGCATATCTAGGGGGGTGAACATCATTTTTTCGAATTTATTGATCAATATGTAATGCGCAAAAGATAACCGGCCTGGTTGCTTTCAATAGTCTGAACGAGTTTAGGAGAAAGAGTCCATGTCCATGCTCTCCATGGAAAATGTTACTGCCGGCTACGTCGAGGAAATCGATGTATTGAACCATGTCTCGCTTGAGGTTGAGGAAGGCGCTATCACCGGCATCATCGGTGCCAATGGAGCAGGCAAATCGACCATTTTAAAGACAATTTTCGGATTTCTTCACCCTCGCGAGGGCAAAATCAAATTCCAGGGCGAGGAGATCCAGGGTCTTCAGCCCTATCAATTGAAGCAGCGGGGAATCAGCTACATGCTTCAGGAATACAGTACGTTCCCACAGATGTCCATCCAGGACAACCTGCTTCTGGGTGCCTGGACGTTTCGCAACCACAAAAAATTAGTTGCCGAGAGATTATCTGAAATATATGAATTTTTCCCGGTGCTTTCTGAACGGAGGGCGGAAAAGGCCACCTATCTGAGCGGGGGGTACCTGAGAATGCTGTCGGTGGGCAAGGAAATCATGTCAAAACCCAGTCGGTTGATGATTGATGAGCCCTCCGTCGGTCTGGCCCCCAAGATTGTGACCGAGATTTATGATCTCTTAATTCAGGTGGCCGGGCAGGGCACCACCATTCTATTTGTGGACCAGAACAT
>CAYTBC010000038.1:0-29763 GCA_964435765.1 uncultured Desulfosarcina sp.
AATCGCCGATGAAGCGGATGGAATTGAACCATTCTGAGTTGAGCGGGTTGCCGGATACGGATGCTCGATGCTGGATGCTGGCTATTCGATGCTGGATACCGGTAAGGTAGAAGGTTAAAGGTGCAAGGTTAAAGGCCTAAGGCCCAGGGCTTACCGCAGAGCGCATAGGGCATAGAGAGCAGGGCTTGCGCAGGGCTGAAGGCTGAAGGACGGTATTGGATTTTTCCACGCTTTGCGCTTTGCCCTTCGCGCTATGCTTTTTCATTCCGACTTCCGAATTCCCTTGTCTCTGTCCTCTGACCTCTGTCCTCCGACTTCTGTCCTCTGATTTCCGCCCTCTCATATTTCCTTGACACAGTTCAGGATACAGAGTAAGAATCTAAGTTTAAAAAAATTGCGACTTATAGGGGGATCAATGGACTATAAAAAGACACTTAACCTTCCGTCAACCAATTTTCCCATGAAAGCCAGTCTGGCCAAACGGGAGCCGGAGCAGCTAAAATCTTGGAATGAAACCCGCCTCTATGATCAGATTCGAGATGGCTCCAAGGGAAAAGAGCTGTTTGTTCTCCATGACGGCCCCCCGTATGCCAACGGATATATTCATATCGGAACGGCGCTCAATAAAATACTGAAAGACATTATCGTGCGCTCAAAACAGATGGCCGGCTTTGATGCCGTTTACGTGCCGGGGTGGGACTGCCACGGCTTGCCCATCGAGCACAATGTGGACAAGGAGCTGGGTGAGAAAAAGAAAAGTCTGAGCATGGCGCAGTTTCGCCGTCTCTGCCGCGCTTACGCCGAAAGGTTTATTGACATTCAGCGTGAAGAATTCAAGCGCCTGGGAGTAATGGGTGTCTGGGATGACCCCTATCTGACCATGAACTATGCCTATGAGGCCACTATTGCCCGTGAATGCGGCAAATTTGCCCGGGACGGAAGCCTGTTTCGCAGCAAAAAGCCGATTTACTGGTGCTTTACCTGTCAAACCGCGCTGGCCGAGGCTGAAATTGAGTATCAGGATGACTTCACGCCGTCGATTTACGTCAAGTTCGCGATGCAGGACGACCTGAGCGGTGACGTGCCGGCACTGGCCGGCAAAGACGTTTACGTTGTCATCTGGACCACGACGCCCTGGACCATTCCGGCCAACCTGGCGATCGCGCTGCACCCCGACTTTGCCTACGTCGCCGTCAGCACCGGCGGCAACGAGGTTTTTATTCTGGCCCGGGAGCTGGTTGAGACCTGCATGCAGACATTCGGCATTGAAGAGTTTGAGATCATCGCCGACATCGACCCCAAAATCCTTGAGAAAAAACGCTGCACCCACCCGCTGTACCCGCGGGACTCCCTGATAATCTTAGGGGCGCATGTCACCCTGGAGGCCGGCACCGGCTGCGTACACACCGCGCCCGGCCACGGGCGCGAGGACCATGAGGTGGGTTTGCTCTACGGTTTGGAGGTCTACTCCCCCGTAGACAACCAGGGCCGCTTTACCGACGACGTCGAATATTTCAAAGGGCAGTTCGTTTTTGACGCCAATAAGAATATCAATGCCAAATTAAAGGAGGCCGGTGCGCTGGTCCATGAATCCGTATTTGAGCATTCGTACCCGCACTGCTGGCGCTGTAAAAAACCGGTGATTTTCCGGGCGACCCCGCAGTGGTTTATCTCGATGGAAAAGACGGATTTGCGCAAAAAATCCCTGGCGGCCATCGACAAGGTCCAGTGGATTCCCCACTGGGGGCGGGACCGAATTTACGGCATGATCGAAAACCGGCCGGACTGGTGTGTTTCGCGGCAACGGGCCTGGGGCGTGCCGATCACGGTTTTTTATTGCGAGGCGTGCGAAACCCCGTTGCTGGATGAGCAGATTATGAACCGCGTGTATCAAATGTTTGAAGAACACGGGGCCGATGTCTGGTTTGAAAAAGATATTGCCGAACTGCTGCCCGGTGAGGCTGCCTGCCAGGCCTGCGGCAGTCAGCGCTTCGTCAAAGAAACCGACATTCTCGATGTCTGGTTTGATTCCGGGGTGAGCCATGCGGCCGTGCTCGAGCAGCGGCCCTACTTGAGGTGGCCGGCCGACCTTTACCTGGAAGGCAGCGATCAGCACCGCGGATGGTTTCACAGCGCTTTGCTGACCGCGGTGGGCACCCGCGGCCGGGCACCCTACGAGGCGGTCTTAACCCATGGTTTCGTGGTGGATGCGGAAGGCCGCAAAATGTCCAAGTCCGTCGGCAACGTGATTTCCCCCAGTGAGGTGATCGAAAAGTACGGCGCCGAGATCCTGCGTCTCTGGGTTTCCGCATCGGATTACCGGGAGGACATTCGCATTTCCGACAACATCTTAAAACAATTGACCGATGCCTACCGGCGAATTCGAAACACCAGCCGCTTCATGCTGGGAAACCTTTACGATTTCGATCCCGACCGGGATGGGGTTGCCTATGAACTCATGCCCGAGATCGACCGCTTTGTTTTGCACAAACTGCAGCGGCTGGTTATCAAGGCGCGCCAGGCCTACGAGGCTTACGAGTTTCACGTCATCTATCACGCGCTCTATAATTTCTGCACTCTGGATCTTTCGGCTTTTTACCTGGACATCCTCAAAGACCGGCTGTATACCTCGCCGCCGCAGTCCGTTGAACGCAAAAGCGCCCAGAGCGTTTTGCACATGCTGCTGGATGCCATGGCCCGGGTGATGGCGCCGATTCTGCCCTTTACCGCAGATGAGATCTGGCAATACATGCCGGTCCGAAAAGACAAGGAGGCCAACATTCATCTGGCCCTGTTGCCGGAGGTCAATGATGCCTTCGTCGACGACGGGCTGGCCGAAAGGTGGGAATTCATGTTGAGGGTTCGCGGAGAAGCAACCCGGGCGCTGGAAGAAGCGCGGGCCCAGAAGCTGATCGGCCACCCGCTGGATGCCGCCGTGACCATTTCGGTTAAAGCGGATACCTACGAGCTGCTGGAGCCTTTTGCCGCTGACCTGCGGTCGCTGCTGATTGTTTCCGAGGCCTCGCTGGTGAAGGATGCGGCACCCGAAGGCGCTTTTGTCAGCAAAGACATAGAGGGATTGCGTATCGGAGTGGCGCCGGCGCCGGGCGAAAAATGTGAACGTTGCTGGGTGCATGACACCACGGTTGGAGCCCATAGCGAGCATGCGACGATCTGTCAGCGCTGCCGGGAAGCACTGGAGCAAATCGGTTAGACTGACGATCATCACTCGATAATTTCCGAAAAACTATATGCCGGCAAACAAATACATAAGACTGTTAGTCGTGGCGGGGCTGGTGGTGCTGGCCGACCAGGTCAGCAAGACCCTCGTTTTAAAATACCTGGCTCTGCATCACAGCATCCCGGTTGTGGCCGGCGTTTTTGACATCACGCACATCCGCAACCCGGGCGGGGCCTTCGGCCTGATGGCCCATATGAGTGTGTTTGTGCGCTCCATTGTTTTTCTGTTTATTTCTTCGGTAGCCGTGGGCTTGATTTTTTATTTTTACAGCAAGACCCCGCGCACCCATACGTTTCTATCCACCGCTTTTGCCCTGATTTTCGGCGGCGCCGTAGGAAACCTGATCGACCGGGTGCGGTTTGGGTCGGTGGTGGATTTCCTTGATTTTTATATCGGCAATTATCACTGGCCCGCCTTTAACATTGCCGACAGCGCAATTACCGTGGGCATTTTTATTTTCATATATCACCTGCTGTTCAAAAAAATGCCGGAATAATAGCCGCAAATCAGGAGACGCCGGCCTGAAGTTGCTTGATCTGGAAATCGAATGTTTGTTCCGGATATCCAAGAGAGAATTGGAGTGATGGAGTACTGGAGTACTGAACTGGCGAATTGCTGAATCGCATTATCCCATTGCTCCACCACTCCAAGCCTCCATTACTCCATATTTTATGACCATGCCTGTCATTAGCTACAAAGAACTTAAACAGCATTTAAGCTCGCGGGGCCAAGACCCTTTTGCCCCCGTGTATCTGATATACGGGGAAGAAATGCTGACCCAAAGCGCGTTTGATGAATTGCTCAGCGCCATGGTCCCGTCCGCGGAGCGCAGCATAAACTACGAACCGCTGGACGGCGCCCATGAAAATATTCATGAAGTTATCGGCCGGGTCAAGACTTATTCGCTGCTGCCGGGGATCAAAGTGGTTTCGCTGCGTGATTCAAGGATATTTTACGCAGGGCAGGACAAAGACCGGCTGATCGAAAGTGCCCAAAAAGCCTATACGGAAGATAATATCAAGAAGGCGGCCGGACATCTGCGGACTCTGATGGGCCTTTTGAACCTTTCCTATGACGACCTCGACAAATCCAGCCGCGAAAAAAGCCTCGGGACCAGCAGCGCCCTGCAGGCCGATGACGCCTGGCTGGATGAGATCATTGCCTATTGCCGGGACAACAGCCTGCCCGTTCCCGCCGCCGCCGATGACGGCCGCACGCTGCAGCTGGCCGTTGAAAAGGGATTTCCCCCCAACAATCACTTGATCATTACAGCGGATATGGCGGATAAACGACGGGCGCTCTTCAAAACCCTGAGCAACAGCGGCGTGGTGATCGACTGCTCGGTGCCGAAAGGGGATCGACGGGCAGACCGCATGGCCCAGGAAGCGGTTTTGAGTGCAAAGAAGAATGAGCTGCTCGAGGCCGGCCGGAAAACCATGGACCAGGAAGCCTACCTGGCGCTTTATGAAATGACCGGTTTTGATCTGCGGACATTTGCCAACAACCTTGAAAAGCTTATCAGCTATGTTGGAGACCGCCGCGAGATTGCGTTGACAGATGTCGAAACGGTATTAAAACGAACCAAAGTCGACCCCATATTTGAACTGACCAATGCCCTGGCTGATCGTCAGACCGAAGCGTCCCTGTTTTTCCTGGATTCGATCCTATCCTCCGGAGTTCATCCGCTCCAGGTATTTTCCGCCTTAATCAACCAGGTCCGGAAGCTGCTGCTGGCCAAAGATTTCGTCGAAAGCCCCCACGGCCGGGAATGGCAGGCGGCCTGCCCGTATGATTATTTCCAGACGCGGGTCATTCCGGCGATGGTGGCCTATGACCGCGAGCTGCTGGATCATATCAACGGATGGCAATCCCTGCTGGATAAAGGGGCTGCTCCCGAAGGTGCGCAATCCCCGGCAAAAGTTAAAAAGACAACTCCCAAAACAGCCACCGATCTTCAGGTTGCCAAAAATCCGAAAAATCCCTACCCGATTTATCTCCTATTAAAAAAAACGGGGCGCTTTTCCAAAGCCGAGCTTTTCAATGCCTTTGAGGCCCTCAGTACGGCGGAAAAAAACCTGAAAACCGGCGGCCAGAACCCCAAACTGGTGCTTGAAAAGTTGATACTGGATATTTGCAGGAGGGATGTTGAGTCGGCTGGTTGAGTTAAATGGGTTGCAAGGATAAAGGTCAAAGGAAAAAGGTGAAAGGATAAGGACGAAAAGCCTGGAGGCCGGGAAGCTGGGAGGCTGAAAAGCCGGCTGTATAGCGAAGAAGATTGCGGGCGCAGGCGGCACACTTCAACCGGTTGGAATAGATGTGGCATCTGATTCCGAAAACCAATATAAATTAGCAATCTCTTTTTTCCGTCTTCTGTCCTCTGTCCTAAGACATCTGACTTCCATTCGGAGATTTGTACCATGGGTTTTTTCAGGCAGCAGGAAGAAAAACTGGCGACGCGATTTTTGAATTGGCAGTACCAGAAATTGAACATGCCGGTTCCTGATGAGGTTGAACTGGCCCGGCAGGCAGCTAAAATAGTCGCGGAAGCCCATGAGATTGCCCGCCAAAGAGGCAGCAACGTCGTATCCATCATGAAAGATCTTATTTCGGATCTAAAGAAAAAATAAGCATGGGTTCGGGGTTCAAGGGTTCAGGGTTCAAAGGTTCTGGTGGTTCAAACGTTTATATTTTCAGAGAAAACGGGATAGCCCTGGACAATGAACCCAGAACCTTTGAATCCTGAACCTTTTGTATTACTATGTTGATTTTTTGCGGCGCTAATCTTATTACTTTGGTATCGCTTAAACCAAAAAGGAGGACCGAACCATGCCGGATGCCTGGGAGGAAAAACTAGCGTGTGCGATTCAGTGCCAGCGCTGCAGCCACAAACTGGCCCCTTCAGACCCGAGAATCCTCTCTGTTTTCGATCATGAGGCTATTTGCATGGCCTGTAAAACAGCGGAGGAAAAGCGTGCAGATTATGAGGAAATATCAAAACAGACGATCGGGCAATGCCTGATAGATACCGAAATGCAATGGGGCGACCCCCAAGGGTACTGCTATCATCATTTTTACCCGTTCACGTGTTAGAAGTTCCACATAACGGGATTTTCGTCCAGATGATCGGTAACCAGGCGTCCGATTTCGTCGATGCGGGCCAGTACATCCGGTGACAGTGACACCTCGGCTGCGCGGGCATTTTGAGCCGCCTGATCTTTATGGCGGGCACCGGCGATTGCACATGTGCCGCTGTGGGAAATCACCCAGGCCAGGGCCAGTTGGCCCGTACTCACCCCCAGTTCATCCGCCAGCGGGCGCAAGCGGTCAAGGGCCTGCCGGACGCGCTGCAAATTTTCAGGTTGAAACAGCCTGTTTTTTACGCGGTGGTCGCCTTTTTGAAACGTATGATCCGGTCCGAATTTCCCGGTCAGCAATCCCTGGGCCATGGGAGAATACGCTAGAATGCTGATATTGTTGGCCTCGCAATAAGGCATGGCATCCTTTTCCACATGGCGCCAGAAGAGGGAGTAAGGAGGCTGCAGACTTTCGATCTGCCCGTATTGAGCGGCTTCCTCCAATTGCGGACGTGAGAAATTAGACACGCCGACGGCCCGGATCTTGCCCTGCTCCTTAAGCTTATTCATGGCTGTCATTGTCTCTTCCACGGGGACCCGCCGGCTGCCGAAGGATCCCGACGGCCAGTGGATCTGATAGAGGTCGATATAATCGGTTTTCAAGTTTTTCAGAGACTGATGACAAGCAGCCATGACCTGATCGGATTTGAGGCGGTTGGGGAAAACCTTGGTGGCCAGCACGACCCGATCCCTCACATCGGCCAAAGCGGCACCGAGGATGCGCTCCGAATGTCCTTTTCCATATGCCTCCGCGGTATCAAAGGTGGTGATCCCGGCTTCAAACGCGGCCCGAATGGCGGCGGTGGTCTGGGCGTCTTCAATTCCGGCCCACATATCTTTGCCGGCCTGCCAGGTGCCCATGATAATTGCAGAGATTTTCAGGTCCGAATTTCCCAGCGATCGAATTTGCATGTGTTCCTCCTAAATAGGTTATCGTTTATTCTAAGCACTGAGAAGCAAAAGACAAGATCAGAAAAAAATGGCGCGATGATTCCATCCGGGAGTAAATTATGAAGAAAAATGAATACGTTGATTTTTACGGTGTCGATTCGCTGTTGACCGCTGATGAAAAAAAAGTTCGCGATGAGGTCCGCGAATTCGTCGATCGGGAATGCATGCCCGGCATCGCGGAGTATTTTGACCGGGGCGCCTTTCCCATGGAATTGATTCCGCGCATGGCGCAATTGGATCTATTCGGCAGTCACGTTGACGGCTACGGATGTAAAAAGCGAAGCCACATGGTGTATGGTCTGGTATGCCAGGAATTGGGCCGGTGCGACAGCGGTTTGCGGGCCATGTTTTCCGTGCAGAACTCATTGGTGATGTTTCCGATCTTTAAGTTCGGCACCGAAGAACAGCGCCAAAAATGGCTGCCGGAAATGGCCCGGGGAGATGCGATCGGATGTTTCGGCCTTTCGGAACCTGATTACGGTTCGAATCCGGCGGGCATGGTGACCACCGCTCGCAGAAAAGACGGGCATTTTATCCTATCCGGTAAAAAAATGTGGATCACCAACGGCACGATTGCCGATGCGGCCGTTATATGGGCCAAACTGGACGGCGAGATCAGGGGGTTTTTAGTCGAGACCCGGACGCCGGGATTTCGCGCGGCCCCCATCCAGCGGAAATTTTCCTACCGTACATCCCCAACGGCCTATATCGAATTAAAAAACTGTGAAATCCCGGAAGCCGGCCTGCTGCCGCGCGCCCGGGGTCTTAAATCCGTTTTTCAATGCCTGAATCATGCGCGCTACGGTGTGGCCTGCGGTGCCCTGGGCTCATCAATTGCCTGTTATCAGGCCGCCAGGGATTTTGCCCTCAAGCGCGAGGTCTTCGGCCGGCCGGTGGCAGGCTTCCAGCTGATTCAGGACCAGCTGGCCCGGATGCTGGTCGAGATTACCAAGGCCCAGCTGGTCAGTTATCATCTGGGGCGGATGCTGGACGACCAGACAGCCGGACCGCCCCAGATTTCACTAGCCAAATTGAACAATGTTCGTGAAGCGCTCAAAATTGCGCGCATAGCCCGGGATATAGCCGGCGCGCGGGGCATTCTGGCCGATCATCACATTATCCGCCACCTTTGCGACCTGGAGGCCATCAGCACTCTGGAGGGGACCGCCGGCATGCACACGCTCGTGCTGGGAAAAGAAATCACGGGAATCTCGGCATTCATTTAGACGGGGTGCGAGTTTCGGGTTGCGGGTTGCGGGGGATGGCATAACGCAGAGCTCATAGGGCATAGCGCTGAGGACTGAGTGCTGAGGACTGAGGATTTAGTTTTGTAAAGTAGAACCGGGCAGGGCACAAGGCGAAAGGTGTAAGGTTTATGATTTTTCGCATTCCGCATTCGGACTTCCGCATTCAATCAACTCTGTCCCCTGACCTGTGTTGTCTAACCAATAAAAATAAATCCATTTCGGATATCGGGGGACTTTAATTGTACCTGGCATCTAAAAAAATAAAGGGTCAAATCCATTTCTTTATCCGGGAGTCCTACCGGCAGGCCGAACACTTCCTGAGCCGGGATTTGCTTGACCTGGGCCCCGATCCCGCCCGCTACATCATTTACCCCGGCGGCAACGCGTTTTACCTCGATGAAGTCATTGAAGACCGGCTCGCTCAATTGGGGACAAATCCGGAATCGGCTGAACTGGAAGACATTTTCTGGCGATTTGTCCACCCGGAAATAAGAAGGGTGTTGGAGCCTTTTCGCAGCCGGGAAGACCGCCGCAAGGCGGATCGCAGAAAAAAAGTGCATGCCGGAGAGGCTGAGCCCCCGGCGCACAATTTCGACAAGCGGCGGGTTCATTTTTTGAAATTCGGTCAACCGGATCAGCGCGAGATCGACCGCATGCCGGTTGCACTCTTCCGCCGGCTGCACAACAAATCACGGGATGAAATCGAACACGGCTTTATCGACATGGAAGCTGAACTGGCCCCGCGCGAATATAAAATCTATACATATACCATATTTAATTTGCAGCAATTTTTTTACGAATCCTTCGCTCGCGGTCATCCTGACTTGCTGAACCAGGAAACAGTCGATGCGTATTTCGTCGAGCAGGTTTGCCGTTTAAACAGCGATCCGCTTTTCTGGGCGGGAATGGATGCCGGCGACGGGCTGCACGACTACCTGGTCCGGTATGTTCTGATGCATTTTGACTATGATTATGCACCCGGCTCGTTTCTGGAAGATTATCTGCGGCAGTTTATCAACAGCCGGCGGGATTACCGTCCCGGGTTTAAAAACGCAGCAACCGTCTTGAAGAATGCAAGCTCCGTATTCGGCGAAACCGAGGCGGACCTGAAGAAAATGAGCCGCAAAGACCTTAGCCGGCTCTACCGGCGCAAGGCTCAGCAGCTGCACCCGGACAAAGGCGGTAACCACGACCTGTTCGTCAGTTTGACCGAGGCGTATCATTCCCTGTTGAAGTCCCGAAAGTAAGACCCTAATTGTGAATTCTTTGCATTTTATGCAAAAATTTTTTCACCACGAAAACACGAAATCTTGAAAGCACGAAATTTATGTGGTATCTGAACGCCTCACGGCTTGCTTGTGGATGATTTCTTCAAAGAAGGGCAGCGAATGTTTGAGGGGTACAATGGCGAACACAGCACACTTTGATTTCGATACAGTGGTGGAGCGGCGCGGTACGGCCAGTCTGAAATGGGAAAAATACAGGGGGCGCGACGTTATTCCGCTGTGGGTGGCCGACATGGATTTCCGCTCGCCGCCGGCTGTCATCCGGGCCCTGCAGCAGCGCGTGGCCGACGGGGTCTTTGGCTATACCGTCGCCCCGGAAGAATTAACCGCGGCGGTCGTTGCGATGCTCGCAACCCGCTACGACTGGAAAGTAAACCCCGAGTGGCTGGTCTGGCTGCCGGGGCTGGTCAGCGGGCTCAATGTGGCCTGCCGGGCCGTCGGCGAGGTCGGTGAGGACGTGATGACGGCTGTGCCGGTCTATCCGCCGTTTTTAACCGCCCCCGCCCATAGTCGACGCAATTTAATCAAGGTTGCGCTCAAAGAGAAAAACAACCGCTGGCAATTCGACTTTGATCTGCTGGCCCAATCGATAACCCCGGCAACCCGGCTTTTCATCCTCTGCAACCCGCACAACCCGGTCGGCCGCGTTTACACCCGGGATGAACTTGCAACCCTGGCCGCCATCTGCCGGAAGCACGACATCGTGATATGTTCCGATGAAATTCACTGTGACCTGATTCTGGACGGCGAAAAGCGCCATATTCCGACCGCCATGCTGGACCCGGAGACGTCTGCCCGAACCATTACCCTGATGGCGCCCAGCAAAACCTTCAATGTCCCCGGGCTGGGCTGTGCCTTCGCCGTAATTTCAGAGGAGAACCTGCGCGCACGGTTTAAAAAAGCCATGGCCGGCATCGTTCCCGGAGTCAACGCCTTGGGCTACGCGGCTGCCTGGGCTGCGTTCACGGAGTGTGCCGACTGGCAGGCTGCGCTGCTGGAATATTTGCGCGGCAACCGCGATGCGGTTGCACAAGCGGTTGCGCGGATGCCGCTGCTCTCCATGGCCCCGGTGGAGGCAACCTATCTGGCCTGGATCGACGCGCGGGCGGCCGGACTGAAAAAGCCGGCTGCCTTCTTCGAAGCTGCGGGCGTGGGACTGCAGGATGGAATTGAATTTGACGCACCCGGTTTTGTCAGGCTTAATTTTGGATGCCCCCGCAGCCTGCTCAAAGAAGCGCTGGACAGAATGGCCGCCGCCATGGCCGATATTTCGAAATGTAGCTAAATTTCGAGACCCTCGAAAATTTTCACCGCTTCGGATTTCGAATTTATAATAGCATGTATAGTCCGCGTCGGCACCTCTTTCAGGGGCTGCCCGAAACCTCCAAATTGGGGGAAGGGGCGCCCACAGATCTACTGCTTGTAGCCGATCATGCGCAGCAAATTTTGGCGGGCTTTAATATCCTCATCGGTTTCGATGCCTTTGGAGGCATACCCGTCGATGACCCCGAGAACCCCGCGGCCCTGCTCCGACTCCGCCACGATCACCTCCACGGGATTGGCGGTCGCACAAAAAATGCGGCAAACCTCCGGCACACTTTTGATCGCGTTCAGAACATTTACCGGGTACATGTCTTTCATGAAGACGATAAAAATGTGGCCGGCGGACAGCCTGTAGGCATTTTTCTTGGCCAGCTCGCGCAGGGGTTCATCCGTGCCGGTGTGCCTGACCAGGCACACATCGGAGGCTTCACAGAACGCCAGGCCGAATTTGGCCATCGGGACCGTGGATACCATGGCTTCGTAGACATCTTCGACGGTTTTGATGAAATGGGACTGGCCCAGGATCAGATTCAGATTGTCCGGGTTTTCGATTTTGACTGTTTTAAGTTCCATGCAATTCTCCACTTGACAAAAAAATGAAATTCAATAAAAAAAGCTTGCTTTGTGATTTTCAGCCTGCTAAAGGGCAAAACTCATAATGCTCATACTTTCTGACCCGGATTCGATTTAAACGGCCATGCACGGATGAGCATTTCCACTCAGCCCGAGCCGCATGATGCTGAATGTGCGAGTAAATGTAGCCTCCCATTGCAGCGGCTCGGGCTTTTTTATTCAGACCTTGAAAACCTGGTTCTCTGGGCCAGGTCACAGATAAGAGGCTTTGCCCTAAATAAATGTCATGGGGTATTGGAATAGTGGAATACTGGGTTTAGCGGAATGAAATCTATTTTTATTTAGATCGAATACACAAGAAAATAAAATCAGACCCTCATCCACTTTTCATCGTCAATATTCCATTTTTCCACCATTCCATTATTCCAGGGTTATCTGACCGTAAACACCCTCTTTTCGAGCTAAATCAAAGCCTATACCCCCCAGATCCAGTTACGCGGTCTATCCTCCGATGGCGCTCATTTGACCACAAACCCGATCGGGATTGTGAACCGCCAGGTTGTGATCGGATGGTTTATGGCGCACCGCTCTAAAAAAAATCTCAGCCAGTTCATCGTCGGAACAACCCCTTCGCAAAGGTCCCTTGATGTCTTCGTGGTGGTCGGACAGCAGGCAGGGCCTGAGTTGACCACTGGCGGTCAACCGCAGGCGGTTGCACCGGTCGCAAAAGTGATGGCTCAGCGCATGAATGAAGCCGACTTCACCCCGAGCGCCCTCAAAACGATATCTTTGGGCCGGTCCGTCGTTGACGGAATTGCGAACCGGAATCAGCGTTCCCAGATCACTGATGCGCTTTTTTATTTCCGGCGCCAGCAGCAGGGGGCCGTTGCCCATCTGGGAGTCGCCGATCGGCATGTACTCGATGAAACGAATGTGATACGGGTAGTCAAATGACAGCCGCGCCATGTCTTTTAACTCATCATCATTGACGCCGGCCAAGGCGACGATGTTTAACTTGATCGGATGAAAGCCCATCTGCCGGGCCATTTCAATCCCCTGCCATACCTGACCAAAAAGATCCAGTCCGGTTATTTGCGCAAACTTTTTGCGCTGCAGGGTATCCAGGCTGATGTTGACGCGCTTGATCCCGGCGGACTTGATTTTTTCAAGGTTGTCCTTCAGCGCAACCCCATTGGTGGTCAGGGAAAGGTCCGTCAGCCCCTTGATCCGGCTCAGTTCTCCGAGAAAACCGTACACGCCCTTTCTGACCAGGGGTTCGCCGCCGGTTACCCGGATTTTGGAGATTCCCAGTTTTATTCCGATGCGAACCAGCCGCAGGATTTCTTCATAGGTTAAAATCTCATCATGCGAGAGCCGGGTGATATGATCGCGGGGAACGCAGTACATGCATTTTAAATTACATCGATCCGTAATGGAGATGCGCAGATAATTCAGATGACGGTTGCAGGGGTCTATCAGTTTCAAATCAGGCAATTTAGATGTCCCTTAATTTTGTTGAATAGTTGATCTGGGTAATTCGTGCCATGTTGATTAGGCTGCATAATGGATTTAGTTGACTTAGTCAACCCCATCAACTCCATCCCCATTTTCCTAGTTGGAGATATCGAACTTTTCTCGATATTCCGGAATTTCAATCATGGGCGGCCGCTCGAGTCCTTTGATTCTCAATATGTCCGGCTGGTATTCATTTTCGACCAGGTTGTACTGGATCATTTCATCGAAAAGATCCTGCTTCAAATCGATAAGTCCGGATCTTTTCTGGCGGTTAATAAACGTCTTGAGGATGGCAAAAGACATTCGTCCCAAGGCCTTGGTGTCCTGGTTGCGGTGGATTCGGCGGTCCAGGTCCACCTGGGCGATGACGTCCAGGCCCCATTTCTGGTATATATCAAGAATCATGCTGGTTTCAACGCCGTATCCGATGGGGAACGGTATTTTTTCAAATATTTCGCGAAAACCGGCGTACTCGCCCGACAGGGGTTGAATGATCTGGGTGAGTTCCGGGAAAAACAGGGAAAACAAAGGCCGGATCACCAGTTCGGTCACCCGCCCGCCGCCGGTCGGTCTGATCTTATTTTTTCCGATGGCAATCGGCCGGTCGTAGAATGCTTTGGAATATTTTATATGGTCGTAAAGCAGCAGCGGCCCGATCAGGCCATAAGCAAACCGATGGTGGATGTTTTTAATATCCGCATCAATATAGACAATGATGTCTCCCTTGGAAATGTAAAGGGCTTTCCAGAGATTTTCGCCTTTGCCCCTGAAATGATCCAGGTGCGGGAGAATTTCGTTGGCGATGTAAACATCCGCCCCAAACGAAGCCGCGATTTCCACGGTGCTGTCGGTCGAGCCCGAATCGATAACAATCAGCTCATCGACCAGCGGGTAGCGCGTCATGAGCTCGGACTTCATGATAATAATTTCTTTTGCGATGGTTTTTTCTTCGTTCAGGGTCGGCAGACACAGGGATATTTTGATGTTTTTTCGGTGTTTCTCTTCGACCAGGCGATAGAGGTCCCCGAACTCGGAAAAATGAAATGTATTTTTTTCAAGCCACTGGGTATTCATCGCAAACCCCGTTATCGATAGCCTTTAATACGCCGATGACCTGGGCGATGCCTTTGAACATCGGTTCAATTTCCATGGAGGCCTTTTCGGAGTAATAGTTCTCGCCGTGCGTAATGCCGAGGGTCACCGCCGGTATTTTGTGCGAGAGAAATATGGATAGGGCCGACTCGGTTGATTTGCTGATGGGTTTAATGCCCAGACTTTCCAGAATGGCAGCCGAACTTTTGACCAACGGGTGGTTGAATTTTAAGCGGGACGCCTTTAGATTACTGACCGTCTTCATCGTCAGCTCAACTTCATTTTCGTGGCCGATTCCGTCGACAATGTCCTTGATGCTGTTGTAAATGGATTTGACCATTTTGTAGGAATCGCTGCGAATTTCAAATCCCAGAGTGGCTTCGTAGGCAATTTTGCCATAGTTGACGCCGCCTGCGATTTTGCCGAGCACGATGCGGGAGTGCGGTCTCTGGGGAAGACGCAGATTCATGATCTCGTTGATGACATCATTGAGGATTAAAATAGCGTTGGGGGTGAATTTTTTAAAAGCTTCCTTTTCCTCGGCGATATTGCATTGAATCTCTCCGCGGATCATACCGTCTGAAAAGTAGTTGAGCCGCCCCAGTTCCACGCCCTCCAGGCAGACACCGCCTCTGATGGCGCCGGGCCAGGTTTTAAGCAGATGCCGGACGCCCCGCAGGTTGCCCCTGCCGATGGATTGAATGGTGCCGGCCAGAACGATATCGGATTCAAAGCGCAGTTCCAGCATTTTAAAAAGAATCGGCAGAGACACTAGGACGCCGACCCCAAGGGAGTTGTCCAGTATTCCGGGACCGGTGATCTTATTCGTCTTGATGGTGTAATTGTGAACGATGTCCTTTTCGAAAAACGTGTCGAGGTGGGCGACCACAAATATGGGGGCTTTGTCGGAGGCGGTTCCGCGCAGAATTCCGATCGGGTTGCGATAGCCGTCGGTGGTGACTTCATCGACCCCGAATTCGGCCAGCCTTTCCATGAAGATCGCACTGCGTTTTTTTTCTTTAAAGGTGGGGGCCGGCGTCTGGCCGATTAGAACAATGTTGGTGATGATGATGTCCCTGGCGGCTTTAATTTCTGCGACCAGATTCGGCAGATTTTTGAGAAAAGCGTCCATCGAGGTTTCCTGACGTTAATCCGGTTGTTGCGTTTCCCCTCAAGCGGCGGTCTGTCCGGACGGCTGCCGGTAAGACGGCCGGCAGCAGGATCGGCATTGATTCGCCACCCGGTGTCGGATCAACCCGCAGTCCGGCCAAACTCATAGTCGTGCCGAAACCTCCTTCTATATATCAAAACCGGCGCATCGGTCAATGTTTTGATTCAAAGCCTGCAATCACCAAAATCCTTTACCTGGCTGCAAAATATTGCAAAATCGCGTCGCACAGGCCGGGGATGGTGTAAGTTTGGGCCGTGATGTGGACATCAAAGCCTAAATCCGCGGCCGTATCGGAAGTGATCGGGCCGATGCTGGCAACGGCGACGCCTGCCATCAGATCTTTGAATTTATCCGGCGGCAGAAGCGCTTTAAAGTTTTTGACAGTGGATGAACTGGTGAAGGTAATGAGATCAATGGTTTTGGCGGCAAGCTGTTCGATGAGTTCATCGGCGTTATCTTTAACATTTTCAGTCAGGTAGACCGTAACTTCGTCGACTTCGGCTCCCATGTTGCGCAGTTCGACCGGCAGTACCGGGCGGGCTTCCGCCGCGCGGGGCAGCAGGACCTTCTTGCCTTTCAGATCCTCTTTGCGAAAGGCGGCGACCACGGCTTCCGCGCGGTAGTTTTCAGGGATAATGTCGCTTTTCAGTCCATGGGAACGCAGTCTTTCGGCCGTGACCGGCCCGATGGCGGCGGTTCGCAGGCGATTTAACGCGCGCACATCCCGGCCTGATTCAAAAAGGCGGTCAAAGAAAAATTTTACCCCGTTGACGCTGGTAAAAACAATCCAATCGTAGGCGGACAGGTTGTCGACGGCTGCATCCAGGGGGCCGGTATCTTCGGCCGCAACTACTTTAATTGTTGGAAATTCCAGGCACTCCGCACCCTGATCGGTAAGACGCTTAACCAGATCGCTGGCCTGTTCGCGGGCCCGGGTGACGACAATCCGCTTGCCCAGCAGGGGGCGATCCTCAAACCATTTGAGGTTTTCGCGCAGCCGCACCACTTCGCCCACCACGATGATCGCCGGCGCCTTGAGACCGGCTTTTTTCACCCGCCCCGCAATGTCGTCCAGGGTTCCGGTCACGGTCTGCTGACTCGCGGTGGTCCCCCAGCGAATCAGAGCAACCGGAGTGTTCGGCGACTTGCCGTGGCCGATTAACTTTTGAGTGATGTCGGGCAAATTTTTGACCCCCATGAAGAACACCAGGGTTCCAATTCCGCGGCTGAGGGATTCCCAGTCGATGCTTGATTCTTCTTTCAGAGGGTCCTCATGTCCGGTGACAAATGCAAGGGTGGCCGCCATTTTGCGGTGGGTCAGCGGAATCCCGGCATAGGCGGCGGCCGCAATGGCCGATGTCACCCCGGGCACCACTTCGAAAGGAATGCCTTTATCCACCAGGACTTCAGCTTCTTCCCCGCCGCGGCCGAATATGAATGGATCGCCGCCTTTGAGCCGGCAAACCCGAAGGCCGGCTTTGGCCTTTTGAACGATCAGGGCATTGATTTCGTCCTGGGACAGGGTATGGTCACCGCCCTTTTTCCCGACGTAAATGAGCTCCGCTTTTTTGGATGCGTGCTTTAAAAGGGCCGGCGCGGCCAGGTAGTCATAAATAACGACTTCGGCATCTTCGATGCATTCCCGGCCTTTAACGGTGATCAAACCCGGATCGCCGGGACCGGCACCGACCAGATAAACTTTAGCTTTCGTCATTGTCGGATTCCATCGCCTGCAGTTGTTCCAATATTTTGTCCGCCCCCTGTGCCAGAAGTGCTTCGGCCAGGTCGACGCCAACGGCTTGAGACGTTTCCAGGGCGCCCGCTAAACTCGATTTAAACAGACGGGAGCCATCAATCTCCGCCACCAAACCGGTGAGGTGAAACGTGTCGTTTTTAAGGTCACCGTGGCCGGCGATCGGCACCTGGCAGCTACCCCCCAAGCGATTCAAAAAGGCGCGCTCACCCAACACCACCGCCCGGGTCCGGGGGTGATCCAGCGTTTCGACCAGCGGTTTGATGTCCGGATCATTTTGCCGCATTTCGATGCACAGGGCACCCTGCCCGACAGCCGGCAGCATAATAGCGGCGTCCAGGTATTCGGTGATTCGGTGTTCCAGATTAAGGCGTTTAACGCCGGCGGCCGCCAGCACAATGGCATCCAGATTTTCGGTTTGAAGCTTTTTAAGGCGGGTGTCCAGATTGCCGCGCAGCGGTGCGATTTGGATGTCCGGCCGGGCATGACGCAGCTGGGCCCCGCGCCGCAGACTGCTGGTACCCACCACCGCACCCCGGCGCAGTTCGGAAAAACCAAGGCCGTCCCTGGATATCAAGACATCGGCGGCATCTTCCCGCTGCGGAATGGCGCCGATACGAAGGTCCGCGGGGATTTCGGCCGGCATGTCCTTCATGCTGTGGACCGCGAGATCGATGCGGCGATCCAGCAGGGCCTGCTCGATTTCTTTAACAAAAAGTCCTTTGCCGCCGACCTTGGCCAACGGCACATCCAGGATTTTGTCGCCCTTAGTTTTGATGGTGACCAGTTCGATTTCCCGGTCGGGAAAGTTTCGCATCAGCATCGACTTGACCCAGTTGGCCTGCCAAAGTGCGAGTTTGCTGGCCCGGGTCCCGATTTTTATGGTGGGCTTCATCAGTGGCCGCACCCCGCGCAGCTGCCTGCGGAGCATCCGCTGCAGGATGAGCCGGCTGATGAAGAAACGGTCTGGCCGCCGCCGCCTTTGCTGACGAATCCGCAGGCAGACATCAGTTTGGTTACCTTTTTGCTGCTGCACGCGGTGCATTCGGGCTTATGGGATCCCAGGACCAGGCATTCAAAATCCTGGCCGCATTTTTGACAGTGATACTCATAGATTGGCATTCATTCGTCTCCTTATTAATCCGCATTAATCCGCCCTGAGTACAGCTTGTTCAGGATGGTATTATATTGTCTATAAACTGAATGCTGGTTAGACCCAAGGGCGGCGGATTAATATTTTAATGCTGCCCATTTTACAGGCTTTTTTTAGTTCATCTTGGAACCCAAAATAATAATCATCGGCAACCCATAATTCAAGATATCCGGCGGCACCCGAAAGTTGGGGGTGGCACCATGTTTTCTTACACTCTGGTGCCCGATCCATCAAGGGTTTTAAATTCCGCCGGATATTTTTTAATCTTTCTGTTCCGGTTCCTGCGCGTTGCGCTATGCCTTCTGCCTTTTTTCTTGCGCCTAGATTTCCGGGCTACCCGATGGCTTCGATGACGCCGGCGGCGATCAGGGGCAGCAGGATTTCATGGTGTCCGATCAGATTGATGCCTTGGCCGCCCTTGGCCGTGGGGCGGTTGATCACATTGGTCAAGGGGCGGTAGTGCTTGATGAAATCCAGGTTGACCGTGGTGAAATCGTTTAGCGGGTGCCCAAGATTGCGCACCAGGGTGGTGGCCTTCAAAAATATTTCCGGCAAAATTACAGCCGATCCCACGTTTAAGTAAACGCCTTTATCAAGGGTCGATACGATGGATGCAAACAGCCGAAAGTCGCGGTGGCTGGCCGCGCCGGCCTTGCGGGCATCAAAACCGGGATGCATGTGGATGATATCGGTGCCGATGGCGACATGCACCGTCACCGGAATTCCCAGGCGGGCGCCGGCGGCCAGAATGCTTTGGTCCGCCAGCGGCAGCCGTTGGTCGAGGATGGTCCGGCCGACCGCTGCACCCAGGCCGGTATCATTGCCTTGGCCGGCATCGAGGGCTTCAGCCAGCAGCGCACAAGTTTCCCTTGCCATGCCGAATGAACCGTCCTCCAGGGCCGCGGCAACGTCCTCCGAGGTCTGGCCGATCATGGCAAGCTCGACATCGTGGATGATGCCGGCGCCGTTCATCGCCACGCTCGTGATGACGCCGCGCTCCATCAAATCGATGACGATCGGGTTGAGGCCGACTTTGATCACGTGGGCTCCCATGCCGAACATAATCGTGCGGTTGGCCTGATAGGCCGCGGCGATGGCGGCGATGACGCTTTTGAGGTCCCTGCCGGCCAGAATGTCGGGCAAATCGGACAGAAAATCCCGCAAGGATGATCCCTTCTGCCAGGTTTTGGCAAAATCATCGCTACGGACCTTGCTTTTGCGCTCCGCCAGGCTGTAGGTTTTCACACCGCTTAAATCAATGGGGGTAAATTTTTTAGTCATAGTGCACCTTTTATCAGATCGTGCCAAAATTGGTTTCTTCCGGCGAAGGCGGAACAAACAAGATTTAGTCAGCATACCTGACATACATGAATTCAGGATCTATCTGGTATCTCTGCTTCAATCATCCGCATCACCCGTATCCCGGCCGATGCTACAAACACCCCTAATCCCTGAATTCATTGGGGTAGAGCTTTCTTTCCAGCAGATCGCACAGGATGTGTCCGACCGTGATGTGGCTTTCCTGGATTCTGGCGGCCGTGTCCGAGGCCACCGCAATAACCAGCTCGGCGCAGGCGGCCAGCTGTCCTCCGCGACCGGTCATGCCGATGGTGGCCATGCCGATTTTGCGGGCCGCTTGAATGGCCTTGACCACATTGGCGGAATTGCCGCTGGTGCTGATACCCCAGGCGATGTCCCCCTTGTGGCCGAGGGCTGCGACCTGTTTGGAAAAAATATCATCAAAATGATAGTCGTTGCCGATGCTGGTGAGAATGGATGTGTCCGTCGTCAGGGCGATGGCCGCCAGGGGAGGGCGTTCAATTTGAAACCGGTTCACGAACTCGGCGGCCAGATGCTGGGCATCGGCCGCACTCCCGCCGTTGCCGAAAATAAGGACCTTGTTGGCGCCGCCGACACAGGCGGCCAGCAAGTCCACCGCTTTGAGGATGTTGTCGATATTGCTTTCGATGCAGTCACGCTTGACGCTGATGCTGGCCTCGAGGATGCTTCTAATGATTTTTTTCATTTTTGCGGGATTTCCTGTTTAAAGCTTGCAGCGCAGGTCTCATTTTGAAAATCCGGTCGTTGCGCCCCATCCGGTCTGTCTGGCGGCAGCGGGCCGCTGAAAAACCAGCTGCATCAGGATGCGATTTTGGCGAGCCTGTCTTCAATGGCCTTGATATCCTCCGAAGCATCATAGCCGAACTGCTCCGCCTTTTTAAATTCTCGCAAAGCGTCATCAATGCGGTCCTGGTTGAAATAAAACCGGCCCAGGCGGTAGCGGAAAAGACCGCTTTCAGGGGCCAGCCCGACGCTTTCCCGGCAGAACACCAGCGTGACCTCGGGGTTCTCCCCCTGTTCATCGAACAGACATCCCAGGGCCGACATGGAAGCTGCATCCTGCGGGTTGAGTTTGATGGCTTTGCGGTAAGCCGCAATGGCCTCCGGCTTCATGTTGTTGGCGGCGTAGCAGTCACCCAGGTACCGATAAACCGTGCGGGACTTCGGCTCCAGCGCCGCCGCCCGCTCGAGGAATGCCTGGCCTCTGGCGGTATCGCCCGACTCCAGGTAGAGCTTGCCGGTCTGAAATGTGACCTCATACGTTTCGCCGTTGATGCGGTCGGCCTTGAGAAAAAGTTCCAGGGCCTGATCGCGCCTGTCCGTCAGCAGATAGACCAGCCCGAGATTATACAGTGCCATATACTCTTCCGGCTCAAGGGAAACCGCCGCTTTAAATTCCGCTATGGCCGGTTCATAGTCGTTCAGAAGGCCGTAGCATACCCCGAGGCTGTTGTGGACGTTCACATTGGACGGGTCCAGCGTGAGGGCCATCGTTAATTCCTGAATGGCGGCCGGGATCTCGCCCTTCTCGTACAGTTTGTCACCGCTGATGTTCAGACTGACCGCGTCAAAGACCACCGCGCTGTCGGGCCCGAAAAAAGTTGCATGGTCCAGGGCCTTGCGGGCATTTTCCAGGATATCGGATTTCATATAGGTGACGGTCGGGTAGGCGGCGACACCGACCGTAACCGTTGCGTCGTTTTTTTCTTTAAGCTGTTTTTGGACTTGGTGCGCCAGCTCCAGGGTCTGCGCCCCGTTTTTGTCGGGAAAAAATCCGCCGAGCAGCCCCGATTCAAGGGCGCCCCATAAGCCTTTTTCCCGGCGGCAGACGGTGTCCAGAATGGCGGCGGCTTCAATCTGCCCGTCGCCGGCAGCCGGTTCGTCGGCATCTTCGTCCTGCAGCCGGTTTTGATCCGGCCGAAGGACCATGGCTGCAAACCCGGCGGCAGGGTCCATCGCCTGCAGGGCCTGGTCGATAAAATCCTGGTCGAAGAGCAGATCCGGATAGGCCGATTGCAGCACCTGGTTGACGGCATTACGCTCTTGGCGGCTGATTTCCTTTAAGCGTCCGATATCGGTCTTTGAAAACAAAAAGTGCCGCGCAGAGCCGCGGCCGGGAAACAATTTTCGATTTATGGCGGTCATGTTGACACTCTTTTCAGCAGATTCTCAAAGGCCGATCGAATGATCGGCAGTTCGTCATCCTGCAGGGTTCTTGGATCCATAACAAATCCATCGTCTTCGATCCGCCCGATAATCGGGGGAGCATTGCCCCGCATGTGTTTTTCGAGTTTGTTGGCGGACAGCCCCTGAATCGTGATTCTCAGGCACCGGCTCGGCAGCTCTAAAAGCGGCAGAGCGCCCCCGCCGGCCTTGGAGGAAAGGTCGCTAAGATTAATTTGAAGCCGGGGGTCGCCGATTTGCCGAAGATTTTCAGCCAGCCGCGAGGCTTGCGCGGCAATTTCTTCAAGGCCCCTGGTCAGCATTCGCAAGGTCGGAATCAGGCGAATGGCTTTCTTTTCATCACGGTAAAGACGCAAGGTGGCCTCAAGAGCCGCCAGAGTCATTTTATCGATACGCAAGGCCCTGGCAAGCGGGTTTTGCTTGAGGCGGTCGATGAAGGGTTTTTTGCCGACGATAATGCCTGCCTGGGGCCCGCCGAGAAGCTTGTCGCCGCTGAAAGTCACCACGTCGGCACCGGCGGCGACGGACTCCTGCACGGTGGGCTCCCTGATCAGGCCGTATTTTGAAAAATCGATGAACGTGCCGCTTCCAAGATCTTCCATCACCGGCTGGCCATGCCGGGCGCCCAGGTCGACCATCTCTTTTAGCGAGACTTCGGCTGTAAATCCAATGACACTGTAATTGCTGCGGTGCACCTTTAACAGCAGAGCGGTGTCTGCACCGATTGCATTTTCATAGTCCCGCAGGTGGGTGCGATTGGTGGTGCCGACTTCTTTCAGGATACCCCCGCTTTTGGCCATCACATCCGGAATTCTGAACGAACCGCCGATTTCCACCAGCTCTCCCCGGGAGACAATGACTTCCTTGCCCCGCGCGAGGGTTTCCAGCGCGAGCAGCACGGCCGCCGCATTGTTGTTGACCACCATGCCGGCCTCGGCCCCGCTGATTTCACACAGAATATCTTCGACGATGCTGTAACGGGAGCCGCGTTTGCCGGCCTCGAGGTTATACTCCAAATTGGAATACCGGCCGGCGATCAGGGCGATGTTCTCAATGACTTCGGCCGACAGCAGCGAGCGGCCAAGGTTGGTGTGAACCACCACGCCGGTGGCATTGATGAGCTGTTTCAGGTTGGGCGTCATTGCCTTGGCGGCGGCCGCCTTGACCAAATCCATGATCAGCGAATTCGCCAGACTCTGTTCATTGATGGCGGGATCGGCTGCCAGTATGCGGCTGCGCCGGGAGTCCAGCGTTTGCCGGATGGAATTGACTACCACTGAGTTGGGGATGCTTTCGAAAAACGGATCCTTCCTGCAGCTTTCCTGCACCTGGTCCACGCCCGGAAGCATTCTTAAGAGTGTTTGCTGCGCTGCGGATATTTTCGTCGTCGCCATATCTCTCACCGTTGTCCCAACGCCAGCTCCGGCGAAGACTCAAATACACCGATCGGGATGAGATCCACAATATCGGGAAACCGCGCTGCGGATAGCCCGATGGCTGCGAGTCGGGATGAAAGCAGGTCGGTGTCCAATCGCTCAATTTCCAGGCCGGTATTGAATCGGGACATGAGAAGATCCGCCAGGTAAACGGTGTGAGCCAGTTCGAAATTTTGGGCGGCGTCCTCCGGCCGGTGATGCCAGCGAATGACGTCGATGAGCGATTCGGGAAAAGACCATTTGCGGGCAAGATTGCTGCCGATTTCAGTGTGGTCGATGCCGAGAATGGATTTTTCGGTATCTGAAAAACTGCGGTCTTCATCATTGAGCTTGCGATAAAACAGAGGGTAGGCCGAGGATACATATTGATCGAGTACGACTTTTCCAATGTCATGCAGCAGCCCCGCCGTATAGGCCAACCCCGGCTTTATCCGGCCGGTTAAGGCGGCCAGTTTTTCGGAAATGATGGCCGTGCCGATAGCGTGGTGAAAAAGGCCGCCCTTGCACAGTGAATAACCCGAACCCGCGTGGCTGAAGTAATTGTCCACCGAGGCGGAAATAACCAGTTTGACGAGCATTTGCAGACCGATATAGACGAGGGCATGATCCAGGGATTCAATTTTATTGCTGCCGGCAAATATGACACTGTTGCAAAGCTTCAGCGTCCTGGCGCTGATGACCTGGTCTTTGCGGATTTCTTCGGTCAGCATCTTGATGTCATATTCTTCTTCGTCGATCAGCCTCAAGATTTTAAGCGCCACCTGGGGTATCGGTTGGATGGTCTCGATGGACTGTTCAATTTCCTCGACGGAAGGGACCTGGATCTCGCGGTCGCTCGCAGCTTTATCAATGCCGGACGGCTTGATGTCGCACTGCCACGTTGTTAAATCCAGACTTAAACAGCAGGTAAAGAATCCGCCGGTTTCCGACTGTTCGATCTGGATGTTTTCAGCTTTGAGCAGGCTTATGACCGTGTCCGTGGTTCGTCCGCCGATGTCCAGCGCCAAATCGGAGCTTTCCAGCGGTCCCACCAGCGCACCGCCGGCAATATGGGCTTTTAAGTGCTTTTGGGAGGCGCCTTCATCGTACAGCGCTCTCATGAACATCGGAAATCCGGTTGAGGCATATTTTTCAGGCTGAAAGGACCCGGCCAGGGAAACCGGCTCCGGCAGCAGCAGATGAATTAATCCGCCCACCCCCGTTTCTTTATCGTAAAGGGCAACGCCGACGCAGGTCCCAAGAAAAGCCTCGAGAACCAGCGGTTTTTGGCGGCTGACATAGTAGCTGCCGGCGGCAACGTGGCTGTGTGAAGCGTAAGACATAAGGCACCTATAATATTACAAATTAATATATATACATTTAATGCTGGATTATTTCAATAGATTTCTTGGTGTCCGGCGCAGGCGGTGCCTTTAAAAAAGGCTTTATGGATGCCCTGATTTAGGGTAAAGATGGAAGCAGAATTATACACAGCGTCATATTTAATTTTGTGTTCGCTTTTTTATGCCTGATTTTTTAATTACCGTATGGGGTCAATTGGGCAGAACGCTGTGTATGTATGCACAATGATTTATGTGGTTATGTATAAAGTACGAAATTAAGCTGGACCGGGATTCTTTGTTTTCTGTTCCTGACCCAGGGAGGTTTTATGCAAAACATTCTGGTGACCGGCGGGTGTGGCTTTATCGGAACCGGCTTTATTCGTTTTTTGCTGCTGGATTCGGATTTTGACGGCCGCATCATCTGCCTCGACAAGCTCACCTATGCCGGCAATCCCGGCAATCTGGCCGATCTCGACCCCAAAGTGCCCGGCCGTTATATTTTTACCAAGGCCGATATTTGTGATGCGGCGGCACTGGACCGGGCATTTGAGGATTACGAAATCGATGCGGTTTGTCATTTCGCCGCCGAATCCCATGTGGACCGTTCGATTGTCGCGCCCGATGCCTTTATAAAGACCAACATTGAAGGAACCTTCAACCTGTTGGAAGCTGCCCGGCGGCATGCGCAGCGCCTGGTTCTCTTTCACCACGTCAGTACCGACGAGGTCTACGGCTCTCTGGGAACCGCCGGTCATTTTACCGAGCAAACCCCATATAGACCCAACAGTCCCTACTCGGCATCCAAAGCCGCCTCCGATCACCTGGTCCGGGCCTACAACAAAACATACGGTCTTCCGGTTACCATATCCAATTGTTCGAATAATTACGGACCGTACCAGTTTCCGGAAAAACTGATACCCCTGATGATACTAAATGCACTGGAAAACAAACCGCTGCCGGTCTACGGTGAAGGCAAAAATGTCCGCGACTGGCTGTATGTCGAGGACCACTGCCGGGCCGTGTGGGAAATCATGAAGCGGGGCACCCGCGGACAAACCTACAATATCGGAGGGCGCTGCGAACTGAGCAACCTTGACACCGTCCAGCGGACTTGTGATTTGCTGGACGAGATGGTGCCCGCCGCAACCCGGAATTCCCGCCGAAATTTGATAACCTTTGTCAAGGACAGGCCCGGCCATGATTTGCGATACGCGATTGACTGCAGCAAACTGGAAAAGGAACTGGGTTGGGCGCCCCGCGAATCGTTTGAAACCGGACTCCGAAAGACCGTTCAATGGTATCTGGACAATCCGCAATGGGTGCAGCGGGTGAAAAGCGGAGAGTACCGATCATGGATTAAGTTGCATTACGCGGATACATAGACTCGTTGCTGCCATTCGGCTTCAATCAGATCCCGATAGGAAGAGGAGGCGGAATTTTTCCCATGAAAAAAGCTAAAGACTACATTATTTTTCCGCTGGATGTTGCCTCGACCGATGCGGCCAAATATTATGTTGCGCTGCTGGCTGATCACGTGGGTCTGTTCAAGGTGGGACTTGAACTGTTTATCCGCTCCGGCCCGGATATTGTTCGCTTTATCCACGCCGCCGGCACCGCCGGGGTGTTTTTGGATTTGAAACTGCATGACATCCCGGCCACCGTTTCCCGGGCCATGGTCGGCATTGCCGATCTCGGCGTTCGATTTGCCACCGTTCATTGCGGCGAGAGTCGGAAAATGCTTGAAGCCGCGGTTGCCGGTGCTCGGGGCAAGGTCGACATTTTGGGCGTGACGGTGCTCACCAGCGTGTCGGCCGCCGACATCGAGGCGGCCGGTTACCGGGCCGAATATTATCCGGATTTGTCCGAACTGGTTCTAAAGAAAGCTGCCCTGGCCAAAACCGCCGGGTGTGCCGGGGTGGTCTGCTCGGGCCTCGAAGCCGCCGTGATCAAGGACCGGTTCGGAAAAAAATTTGCCGCCGTCACGCCCGGAATCCGGCCGCAATGGTCGTTGGGTGAGCAGGACGATCAGCAGCGGGTTACCACGCCGGCAAAGGCCATCCGAAACGGCTCGGATTATCTCGTGATCGGCAGGCCCATCCGGGACGCCGACGATCCCGTACAGGCCGCTGTCAAAGTTGCTGAAGAGATTGAGACAGCGATCGGATCGATTGAAGACTAACAGATCAGAGTTTTTAAACCGACAATTTTAAGGAAGGTATCGCATGTCGTCCGATCAAAAAATTTCGTTATGAAGTATACCCGTCTTATGACTTCGAGCCCATCGCCCAACAGCTCAAAGAAGCACATGCCCAGGGGTAAAACCTGTCGTACGCCATTTTTTTTTCACAACGCCCATTGCCAGCTTACAACCTGCCAGTGTAAAGTTGCTTATTAAACAAGATATCTAATCATTTTTTAATATTGATAGCATAAGGAGTGACTCAATCTGATGAACTATGCCGCCAGAATAACGGGGACCGGTTCGGCACACCCGCTAAAGCGCCTGACCAACGATGATGTTGCCCGCCGAATTGCACGCCACGGAATCGAGACCAGCGACCAATGGATCCGGGACCGCACCGGGATCCGGGAGCGCAGGGTCGCTGACGTGCAAAGCAGCGCGGAAACCAATTCTTCGCTGGGGGCTGCAGCTGCTCAAAAAGCCCTGGAAATGGCCGGCAGATCCGCCGAAGATATCGACCAGATCATCTACGCCACCTGCACGCCGGACACCATCATTCCTTCAACGTCCTGCTGGCTGCAGCAGAAGATCGGGGCCGAGCGCGCCTGGGCCATGGATATCAATGCCGCCTGCTCGGGCTTTGTATACGGCATCGTCACCGCCGAGCAGTTCATTCGTTCCGGGCATGCCCGGACATGCCTGGTGGTGGGCGCCGAGGTCTTGACCCAGTTTGTCAACTGGCGGGATCGCAACTCGTGCATCCTTTTTGGGGACGGGGCGGGGGCGGCTGTTTTGGAGCAGGTTCCGGCCCGAACACCGCGGCGCATTCTTTCAAATCACCTGCTGTCGAACGGGGATTTAAACGGTCTGTTCCTCATTGCGGCCGGCGGATCCAAATTAGAAGTTACCCCGGAGCGCTATCACCAAAACCTTCACAAAATTCAGATGAACGGCAGAGAGATTTTTAAAGTTGCCGTTCGAACCCTGGTGGATTGCGCCGAACGGACGCTTGCCAAGAATCAGATGACGATTGAAGATCTGGACTGGTTTGTTCCCCACCAGGCCAACATCCGCATTATCGAAGCGGTGGCCGAGCGGCTCAAATTATCCATGGATCGTGTCTTGATCAACCTCGACCGCTTCGGCAACACCTCCGCCGCCACGATTCCGACCGTGCTGGACGAAGCGCTGCGCGAAGGACGGATCCAGACCGGCCAAACGGTTCTTTTCGACGCCTTCGGTGCCGGTCTAACCGCCGGTGCGGTTCTCCTGCGCTGGTGAGACCGTATGGGTGGGTTGGCCGCGGCACTGAGAGCGCGGAAAAGCGTTCAGGTCTTTTGATATCCGTCTTCTCAACGGAAAGCAAAAAAAGAATTTTCTCCGCGTGCCTTGCGCCTTGGCGGTGAACGGTTTCCATCCTTTATTAACGAACGGTTACAGTGCACTATGCCTGGATGAATCTGCTCGGGGCGCATGCCCGGCAGGAGCCGGAACGGAAGCGGGCGGCATCGGAAAGCGACAGGATGCCGACGATTTGGCCGGGATCGTCTGCATGCACGAAAAGTCGCTGAACATCTGATTTCGCTATTCTGAAAAATGCGCAGCATATAGTAATTAATCCGCCGGACCTTCGATCGAACGGATTTCTTCAATTTTTAAAGAACATTTCACAACCTTAAACCTGCCATTTTTCAGGGCGGATTAATTGGAAATTTTTTCAACAACTGATGAAAGACATCGGAGACAAAGACAATGCCGACGACTTCCCGGCCGTCGACGACCGGCAGCCGCCGGATGTGTTTTTTTATCATAATGTCGGCAATCACCATCAGGTGGGTATCCGAGGTGATGGTCACCACTTCGGTGGTCATAATGTCGCGGGCATTCATATCTAAAAATGCTCCTGAAATCCTGTTGCGGGAGGATGGGGATATGCTTTTTAGGCGCGGTGTAGCTGTTGTTGCAAGTTCAGGGGCGAAAGGGCTTAAGTTCCGGTCAAAAGGTGAAAAAATACCGATAAATCGTCAGGATTAGAATAACAGCCCCGACGATTAAGGCCAATATCAGCTGATCAGGACTGAATTTCTGCATTCTCACTGCCGAATTTGCCTAATTCTGCCCTCTTTTATTCGTTCCGCAATCCAAAAACTCGCAATCCAACTTTGAGTTATGATTCCTTGTCCAGTCCAAAGGCGGTGTGCAGCACCCGGACGGCCAACTCCGTGTATTTTTCTTCGATGATGCAGGAAATTCTGATTTCCGACGTGCTGATCAGAATGATGTTGATGTTTTCCGCCGCCAGGGTGCTGAACATCTTGGATGCAACGCCGGAGTTGTCTTTCATGCCGACGCCGATGACCGAAACCTTGGCGATCTTTTCATCACCGAAAACCTCTTCAGCCCCGATCTCTTCGGCCACCTGTTTTTCGATAGCGAGCGCGGTTTTATAGCTGGCCCTGGGGACCGTGAAGGTTAAATCGGTTTGCCCGCCGGCGCGCGTGTTTTGAATAATCATGTCGACCACAATCCCGTTGGCCGCCAGGGGCGTGAAGATTTTTGCTGCGACGCCGGGTTGGTCCGGCACTTTTTTCAATGTGATGCGGGCCTGGTTTTTATCATGGGTGACACCGGAGACGACCAGACGCTCCATGCCGGAATCTTCATTGACCACCATAGTTCCCTCCTCTTCACTGAACGATGATCTGACGTGCACGGGGATGTTGTATTTTTTTGCGAAACCGACCGACCGGATCTGAAGTACTTTAGCGCCGAGGCTGGCCATGTTCAGCATTTCGTCATAGGAGATGGCTTTAAGCTTGCGGGCTTTGTCGCATATATTCGGATCGGCTGTATAAACAC
>CAYTBC010000039.1:0-29569 GCA_964435765.1 uncultured Desulfosarcina sp.
AGTGCGCTGCCATCCGGTGAAGCCGAGAAAAGATCGATAATAGCAACGTTGTTTTGATTCGACGTATAAGCGATCTCCTGACTATCGGGCGCCCATTTAAATTGGACTACATCACGGTCAATGCCAAGGGCTCCCGAAATGGCCAGATTACCGGTCCCATCCGCCGTGGATGTATAAAGTTCAAATTTGGCCAATGAATCCTGATCGGCAATGTAAGCGATCCGCGAGCTGTCAAAGGCCCAGGCAAAAGCATATCTGCCCGATCCCACCGGGTATTCTTTGATACCATCGCCGGTCATGGGAATTCCGGAAACCGTGGGGTTGGGGCTGTTGCTGTCGGCTGGCGAGACATACAATTCGAACTTTCCAAGCGTGTCCTGATCGGCCACATAGGCGATTAATGAACTTTCCGGCTCCCATTGAAAGTCCTGCACATCGCTGTTCGGATCGACCAGGTCAGAAACAAGATCTTGTTCTAGACCGTCGGGGGTGGAAGAAAAAAGCTCAAAGAAATCCGCCGTCGCATCATCTTTATCCCCAATATACGCAACGCGAGAGCTGTCCGGCGCCCAGGCAAAAAAATAATAACCGGGTCCCGCAGCAGTCTCACGAATGCCGCTGCCTTCAAGGGGAACGGAAACCTTCACGGCTGATTCGCCGGGGGCCAAATCCACGGGCACCACATAAAGCTCAAACAGACCATCGCTGTCCTGATCGGCCACGTAAGCCGCGTAGATGCCGTTGGGCGAGACCTTAAACTCATCCACATTGCCGCCGGCAACCATGGTACCGGAAAGCTTGATAATATCGGCCCCGTCCTCAGATGCAGCATAAAGCTCAACGATTCCGGCATTATCCTTAGAGGCCATAAAAACGACCGGTGGATAATTTATCGTTGCTGGAATTTCTCCATTGCCGCCGCCGCTGCCACCACAGGCCGCCAATCCAAAGGATGTCATCACGACAGCGAAAGCGATCGCTAACTTTTCCAATGCAAACTCGCTCATCCTGAAGTTTTCTCGGAACCAATTAAACATGCTGCACCTCCCCGAACCTTTCAGTGTGGCCGTGTCATTTGCGACTTCAATCAACCGGCTGTTTTTTTTTCTTTGACCCCAACCATCAACCCACTATTTTCCAGGATGGTTTTTGCGCTAAATGAAGTAAATAGTAAGCACTGCGCCGCGAACTTACAAGCTCTGACAGGGAAGACATTTATACGAACAATACTTCCGGTCCCGTTAAAGTTTTTAAAAATATATCACTACCGTATTCATGCTGCAACCGTCTTCTGCCAAACTGCCAAAGCCAAAAGATTTCAATACATATAGTTTTCTTCTTTGATAGAAATCTACAGGGCAATTTCTCTGATGGTCTTGCCTGAGAAGAAAAGCTGGCGGTGTAAATCAAAGCGGAACTATATTTAAAAATAAAGATGAGGTCTGTGGTTTGGTTATTACGGTGGGAGCGGCTTTCAGCCGCGATTGGGTTTGAAGTTAATCGGGGTCATCGCGGCTGAAAGCCGCTCCCACACGCTCAGAATTTGTTCAGATCGACTGGATGGTCGCCATCTGTCCTAAAACGCCCTTTACCTTTAACTTGTGGACATGTTCTTGGCAGGCCATTGTTGGGCAACCCGTTAGGGAACCTGGTATCAAATTGACAAAGCGATTCAAAATATTGGCACACCGACAGATACAGTCCATTTTAAAAACATTCAACACGCCGAAATATTTGTATATTTTTGTATGCGCGGGATTTGGTACCGATCTTGCTTATCACCTGTGCAGTTGGACCTTTTGCAGATCGGAATGTCACTGGAGGGAGTTATATATGGGAGCCAATTTGAATAAAAATGAAAGATCTTTTTTCATCATCGACACCCCTGACTGGAGCAACGGTGCGGTCGCCACCGGGATACCGAATTATGTTAAAGATTTTATCTTCACGTCGACCGCCAACGCGGCCCGCAAAGATTCAAAAAAATACACCTGGTTGGTTTGCCCGCATCTGTCGCAGCCGGACCTGGTTTACCGGTATTATCTGACATCCGGCCTGATCACCATCGTACTTGGAAAATGCTTCTGCGAAAGCTGTCTGGATCAAATTTTATGCAATGAGGATTTATCCGAATTAATTGGGTCCAGCCGGCCGATGACGGATAAATTATTTCAGGAAAATTTTATCAGCCCGCTGATGGACAGCAATTTTAACTTTATTAAGATGTCGGAGTATGGCTCGGGTTATAATACACCGCTAAAAACCTGGATTACCTGTGCCCACACCGCCACCCAGGATTCTCTCAAAAAGGCTTATGCCGCCGGCGGCCAGCTTTTTATATTTGAGGGTTTTTTCACCTGCCAGGATTGTTTTGAAAAAATTCCGACCGACAGCCTGGTGGAACTGCTCCATGAAGGCGAATCGATGACGGATGCCTTTTTTCAAACCCGGATCATTGATTCCCTGTACGCCATAAATTATGAAAGTCTGGATGCCGTGGGACATTTTGATTTTTGCTGAAAATTGGATATTGATCGGCTGTGCGATTATGGCTCGTATAGGGACGCCGGCCCGATATAGGCGCCGTCCCGGCCGCGCACGATGTCGTCTTCACTGAGGGGGTCGTCAATGGGTGCGGCACTTTTGCCGTCCCGGCCGCAGCTGTATAGATCATAATCCGTATTTAGGGGGGTGTTGAACGGGTCCAGCCGAATTGAAGTCTCAGCTTCGATTCCGCTTTTCTTGGCCTTGCCTTTGGCCTTGCCTTTTTTGTTTTTGCCTAAACCTGGGTCTTCCGCTTCCGGCGGGTCACCCTCAAGCAATGCGAAGTTCAGATAGCAGTACGTATTGCCCCAGGGGTCGGTCAAACCACTTGATTTTACCTCTTCCAGTGTTTCAGGCAGCCGGTTATAATCAACTTCGAAATTTGTGATTTCAATCTGCAGATTATCCAGTTCCGCGGTGGCTTTGATAACCCTGGCCTTTTCAACCTGCCCGAAATAAAAGGGAACCGCTATGCCGGAAAGTGTGCCGATGATGGCGATCACGATGAGAAGTTCGAGCAGGGTCAGACCCCTTTGGCCGGATCTGCCGCAAGGCTTGGCCAATCGGCCGGACCGAAAAACGCTCCCCGCAATTTTCAGGCGATCATTGAACCCGCCCCTCTTCAATTGAATTGTTTCGAATAATTTGAACTTTGATTGCGTCATCTTTTATCGACCTTAAAATAGCCGGCCTCGTTGATCAGCTTGTTGAGTTGGTCACCGATAGGCTTCAAGTTCTGCCGGTCTTCTGATCGGCCTTCGAGGTCGCGCAAAAAGTTTAGGGCCTCGTCGCCGGCTTGCTGGATGTTTTGCAGTTTATCGGTCAAGACGCTCAACATGCCATTGAGCACTTCTTCTTCAGTGTGCAGAAAGTCCTTTTGACGTATTTTGATCGGATATACGATTTGCCCCTCGCGGATTTGATTAAAGATCGTGCGGAACCGATACAATGGCCCTGACAGCCGATGGAAGGTGAGAAAGGAGTGCACACCGAGCAGAGCGATCAACACGATCGCAGCCGGCCAGACTTTGACATGCAGCGTGATGACCCGCTCGGCGGCGGCGGTCCTGGCGGCCATGCTCAACGTTTCGTCCTGCATTTTTAGCATATCCGGCAAGAAGAGAAAAACGGCTAGAAAAAAGACGATAATCGCGCTGTAAATGAAAAATTGAGCCAGAAAATGATATTGGAGCGAACGATAAACCACGCGCACCCGCCGGCGCCTTTCATAGCTTCCCATATTACACAGTCCTCCCAATCAAACCGGGCCGATCCCCGGTTGGTATGCCATCGTCCGGGTTGCGGCAGAAGAATCTTAGAATATCTTCGGTTGAACGACGAAAATCTTTAGAAATTTCAGAGTCTGGCTTCTTTCAGCAACCGATTGCACCGGGATCAACTGCCTGCAACCGTCCAAGGCGAGGCCGACGATGCCACCCGTTCGGCCCGTTCTTTCAGACTCCGGCGGTTGACAACCAAACTCCGAATCCATAGATTAACCTTTAAGTTCGGCCACGCGCCCAATTTAAGACAGCCCGCACCATTCAGCCGATTGCCGGTTACAGAGGCCATGCAGGCGTTGACGCCGCATTTTTTTAAAATGACGATGTCGAATTTTCTTCCGAAAGAAGATTTGCCTGGTTGGCATTCACCTCAATTCGGATGAAACGAATTCAACCGCAGAAGGTAAGATCGTATGTCCCAGAATGACAAGCACCCAGATGAAATATCCAAAGAAATCGAATATGAAAACAGGGAATGGCTCGAATCACTCGATTACGTGCATGCGAATCAGGGCCCGGACCGTGTCAGGCAGCTGCTGCGCCGCCTCCAGGTGCATGCCCAGCAGCGCGGCGTCCACTTCCACTACACGGCCAACACGCCCTATATCAACACCATTCCCGTTGAAAGCCAGCCGGTGTTTCCGGGCAGTCGTGAAATCGAACGCCGGATAAAGAGCATCATTCGCTGGAATGCAATGGCCATGGTTGTGCGGGCAAATCGCCAACATTCCGGCATCGGCGGGCACATCTCCACCTATGCCTCCTGTGCGACCTTGTATGAAATCGGTTTCAATCATTTTTTTCGGGCCAAGACCGCCCAGCACCCCGGCGATATAATTTACTTTCAGGGACATGCCGCTCCCGGGATCTATGCGCGCGCGTTTTTGGAAGGCCGCATCACAGAGAAGCATTTGGAAAATTTTCGGCGCGAACTGCAAAATGCTCCAGGATTGTCATCCTACCCCCACCCCTATCTCATGCGGGATTTCTGGCAGTTCCCCACGGTTTCGATGGGGCTGTCGCCGATCATGGCCATTTACCAGGCACGGTTTAACCGCTACCTGGAGGATCGCAATCTGGTAAAAACCTACGACCAGAAAGTCTGGGCCTTTCTCGGGGATGGGGAGTTGGATGAACCCGAATCTCTCGGCGCCATCACCCTTGCGCCCCGCGAACAGCTCGACAATCTGATCTTTGTCATCAACTGCAATTTGCAGCGTCTCGATGGACCGGTGCGCGGCAACGGCAAAATTATTCAGGAACTCGAAGCAGCATTCCGCGGTGCCGGCTGGAATGTCATCAAGGTTATCTGGGGCCACGATTGGGATCCGCTGCTGGCCCAGGACGAACACGGGCTGCTGGTCAAACGCATGGAAGAGGTTCCCGACGGGCAGTACCAGAAGTATTCGGTGGCCGGCGGAGAATATATCCGCAAAGATTTTTTCGGCAAATACTCTGAATTGGCGCAGATGGTACACACCTACACCGACGAGCAGCTGCAGAAGCTGCGGCGCGGCGGCCATGACCCGCAAAAGGTTTTCGCGGCCTACCAGGCCGCCGTGGAGCACGAGGGCGCCCCGACCGTTATCCTGGCCAAAACCATCAAGGGCTACGGCCTGGGCGAAGCCGGTGAGGGTCGCAACGTCACCCACCAGCAAAAGGCTCTCAACGAGCAGGAATTGCGGCATTTCCGCAGCCGGTTTGGGATTCCCATCCCGGACTCCGCCATTAGCGAAATGCCCTTTTACCGTCCGGCGCCCGACAGCGACGAAATGAAGTACCTCCAGGAGCGGCGCCGCGAACTTGGCGGCCTGCTGCCGGCGCGCTTTGATTCGGTGCCGGTCTTTCGGCTCCCCCGCCGGGAACTGTATACGGAATTTTTTGAAGGCACCGGTGAGCGGGAGGTAGCCACCACGATGGTGATGGTGCACCTGCTGGGCAAACTTTTAAACGATAAAAAGATCGGCAAGTACATCGTACCCATCGTGCCGGATGAGGCCCGCACGTTCGGCATGGAGTCCCTGTTTCGCAAGATCGGCATCTATTCGCATGTCGGGCAGAACTACGAACCGGTCGATAAGGAAAGTCTATTGTACTACAAAGAGGCCAAGGACGGACAGATCCTCGAAGAGGGCATCACCGAGGCCGGATCGATGTCCTCCTTCATCGCGGCCGGCACGGCCTACTCGACCTTCGGCATCAACATGGTTCCGTTTTTCTTTTTCTATTCGATGTTCGGTTTTCAGCGCATCGGCGATCTGATCTGGGCATCCGGCGACGCCCAGACACGCGGCTTTATGCTGGGCGCCACCGCCGGACGCACGACCTTGGCCGGAGAAGGATTACAGCATCAGGACGGCCACACGCACATCCTCGCCCTCGGCAATCCTTCCGTGCTGGCCTACGACCCCACGTTTGCCTACGAACTGGCGGTCATCGTGCGCGAGGGGCTGCGCCGCATGCTGGAAGAAGGCGAAAACATCGTCTATTATCTGACCATCATGAACGAATTCTACAAGATGCCCGCCATGCCGCCGAACGTCGAAGAGGGCATCCTCAAAGGCATGTATAAATTGCGCGCCTCCGACAACAAAAGGACCAAAATCAAAGCCCACTTGTTCGGCAGCGGAACCATTTTAAATGAGGCTCTCAAGGCCCAGGCGCTTCTGGAAAATGATTACGGGGTGGCCGCGGATGTCTGGAGTGTCACCAGCTACAAGAACCTCTACTGGGACGCCACCGACACCGAACGGTGGAATTTTCTGCATCCGGACCGGGAACCCAAATTGTCATATCTCCAACAGCAGCTGGTCGATGAAAAGGGCGTTTTCATAGCGGCCTCGGATTACCTTAAAGCCCTGCCGGGCACGATTGCCAAATGGCTGCCCGGACCGACGATTTTGCTCGGCACCGACGGCTATGGCCGCAGCGACACGCGCGACCGCCTGCGTGATTTCTTCGAGGTGGATGCCCGCCACATTGCCTATGCGGCCCTTGGTGCTTTGGCGCGTGAGAAACGGATAAAGATGTCACTGGTAAAAAAAGCTCGCAAACAATTAGATATTGACACGGAAAAAACTAACCCCTTGTTTAGTTGATTTAAGGAGCCGGTATGATAGAGGAAGTCAAGATTCCGGAAATCAGTGAGAATGTCGAATCGGGAACCATCGTCCGCGTACTGGTTCAAGTCGGAGATATGATCGACATCGATGACGTCCTGGTGGAGTTTGAAACGGAAAAAGCGCTGGTCGATATTCCCTCGACGGTAAAGGGCAGGATCACGGAACTGCTCCCCAAAGAAGGCGACGAGATGCGAGTGGGCGACGTGATTGCCAGGGTAGACACCACGGGTCAATCCGAAGATAAAGAAACAGCGGAATCCAAACCCGCAGCCGATGACGGTACCCCAAAGGAAGCCGAAGCCCCCGCAGAGCCGCCGCAAGCCGAGGCGCCCGAGCAAGTCAAAGCCGAAGTCGATGAAAAGGATAAAAAGGTGGCCCAAGCACCTGAAAAAACCGCCGTCGCCCCGGAGCCGCCCATACCGGAAAAGAAAACCGATGACCGGCCCGCCGGGCATGGCCCGGCGCCGGCTTCGCCGTCGGTGCGCCGTTTTGCGCGCGAGCTAGGTGTGGACATCTACGAAGTCAAGCCCTCCGGACCGGGCGGCCGGCTTACCGAAGCCGACATTAAATCCTACGTCAAAAAAAGTGAACGTCCGGACAAAACGGCAACCGCTGGACCCCCTGCGAGGGAAATGATGAGTGAACCGGAGCTGCCCGACTTCAGCCGCTGGGGAGACGTCGAAACGGTTGAACTGGATAGCGTGCGCCGCATCACGGCTGCCAACATGTCGAGGGCATGGCGCACCGTGCCGCAGGTTACCCAATTCGACCAGGCGGACATCACCGGTCTGCAGGAATTTATTAAAAAGAACGCTGCAAAGGTTGCTCAAAACGGCGGCAAACTGACCGTCACGGCCATTCTGGTGAAAGTCTGCGCCGCGGCGCTTAAAAAATTTGCGCGCTTTAACGCCAGCATTGATCCGGCCAATCAGCGGCTGATTTTCAAAAAGTACATTCATATCGGCATCGCGGTCGACACGCCGCGCGGCCTGCTGGTGCCGGTCGTTCGCAACGCTGACCGGAAAAGTATCAGCCGGCTTGCCGCTGAAATCGCCGATCTGGCCGAAAGGGCCCGCAGCAAAAAGCTCAAGCCGGATGAAATGGAGGGCGGCACCTTCACCCTGTCCAATCAGGGCGGCATCGGCGGGGTCGGTTTTACGCCGATTGTCTTCTGGCCCCAGGCCGCTATCCTCGGCGTCAGCCGGGCATCCATAATGCCCCGCTATATAGACGGCGAGTTTAAACCGCGCAGCATGCTGCCCCTGTCCCTGTCCTTTGATCATCGGATTATTGACGGCGCGGATGCCGCACGTTTTTTGCGTTGGGTGTGCGAAAGCCTCGAGCACCCGTTTACGATGGTTTTAGAATAAAATCAGGCAGGTACGATCGATAGTTCCCCTGCGCATAACGGTGGAGAGATAATTCAATGGCAGACAAAAAAACCAAATTGGCGGTGATCGGCGGCGGGCCCGCGGGATATGCCGCTGCGTTTCTGGCGGCCGACCTCGGACTGGAAGTCTCCCTGATTGATCCGGAAATAAACCCCGGGGGCGTATGTCTCTATCGCGGATGCATTCCGTCGAAAGCCTTGCTGCACGCCGCCAAAGTCATCGCTGAGGCCCGGGAGGCCAAAGCCTGGGGCCTGAATTTCAGTGGGCTTAAAATCCAGCACACCCGCCTGCGGGAATGGAAAAACGACGTGGTCACCCGGCTGACCGGCGGGTTGGGACAACTTGTCAAACAGCGCAATATCAATTATCTGCAGGCCACGGCCGCATTTCAGGACAACCGGACCTTATCCGTCAAAGCGGTCGGCGGCGGGCAAAGCACCCTGGCATTCGAGCACGCGATCATCGCCACCGGTTCTGAAACGGCGCGCATCCCGCAATTTGACCTTGATTCCGATCGACTGCTCGATGCCACCACCGCGCTGGATCTCGCAGAAATTCCGCAAAAACTTCTGGTGATCGGCGGCGGCTATATCGGCCTGGAGCTCGGAACCGTGTATGCCGCCCTGGGCGCCAAGGTGACGGTGGTGGAAATGACAGCGGGGTTGCTGCCGGGCGCCGACAGGGATTTGGTCCGGATTCTGCATAAACGTCTGTCAAACCAGATGGCGTTAATCCTGCTGCAAACCACCGTCAAATCGCTCAAAATTCAGAAAAACGGGGTTAAAGCCGTATTAGAAGGCCCTGATGTCGACCAAAATGCGCGCATTTTCGACAAGGTTCTTCTGGCGGTCGGCCGACGCCCCAATTCGGCCGGTCTGGGTTTGGCAAATACCAAAATTGAGGTCGACGGCCGGGGTTTCATAAAAGTTGATGCTCAGCGGCGCACGGCTGAAAAGCACATTTTTGCCATCGGCGATGTGGCCGGCGAACCCATGCTGGCACACAAGGCATCGCATGAAGGCCGGGTGGCAGCCGAAGTAATCGCCGGCCGCCGGGTCGTGTACGCGCCGGCGGCAATACCGGCGGTTGTGTTCACCGATCCTGAAATCGCCTGGGTCGGACTGACGGAGAAAGAAGCCGCTGACCGGGGCATCGCGCACAGAGTTGTCAGATTCCCATGGGCTGCGTCCGGTCGCGCGGCCACCCTGGATCGCGATGACGGGCTGACCAAGCTTGTCATTGACCCGCAGAGCGAACGCATCATCGGCATGGGTATTACCGGTTCAGGCGCGGGCGAGATGATTGCCGAAGGCGTTTTGGCAATCGAAATGGGCGCCAATGTAACCGATGTGGGCCTTTCGATCCATCCGCATCCGACCCTCACTGAAACCATCATGGAAGCTGCCGACCTGTTTCACGGCACTGCCACCCATTTTTATCAATCCAAAAGAAAGTCAAACTAGGGATAAATCAGCGATCAAATTCTTCAAATTTGCCATCATAACCGTCATCCCTGTCATCGTAGAAACCCTCGTCATCATCATGTTCGTAGTATTCTTCGGGCGTTTCAAACACTTTAAAGCTGCTCACGGTGATGTACAAAAGGCCGTCTCTGTCTTTGGTAACCATACCCGTTACTTTGACCTTTTCGTCGAGACATGAGTTCAGCTTCTTTCCGTTTTTGTTGGGCTCGACAACATAATTTTCCCCATCATCAGCGGCAATTAAAATACCCATTCCATCCTCTATGCTGTCGAATTCTTCTACAAATCCGGTAATCGTTGTCTCTTTGGCAATATTTTTCTTTTTATTCTGCATCATCACACCTCTCTGTTAAAGGGAATCACTTTTTTGCCGCGTCTGCATCCAGCGGCAATACAGGAAAACATATGCTGCAATTTATCTGCCAACCAGTGATGCATTGTGATTACCATAAAATCATGATGCCGGGTGCCGATCCGAATGGAATTAATGGTTCTCTTTTTAAGCCGATCCGAACAAATAAATATATAACTATTTGGATTTAAATAAAGTTATTCTATCAGATCTGCCGATTCCGCTTTCACCGAAAATCGGATACCGCATTTCTGGTGCAGGAATGTTCTAAAATACAGAACTTGTTTTCTATATGTTATAACTTATTTTTGTTGACTTGATTATCCTTTCCTTTTAGTGTTCTGCAATTCAAAATTTATATTGCGGCTTCAAGAACAATTAATTTTATATGAATACAATAAGATGTGTGATGAAAGCAGTCGGCCGAAACCGAATTATCCAGTAAAGTCTTTGGAAAAAGCGCTCATCATTCTGCGGTTGATGATCCAAGAGAGCCAGCCCATCTCTTTAACTGAAATCGGCAAAAGGCTTAACTTCGGAAAGGGAACCGTTCACCGGATTCTCGCTACCTTGAAGGCGCATCAATTTGTTCGGCAAGATTCCAAAACATTAAGATACGGGTTGGGCTTTATGGCGGTTGAGATGAGCACTGCGATAAAAGCGGAAGACTATATTGTAAAAATCATAACCCCTTATCTTAAAAAGCTCTCTGAATCCTGCCCGGAAGCAATAAGTGCCTCAGTCCTGGAATTTAATCAAATCCGGTACATCGCCCGCTTTGAATCCAGCGAACCGCTGCGGGTGTCCATCGGAGAAGGTGCCAAATTTCCAGCGCACTGCACGGCAACCGGCAAAGTGCTGCTATCGGCCCTGAGCAATGAGCAGCTTGAAAAAATGTATGATGGCCGCGAAAATATCCTAACGTTGACCAAAAAATCGATCGGCTCTTTCAGCCGCCTTCTCAAAGAGCTTAAGCGGGTTCGGAATGAAAATCTGGCTCTTGATTTTGAGGAAGCTTTGATCGGTGTCAATTGTGTGGCCCGACCCATTCGTGATTCAAAAAATGAAATTTTAACTGCTATCAGCATCTCCGGTCCGGTCAGTCGCATGACCAAACAGAAAATGTTGAAATTTGCAGAACTGCTTCAGGATACAAGTGCCGAAATTTCAAAAGAAATTTGATGCCGCGCGCAGTAGGCAATGAAATGATATTTATGGTGGGGAGGAAAACAGTCCAATGTCTCAAGAATTCATCAGCTCCAAACGCGATATCCACACCTCGCTTGACACCCAAGATAGTTCCGTAAAAGCGCCGCCCGGAAAAAGAGTGTCTCATTTTTTATCCGGCAAAGGCCGTCTGCTGAACAGCTTGACGCTGACTATTTTGATCCTGATCGGAATGGTCATCACCTTTTCTATAATTTCCCCGCAATTTCTGTCCAAGGCCAATATTTTCAATATTTTGGAACAAAATGTGGTTTTCGGCATCATGGCCTGTGGGATGGCTTTCATGATCATTACGGGCGGCTTTGATCTTTCGGTGGGTTCGACGGCTGCGTTGACCGGTGTGACGGTGGCCTTTATTCTCACAAAATATCCGGAGGCGCTGTTAATTGCGGTCTTGGCCGGACTCAGTATCGGGGCGCTGGCCGGGTTTTGCAACGGCATGCTGATCAGCAAAGTCGGAATCAACCCTTTTATCACCACGTTTGGGATGATGGTTGTAATCAGAGGCATGGTCTTCGGCTTGACCGAAGGCCGCAGTATATACGACTTCCCTTTTAAGTATAATATCATCGGGATGGGTAAAATCGGTGTGATCTCAATCCCGCTTATTATTTGGGTTTTTGTTGTGGCCGTATGCTGGGTCATCCTGCGGCACACCAGATTCGGCCAATATGTTTATGCGGTTGGCGGCAATGAGAAGGTTGCACACCTATCGGGTGTGAATGTGGACCGAATCAAGATACTTTCTGCAATTGTCTGCGGCATTCTGGCTGCTTTGGGGGGAATTGTCCTGGTTTTCAGAGTTATGTCGGCCCTACCCCAAGCCGGAACCATGTACGAATTATACGCAATTGCCGCAGCCGTCCTGGGAGGGTGCTCCTTAAAAGGCGGCGTCGGAAGTGTACTGGGAACGGTTATTGGCGTTTTATTGTTGGGCGTTGTCATCAACGGCCTGCACATGGTGGGGGTTTCTGCTTACTGGGAACAGACAATTACCGGCTTGATCATTATTTTCGCGGTGGCGATCGGCGTCATCTCACATAGGATTTCAAGCAAAGCGTAGCTATCTGTTTTCAATAAACACATGTCGATAAGCAAAGGGGGTGATCAGTCAATTGTACCGTTGCTGCCAATTGGCAACTTTATTCTCACCGCACTCAAGGTGAAAACGAACCACTAATTTTCAACCACAAATAGGAATCAGAGAGAGGAGGGTTTCAAAATGAAAAGTTGGATGAAGAGACTGTTGGCAATCGCACTGGTGGTTTTTTTAATGTCGGGAATGGGCTTGGTAGTCAAAGCGGACGCCGCGGGTCCCATGTGGGAAAAAGGCATTAAAAAATCCCAGGATCAATGGGTTGTCGGTGCGACATTGCCGGAATTCAAACATAATTTTTTTGCCGCTCAGATGCAGGCCATTTTGGATGCCGGGAAAAAGTACGGATTTAGAGTGGAAGTTCGCGACGGAGAAAATGACCCAGCCAAGCAAAGTGCCATCATCGATGAGTTCATTGTCAAAAAAGTCGATTGCATTCTGCTGTGCCCCATTGTCAAGGGAGCGCTGGTCGCAGCTGTTAAAAGGGCTAATCAGGCAGGCATTCCGGTGATGATACTGAACCGGACCTTGGGCGCAGGCGCCGAGACCATCGCTTATGTCGGCGCCAATGACTACACGGGCGGCCTGGTGCAGGGGGAACTCGTTGCGGAAACGCTCTCGGCCAAAAAAGGCAACGTTATTTTATTGCAGGGCAATCTGGGCTCATCACCTCAAGTCAACCGCGAAAAGGGGTTGGAGGACTATCTGGCGGCTTACCCCGAAATCAAGATCATCCGAAAATACCCCTGTGATTTCGACCGAAGCAAAGCCTTGGCTGCCATGCAGGACGCCCTGATGAAATACCCTAAAGGGCAAATCGACCTGGTTGTCTCCCAGGACAGTGAAATGTGCATGACAGCTTTGCAGGCCATCAAGGCCGCCGACCGAACCGAACTTTTGGGTAAAATCGTGGCTTTTGACTACCCTTCCTACGTCAAACAAAATATTTTAAATGGCGACTTCAAGGGCACGGTTCTGCAGGATCCTTACCAGCAGGCTATGATCGGCATGGACGCGGTCTGGTTTTATCTTTCCGGCAACGAAGGCCATATCCCCAAGCCGGATTTTTTCACACCGCTGCCGAAGGTGGTTAAAAGCAATGCCGCGGGCTTTCCACCCAGTTGGTAATCCAACTGAATTTTCATTGCAAGCCTGCCGGCAGAATTGGATCGGCCGGCCAGAATTGAATGCCCGGTAGTCCTGAATAGAGCAGGTTTGTGGAAAAGCCGGCTGCTGAATGAATCGCGGCAGCCGGCCGCTTCAAAAGCTCGGGTGACCGGCTCCCGGCTGCGAGGGGCCGGCGGTAAATTAATAGATTCTGCGTAGCGCATGCAACAGATAAGGAGAGCGGAGCGTGCCAAGTGAAACCATTTTGGAGATGAGAAACATAACCAAGGACTTTCCGGGAGTCAGGGCCCTGGACGATATCAATTTCGAATTGAGAAAAGGCGAAATCCATGCTCTCGTAGGCGAAAACGGCGCGGGCAAATCCACCTTAATGTCTGTGCTAGCAGGTGTCCATACCGACTTTGCGGGCTCCATTATAATGGACGGAAACCCGGTCAGGTTTTCCAATCCAAAGGAAGCAATTAAACATGGCGTCGGTATCATCTACCAGGAGCTTGACCTGGTTGCGGATTTTACGGTCGGTGAGAATATATTCCTGGCCGATGAGCCCCGGGTGAAAGGTTTTGGAAAAATAGGCGTATTGAGCAGAAAAACAATATTTTCGGAAACAAAGCGCCTGCTGTCCGGGCTGGGATTTGATATCGACCCCAGGTCCATGGTCGGCTCCCTGAGCATCGGCGAACAGCAGCTGGTTCAAATCATAAAAGCCATCCGGCTGAGTGCCAAAGTACTTGTCATGGATGAACCGACCGCGCGGCTTGCCCATGATGAAACCGAAACGCTTTTCAAAATCATGAAGGTTTTAAAAGAGAAAGGGGTCAGCATTATCTACATATCGCACCACATGGAGGAAATATTGCAGGTCGCCGACCGGGTTTCAGTCCTGCGGGACGGCAAGGTGGTCGGAACGGTGCAGAGAGCATCGACTTCTCTTTCAGAAATTGTACAAATGGTGGTGGGCAAGAGGCTCTCCGAAGGTATCAGTCGCCCTGAAATAACGAAAGGCGCGGAAATATTGGCCGTAAATGGTTTGGCGCTGGATGGCGTCTTTAGCGATATCAGCTTTAAAATTTGTTCCGGTGAAATTTTAGGAATTGGCGGGCTGGTAGGTTCGGGACGCACCGAGATTGCCCACTGTGTTTTCGGTGTTGAAAAGCCTACCGCCGGCGAGATCCTGGTCGGCGGTCGAAAGGTTAAAATCAAATCCCCGCTGGATGCGATAAAAAACAATATCATCCTCATTCCGGAAGAACGAAAAGCCCAGGGCTTAATTCTCAATCACTCGGTGATGTCAAACCTCTCACTGGCCTACCTAAGGATTATCAGCAAATACCAATTGATCAACGGGCGCAAGCGGCAGCAATCAGCCCAAAATATGGTCAACCGGCTGAGGATTAAAACACCCAGTCTCAATCAGGAAGTAGGCCATTTAAGCGGCGGCAATCAGCAGAAGGTGGTCCTGGGGAAATGGCTGCCGCTCAAACCGATGGTGGTGATTCTCGACCAGCCGACGCGTGGAATTGACATCGGAGCCAAAAGAGAAATATATGATTTAATTGCAGAACTGGCCCAAAATGGAAGCGGCATTATCATCATTTCCGACGAATTGCCGGAACTCATTGGGATGACGGACCGCATCATCGTCATCAGCAAGGGGTGCAAGACATTTGAATTCAGGCGTGGCGAGGTGAACCAGAGCCAATTGCTGGAGGCGGTCGTAAGCCAGGAAATAAGGCGGGCGGTTCATTAATAAAATCGAAAATTAACGATCAACCGAAAGAAGCAGATTTCGCCGGTGGTTGCCCCCTATCAGGCGCCCGGAATCCTTGCTGCAAACTTTGTCCAAAACTTTGCCGGTAACTTGGATTGGTCGGTTCGCCTGCAGGGTAAGAATCATCTTTTAAAATTGATTTCTCCGCTGAAAGTGAAAGGAGGTTTGGATGGATCCATTTGAATTGAGAAGAATAAGCGATACACAGATCGCCGTGACTTCTCTGGGTTTTGGTGGTGCTTCGATGGGAAACATGTACACCGTGGCCCACGACGACGCGGCTGTGCAAGCGATTCGCGGCGCCTATGAGGCCAAGGTCAGATATTTTGATACGGCGCCCATGTACGGATTCGGAAAAAGTGAAAGATTATACGGCAGCGTGTTGAAGAAGCAGCCCCGTGATTCCTTTGTTCTGTCCACCAAGGTGGGCCGTCTTATCGTGGCCGGCGATCCGACGCCGGAATCCGAAAATACGCCCTTTGTTGAGCTTGACAATGTCTATTCGGTATTTGATTACAGCCGCGACGGGGTTCTGCGATCGCTCGAAGAGAGCCGCAAGCGCTTGGGAATCGACCGGATCGATATCGTCTACATCCATGACCCCGATGTCAGGGATTGCTTCAAGCAGGCACTGGAAGAGGCCTTTCCGACGCTGGCCGATTTGAAAAGGCAGGGAATTATCGGGGCCATCGGCGCCGGCATGAATCAGGCCGAAATGTTGTGCGACTTCGCAAAAAACGCCGACTTTGACTGCTTCCTGCTGGCCGGTCGCTACACGCTGCTTGATCAGATTGCGCTAAAGGAACTGCTGCCCCTTTGCCTGAAAAAAAATATCAGTATCATTATCGGCGGGGCTTACAACAGCGGTATTTTAGCCACCGGGACGGTTGAAGGTGCCCATTACAACTATGCGCCAGCGCCACCGGAAATCATGGCGAAAACCCGAAAAATTGAGGCGGTTTGTGCCCGTTACAACATTCCCATGAAGGCCGCGGCGCTGCAATTTCCTTTCGGCCATCCAACCGTCGTCTCCAACATACCCGGTGTCAAAACAAAAAAACGATTTGAAGAGAACCTGTCGCTGTTTTCCTACCCGATTCCCGCTGACTTCTGGACCGCGCTCAAGGAAGAAAAATTGCTGGTCGCAGAAGCCCCGGTACCAGCCAGTTCGCAAGTATAATTGTTTAAAAAGGATGGGGAGATAAGAATGAACCTGAAAAAGATTGATTGTCATCAACATTTTCTAAAACCCGACCGGGTATCCTATTGCTGGATGAAGCCTGACATGCCGCTTGCAAAAGATTTTTTGCCCTCCGACCTGAAGCCATCTTTGGATAAACATGGCGTTCGCAAAACGATACTTGTCGAAGCGGCCGACAGCGAACAAGAAAATGAGTTCATGTTCCAGCTGGCCGAGGAAAACGATTTTATCGGCGGCATCGTTATTTGGCTGGATATGGAGTCGCCGCACTTCGCCGACGATCTCGCACGCTATGTGAAGATGCCCAAGTTTGTCGGCATCCGCCCTATGATCGAAAGCATTGATGATGAGCGTTGGATGCTGCGGCCGGCTGTTAAAAAATCGTTCGGCATCCTTCAGGAGCAGAACGTCTGTTTTGATTTTTTGACGCACCCCAGGCACCTGCCCTATGCATTGCAAATATTGGATGAATTTCCCGAACTCAGAACGGCCATCAACCACATCTCGAAACCACTGATCAAGGATGGAGTGCTTGCCCCCTGGGCCGGGTTAATTGAAAAAGCGGCCGCCCACGAAAATGTTTACTGCAAACTTTCCGGCATGATCACCGAGGCCGATCATCAGGCCTGGAAATCGGCCGATCTGACCCCTTACATAAGACACATACTGAAAATTTTCGGGCCCCGACGCTGCATGTTCGGCAGCGACTGGCCAGTCTGTCTCCTGGCCGGCACATATGACGATGTCGTTGAGGCGCTGGAACAAAACATCTGCGATCTCAGCCCTCAGGAACGCGAAGACATATTCTGGGGCACGGCGAGCAGGTTCTATCGAATTTAACGGGATTTTTTCGGCCAAGAGAAAATCCGACATGCGGAAATATAACCAATAGGAGGTACAAATGCGTCCGCGCGTTTTGAAAGCCTGTATTTGGATCGGGCTTCTGATTTGGCTGCTGTCCTCAACGGGCTGGGCCCAGAACCCTCTCAAGCTCAAAACCGGCAAGAAACATACGGCGGTAAAAACGGAAGAAAAAATCTCGCTGCCAAAACCCTTGAATGCAGAAAACGTTGACCACATCGTGGCCGGACTCAGCGACGAGCAGGTGCGGCGCCTTTTGATTGATGAGCTCAAGACGCAGGCCCAGCAGGAGGCTGAGGCGACGGCCGGCGGTCCCAAACCGTCCGGAATCGCCGGCTTCATCGATAAGATCAAAAATCTGACAACGTTGCTGCAAACTCGCATCGAATTTCTGCACTCCGGCGGCAGTGACGCACCCCAGCGGGCAGCCGGCATCTATGATTATTTGGGCCGGGGAAAACGCGGGACCAAGACCGTGACCAGCGTGATTTTGAGTGTTGCCGCCGTTCTGGCCGCCGGACTGCTGATTGAATGGCTTTTTGTTATGTACACAGCCGCTGCGCGCCGCCGCGTTGTTTCATCCAACCCGGAAAAATGGAGCACCAAAATCGGAATTCTGACCATGCGCGCGCTGCTGGACTTTGCAGCGATCGTTGTCTTCATTTTAGCGGCCCTGGCCTTGTTTTTCATTTTCCTGGAGCGCACCGCCGGACAGCGCGTTCTTTTGTCCACCTACCTGGCAGCATTTGCCATCGTGCAGGGCGGCATTCTGATTTCGCGTTTTTTCCTGACCCCACGGGTCGCAGCGCTGAGATTCCTGCCGTTCAGCGACGAAACCTCACTTTACCTGCACCGCTGGCTGATCGCCCTGACAGCGGTCGGCAGCATCGGCACCCTGACCTGCGGCGTGTTCCGCCTGGCGGGCGCCACTGAACTGGAACACCTGCGCGCGATCATGCTGGTAGGCTTGATCATGGCGGCCATGATCATCTGGATGATTCTGCAAAAGCGCAAAGAGGCGGCGGCTGCATTCAGCCGGGGTCTGCCGGAATCCAGCCTGCGCTACCGCCTGGCACAGAAGTGGCACCACTTAGCCATCGCTGCGATCGTATTGCTGCTGGTTTTTTCGGCCATTAACCAGATTCTGGGTTTTGCCTCGGGCCAGGGGACGCTGACGCTTTTGATGGTGCCGCTTTATTTCCTGTTGGACTGGATCCTGCGCCTGATCCTGGAGGCGGCCTTCGGCATGGTGGCAGAGAACAAAACCCAGCCGGCGACGGCTAATGCTTCGACTACCGAAGAAGAAGATGATGGTGGGTCTGAGGATGCCCAGCCGACCGCCGACAAAAGCCCTGAACCCAAGCCTGCCCAATCCGGGCATCTGGAGCTTGACCGGATGAAAGGCCCGCTGCGAACCGCTCTGCGTCTGGCCCTGGCAGCGCTGCTGTTCTTCTGGACCTTGGGCTTCTGGGGCATCTCGCTTCCGATCGGCGAAACGGTGGTCAGGAGCGTGCTCAAGATACTGGTGGTCGTGCTGGTCTGCTACGTCGCCTGGGGCCTGATCAACGCCGCCATCCTGCGGCGGATGCGCCAGGAAATTCCGGGGGACGAATCGGATGATGAAAAAGATGAGGGCGGCGGCGCCGGCGGCTCGCGCATCGCCACCCTGCTTTTGCTGCTGCGCAAGTTCATGCTGGTGGTCATCCTCGTCATGGCCGTCCTGATTATTTTATCGGCCCTGGGGGTGAACATCGGCCCCCTGATCGCCGGCGCCGGCGTCTTCGGCCTGGCAATCGGCTTCGGCGCCCAGACCCTGGTCAAGGATATTATCTCGGGCGTTTTTTTTCTTATGGCCGATGCCTTCCGGGTCGGCGACTATCTGGAGGTTAGCGGCTGCAAGGGGATGGTGGAGCACATCTCCCTGCGCTCCCTGAGGCTGCGCAACCCACGGGGCATGGTCAATTTCATCCCCTTCGGCGACATCAAGCTGGTGTCCAACTTGAGCCGCGACTATGTCATCATGAAGCTCGACTTTAGGGTGCGCTACGACGCCGATGTGGAAAAAATACGCAGAATCATTAAGAAAAAAGTCTACAATAAAATCGCGGAAGACCCCGATCTGGGGCCCAAACTGCTGGAGCCGATCAAATCCCAGGGCGTGCGGGAGATGGACGACTCGGCCATGATCATGCGGGTCAAATACAAAACCAAGCCCGGCGACCAGTTTGCCATACGCAAAGAGGTCTACCGGCTCATGCAGGAAGCGTTCAGGAAAGAAGGCATCGAGTTTGCCCATCGCAATGTGACCGTGTACATGCCGCCGGAGAGGAGCCGCAATTCTCCCGCGGCGGGTGCGGACGAAGAGACGCATGATGCGGAGACAGACAGCGATATTGAGCGCCAGGCCGCCGCAGCGGCGGCATTAGCTGCCATTCAGGCCGAGGAGGAAGCGCAGGCCAAGAAAAAGCCTGGAAAGTAAATCGATTTTCAGAGACGATTAAAATCCTCCGGAATTTTAGATGAGAGAGATAAAATAAATGTTAAAATAAAGATAAACCGCCTGAAAGGCGGTTTATCCGGTTATCTCCACTTTATTTTTTGCCCCTGAAAGGGTGTTTATCCCTGACATTTCCCATCAGCGGCTGCATCGAGTTCTGTTTACGACCGGATCCCTTCAATAATCCTCTCTTCCTTGTTTATTTCGAAGGATCCACCAGGATTTTGATGTGAGATTTGTCACTAATGAGTTCTTTGTACCCTTTCTCGACAACTTCCGAAAGCCCGATTCGGCCTGTAATAAATTGTTCTGCCTGTAACTTTCCATCTGCCATCAGCTCAAGAACCTGGGGAATCTCCCCTCCATTATTCAGATGCCCCAGAACTTCCAGTTCGTTCATGACAATCTTGTTCCAGTCGACCTTGATCGGCTCTTCAAATATTCCGACTATAAGAACTCGCCCCCGGGTACAGGGCAGGGACAATGCCAGGTCAACCGTCTCTTGTTTCCCAACCACTTCCATGACAATATCCACGCCACGATTCCCTGTCTGGCTGAGAACAGCAGCTGTCACATCCTCTTTGGAAGGATCCAGCACAATTGCCCCCAGGGCGGAGGCAGCGGCTTTTCTTTTCTCAGAAACTTCCACTGCAAAAATTTTGCCGACCCCTGCAACTTTCGCGACATGGATCGCCATTAACCCTATGGTTCCCGCGCCGATTACAACTAGGCTCTCACCCACTTGGGTGCGGACACGGCGATGAGCGTGAAGAGCAACCGCAAAAGGCTCAACCATCGCACCCCACTCAAACGAAACATTGTCAGGAAGCTTAACCACAGGTGCGGCCGGGACATTAACAAATTCGGCAAATGCACCGTCACGGCTCAACCCAAGGAATGCCACCTTCTTGCAGAGGCTGTGCCAGCCTTTTTTACAATTTTCGCATATATCGCACCAGGTCGCTGAATCGGATGTGACCCGATCTCCAACCTTGAAATCCTTTACCGCTGAACCAACAGCTGAAATCACACCTGAAAACTCATGGCCGGCCGTAAGGGGTGCCTTTTTTCCCGTGAGAGGGTGGGGTTCCTCCACTGGCATAAAAATTGGGCCTGCCCACCATTCATGCATATCCGTACCGCAGATTCCCACAGCCATAACTTTTATTTGAACTTCGTCAGGACCCGGTTTATCGATGGGTCGGTCTTCTAATCTTATATCTTGATTTCCATACCAGACGGCTGCTTTCATTGTTTGCTCTCCTTGATTCGACTTAACATATGGCGATTGGATGAATCATTGATCCTGTTGCACCTTTTATCCTCAGCGGAAGACAGATGAACATGAACTCGAATACCTTTTCCTCTGCTAATTTCTCCAAAAACAGTTCTTCAATATGTGGTAACCCATTCTCATAGATTAAATACCGGTGCACCTCCAGCCCCTTGGGCGGCATCTTCTCCATGGCTTCTGTGTCGGAACCGATGACTGTGGCACCTTTTTCCACCAAGTACCGGGCGCCATCCATATTCGGACCCGGTCCTGAGGATGAATATTTTTCATTGTCGGTAAGCCAGTATTTCTGGTATCCCGTTCGAATCAGAACGGCCGTGCCCGGTGTAACTTTTACATTCTCTTTTTCCTCACATTTCGACATATCCTCACCCGTAATGCCGTAGCTTGGGGGAAGAACATCAACACCTTTGCTCGCTGCAATGTCCAATAGCACGCCCCGCAGGACTATGGGAGGGAAATTTTCGGCTCCGTGTGTCAATTGTCCACTATTGGATTGGGACTTTTCGGCATCAATTCCACCATACAGTTTGATTTTGTCCCCTTCGTACTGGCCGATATGGCACAGGGCGTCAATATGGGTAGACCCGTGCATGGGCAAGGAGAGAAAATCATTGGCAACCGAAGCCGGATATTCGGAACGGCTGTCGCCATGTCTCAGAAGAGGCGAAATAACCAAAGGCTGGTGTCCGCTCCAAAAAGGGATGCCCGGCTCGATTATTTGCTGCAGGCTGTATACTTTCCCGGTTTTAATTAGGGAAATCATATCCGGCGTAACAAATGGCACAGGCATCTTGCCGAAAGCGCGAATTTCGCCTGCTTTAATCGGTGAATCTGACATGTTAAAATCCTCCTCAAAGGTAATCGGGAAAGGCTTGCACCGGAACAATCCGGTGCAGGCCCCGCCACGAAGATATCAGCTATTATTTTTTGGTCCAGGGAGGAGTCAGGTCGGCAGGCACCTTTCCTTCCCATCCCGGGTACATTTTGTAATTTTCCTTAGTCACGGGCATTACCGGCACCATAATGTGTTTTTCTACTTTCTTGCCGTTTAGATAATCATAGGCGGTCTGGGTTGCAACGCGGCCGATTTCAGAACCGAATTGCGCGACTGTCAACCCGTAGATTTCGCCCTTGCTGACCAGTTCAACGGCTTTAGGATCACCATCGATGGCGGCCACGAATATTTTATCCTGGAGACCTCTGGCTTTAATGGCCTGAACAGCTCCCAATCCACCTGGATCGTTGATGGCGAAAAACGCATCAAGTTCGGGATGAGACTGGAGAATGTTCTCCGAACGCTTTATTCCATCAGGGACGGTTGCCGCAATTTCAGTCTGGACGACTTTTATTCCGGGGTATTTTGCCATAACCTTGTACCATGCTGCTGTTCTATCCCGAACTGCCGAAACAGACGGCAAATCCAATATGGCAACATTTCCTTTTCCCTTTAACCGCCAGGCCATATATTCTGCCACGAGGTGACCGGCAAATCCATTGTTCGATTCCACAAATGCGGTAACATCTCCTCCATTGGCATTCGTATCAAAAGTGATGACTGGAATTCCTGCTTTATTGGCTGCCTTTACGCCATTTGCGATACTGTCTGCATCGGCGGGGTTTAGGATAATGGCATCCACCTTTTGGATGATGAAATTTTCTATGGCATTCATTTGTTTGGCAACATCAAACTGGCCATTGACGACATTGATTTTTATTCCTCCGATCTCTTTGGCCCTTTCTTCCATACCGTTGCTCATATATATCTGAACAGGGATATCCTGGGTCATCTGAATAACCCCAAAAACCAAATCTTTTGCCTGGCTGACTGATCCGAACACAAAAACCATGGATAAGGCCAACGTAATAAAAAGCAATCTGCTCAAAATTTTCTGCATTTTAATCTCCTATTCATTTCCATCTTTTGAAATTCACTGCAATTAAAAAACATGATGCGAACATCGTTCGCTTAACCGGTTTCACAAAAAACAAATACGTTTATCCCATGTAAATTTAAAATCACCCCCCCTCTACCAGGCAAAAGTCGGAATCACCATACGCAGATTTGACTCTATTTCACTATTTCCTTGGATTTGCGCATGTTTACCCCCACAGCCAGGACGATTACCAGACCGCTGCATATCATTTGGACAAAGGGGGGCACGTTTAACATTGCCAGGCCGTTGTCCAGCACGCCCATTATGAATGCGCCGATCAAAGTCCCCAGCATGGTTCCCTTACCCCCGGAAAGGCTGGTTCCTCCCAGGACGACTGCTGCAATGACGTCGAGTTCATAACCCGCACCCGATGTAGGCTCTCCGGATGCCATCCTGGCCGTCAGAATAACTCCCGCCAGACCTGCCATCAAACCGCTGATCGCAAAAAAACTTATACCATATCGGCGTACATTAATACCTGACAGCCGCGCAACATCCGCATTCCCACCGATGCTGTATGCATAGCGCCCAATTTTCGTATACGCCATTAAAAAATAAAAAGTTGCAAACATGATGAGCATAAGTATGACGGGGATAGGAATCGGACCCATGTAACCGGTTCCCAGAACAGTAAAGGAATCCGGCAAATTATAGATTGGTTTTGCATCGGTGTATAGCAATGCGATCCCTCGAGCAATGTTGAGCATGGCCAGAGTTGCAATAAAGGAGGGAATTTTAAAAAAACCATTCAGCAGTCCGTTAAACAACCCCAGCAGACCTCCCATAAAAATGCCGGCAATGATGCAAAAAAATATGGGAACATTATACTGCATCATCAAGGTAGCGGTAAAAACACCTGAAACTCCCATTACCGAACCTACCGAAAGATCGATGCCTCCCGCCACAACCACAACCGTCATGCCGAACGCCATAATGGCGATCATGGACACTTGCCGCGCGACATTTATCAGATTGGCCCAGCTCAAAAAATATCTTGCGGTCAAAGAGAAAAAGACCAGCAGCATCGCAAGCCCGATCAATACCCCAAACTCACGAAATCCAATCAATTTCTTAAAAGAATTAATTCCGCCCAGAGACGTCTCAACATCACTATCGCCTAATATACACTCCTGGCCATTTTGCGAACTCATCCCTCTTGTTCTCCTCCTGTGCTGTAGAGCAACAGCTTTTCTTCGGTTATCTCAGAGTTTTTAAATTCCTTTACTACAGCCCCTTTATACATAACCAAGGCCCGGTCGCAAATTTTCACGACTTCCTCGAGATCTGACGATATTATAAGCACCGCTTTACCGCTATCCGCCAATGAGCGTAAAATATGGTAAATCTCGTCACGTGCGCCGATATCGATCCCTTGGGTCGGTTCATCCAAAATAAGAATATCTGAGTCCAAACTGCACCATTTGCTCAAGACAACCTTCTGTTGGTTTCCTCCGCTCAGGTTGCCAACTATTTGTTTTGTTGAAGGTGTCCGAATTTTCATGGACTTAACAAACCTTTGGGCGTTTTGATCTTCTCTTTTATTGTCAATCACGCCAATACGGGTGAAAAGGTCCAAACCTGCCAGACTGATGTTTTCACAAACAGTCATGTCCTTTAATATTCCCAACCCCTTTCGATCCTCGGGAACCAGACCGATCCCCTGGCTTACCGCAGCATTCGGCTGTTTGAATTTGATAACCTCACCCCTTACTCTGATTTCACCTTTATGGTACGGAATACTTCCAAAAATGCAGAGCGCTGTTTCCGTTCTGCCGGAACCGACCAATCCTGCCAGGCCGACAATTTCTCCACCATAAACGGAAAGGTTGACGCCATGGACAATTCTTCCGAAGTGAAGATCGCAAACTTCCAGAACCGGCTCCTTGGACCGTTCAACACCCGCAAGAATTGGTTCCCGGCTTAGATCACGTCCCACCATTGCCATAACGACCCGCCCGTGACTTGCCTCTTTCTTTTCCATGAAATCGGCGTTTTTTCCATCTTTTAGCACAGTAATAGAATCACTTACGCTTAAAACCTCGTCAATGCGGTGGGATACAAAAACAACCGCGATCCCCTGTTTTTTCAATATGGATAGCTGGGAATACAGATGCTCCAACTCAGTTTCGGTCAGGACCGCCGACGGTTCATCCATAAGGATGATCCTTGAATCAAATGACAGGGCTTTGGCAATCTCGAGCATCTGTTTTTCGGGGTTTGAAAGACATTCGACGAGGGTATCGGGATCGTACCCCTTTAATCCGACTTTTTCCATCACCACAGTTGCGTGATAACTTTGCTTCCGGTTATTTATAAACTGACCTTTTCCGAACTCCCGCCCCAAAAACAGGTTTTCAGCTATGGTAAGATTCGAAAGAACACTAAAATCCTGATAAATGACACTAATCCCCAATTCCTGCGCATGAGCGGGCCCACTGATTTCAACCTTCTCTCCATTAAGTAAGATGGTACCCGCATCTTTACCAATGGCACCTGAAACTATCTTTATCAGGGTGGATTTTCCCGCACCGTTGGCCCCCACCAGAGCACTTACTTTTCCCGGATATGCTTCAAAGCTCACATTCTGAAGCGCCTGGGTACCCGGGAAGCACTTATCAATGCTCTCTAACTTTAATGCTGGAACTACCATTGTTATTACCTCTGAAGCTGTTTTTTTCCACAATGGAACAAGATCGGGAAAAAAACTTCAATTTTGCTCTTTTCTGGTGATTTCGCGGAAGCTATGCAAAAACGTTCACTGGATCAAATTCTTCCAGACCGGAGGATTATTGCTTAAAGGAAAACATTTTGAAGCCATTCCTTATTCCGTGTTTTATTGGAAAACCCAAGCCGTTTTGATATTTGAATACCAACCGTTACCAGATCTTCTGCCAGTTTTTGAACTGCTGTATTATCCATCAGTGAGGACATTGTCGATAAACTGACCCCTGCCGCCACTTCGCCTCTATAATTAAAAACAGGAGCAGCCACACATCTCACTCCGGAAATCAATTCTTCGCTGTCCACGGCATAGCCGTTTCTCCTCACCCCCCGTAAATCTTTCAACAGGCAGGCAAGATTTGTAATTGTATGTTCCGTATACCTTGGAAAACTTTGTCCGATAAGGCTGCCTACTGTTTCTTCAGACAGATCGGCAGCTAAAACCTTCCCTATTCCGGTACAATGCAGGGGTAAATGTTTGCCCACCTGGGAGTATTGCACAAATGAGTTGGGTTGCTCTATCTTTTCAATATAAATCGCTCGATTTCCGTCCCGGATAGCCAGATGAGCCGTTGTTTCCCTTCTTGCGGACAGTTCCTTCAGAAATGGTAACGCTTCTTTGCGGATATCCATTTTCAATAGAACGAGACTGCCCAGTTGGAAAAGTTTCAGACCCAGCCTGCACTTTCCTTCAGGGCCGGTTTCTATAATATTCCATTCTGCCAGTGATGAAACAATTCGATGAACAGTGCTCTTTGGAACACCTGATCGGTTGGCAATTTCCCCGATACTCAAATCAAAGCAGTCTGCATCAAATACCGAAAGAACTTTCATCGCCTTGTTGATGCTCTGAACACGGTAACGGTTTGCCTCGGGGTTCTCGGCAATTTTTTTATCCATCTCAAGTCACCTTGTTCTGACCGTTAGGGAAAATTGATGGTTTACTTTTTTGGGAAATACGACAGAGGTTGATTGAATCGCTAGCCTATGCGTCTTACTCTCTAAGCCAAGCGTTTCATTTCCTTAACACCTAAAAAACCAATTGTCAAGCAGGTTGTTTTACCTTCCCCAGTAATTCTCGGTGACCTGATCCGACGCTCCGCTGGTCTCTATTTGGTTTAAATTTTAACGGATTTGTCGTAATGCCAAAATCTTGAATACGTACTGGTGGGGGGCCATAAAATTCCATAAGATCGGACAAAATCGAAAGCTTTATATTCGCTGATAAAATAGGAGGAGGCCTCAGTTAACAAGCCAATTCATTTACCGGATTCGCACCAGCCTGTCTAAAATAGCTTTATCATGCCGCCAGAGGTTCAATCATTTCTTGATTTTTTCTATATTCAAGCCGGCGAACGCGATCGCTTTACCGCTGCTTGCAACCGCTATTTCTTTTAGAATCCTGCTAAAGTTTTGTTGAATTTCTCCGACGAAAGCGCTTCTGCCTTTTGCGGCGGTCAGCTCGAAGGCGAAGGGCTTGGGCGTTATGTTATTTTCCGACCAGCGGCGAGACGATCATTTCGATGAAAAGGTAGGTAAGAAAACCCATTCCCAGCGCAAGCATGACAACTGCATAGATCGTTTTTGCTTGGTGTCTTCTTTTTTCTTGTGAATCATAAAATACATACTTCCCGCATTTGATGCACAGAAGCTTCTTGGTCTCAATAGCAGAGGTTTGACCGCATTTGCAGACGACCTCTTTGGGCGGCAGACGCATAGGTTTTTCCTTCTTGTCATAATTGTGATTGATGACCGGCTTTGGTAATCTTTTATTTGTCTGAGGTTTCTTGCCGGCCGACGCCCGGATCGGCAGCGGCAAAAAACTGTGCAGTTTCTTTTTTCAAGAGAAAATAGGTTGAGATTAAAAAGAGAATTGCGGTCAAACCGGTCAGTATCATCGGGTTATATTTGTTGCTTTGAAAAAATGCCAGACAGTAGAGAACATACAGGGCGATGATGCCGATGTTAAAAAAAAGGCACATCATGCGAGCCCATCTCTTTAGTGTGGCAACGAAATAGCAGATGCCGATACCGACGCCCAACTGGAGCAAGGTTATTTTTGAGGGCATTTCCTCGGCAAAATGCGTGAAATAAAAGGAATAATGGCATAACCACCCGCAAATTAAAAATATGATGCCGTATTTAACCGCAGCTGGTCGTATCTTGAGCTGATGAGGTCCTTTCTCCATTATCGCATGTCCTGCCTGATCCGGATAGACCGGAGACTTGTAATTCTAAAGGCGATCTGCCTGACGGATTAAAAAGAAACCAAGCCTTTGTAATGCCATATCCACTTTATCAACAAAAAATGAGTCGACCGAGGTTACCTATAAAAAAGACGGCGTATACCTGATCTGCCACCGCCATTCTTCACATCACCTAAATATTTCACATCACCTATATAAATGAAACGTCTCAATAATTTCAAGATCTTTTTCATAATATTATTCTTGGCCCAGGATTATTTTATAAATATCCGGGTTAAAATTGGAAAATTACCGAAAAAATAATTTTTTTTGCTTGACAAAATAGCGACAAAAAATTATATAAATCTAGAGGGCGTGAATTTAATTCATTAAATAAATGATAGTTCAAAATCGAAGAGAACGCGAAAGAAGACGGCAGCAAATCATTGTCGCCGCCAGGAGGGTTTTTGCTGCTAAAGGCCTCTCAAAGGCAACCATGGAAGACATCGCCAATGAAGCCGAACTGAGCCCCGGTACCCTCTATATTTATTTTGGAAACAAAGACGAACTATACGCCTCGCTTGCGGTCAGAATCCTCAAGCATCTAAACATCAGGCTCAAGCATGTAAAAGATAGAAAAGATTTAAATCATGAAGATCGGATATTCGCCCTGGAAAAGGCTCTCTACGAGGTATATGAGTTTGACCCACTCGTGCTCATTAATATCTTCCATCTTCAGTCGAGCGAAACGCTCAAGAACCTCTCCTCGGAACTGCTCGCTGAAATTACCAGCCTTTCCAAACAATCCCTCAAAGCCATTGCAGATATATTTAAAAGCGGAATTGAAGACCGTGTGTTTATCGGAAATAAATCGATTGTCTATGCCGACATTGTGTGGGCATTATTTTCCGGCCTTATTTTGCTGGAAGAAAGCAAGCGAATTCTTAACGAGCGCAAAGATTATCTAAAACCGACACTTGAAATTGCATTTAAAATATTGAGCCAGGGTATCAGAAAGACAGGCCGGGCCTGATATTATTTTCTCTGATCACCTTCTGCGAAATGCCCGGCCTGAGAGGGAAAATCCATAACAGCGATTCTTGGTTGACGGCCGATCAGTTTTTTGTCCGGATGTTCTTGCGGAGATCGATGATCCGGCCGAAGATGCTGAATCCTAATATTCATTCATCATTTCAACATGTTTCATTAAAGGAGGCGGATGATATCCGCACAATGGAGAAGCGATGACACACGTAGGAATTGAACCCTTCGATGGGACGGCGGGATCAGGTTGCAGAGGCCTGCAACCTGTTTTTCCATTTTGAAACAGGCTTTTTCGTCGGAGAACAAATTATTGAAGGGAGGTGATGATCATACCGGATGAATGTTGATTTAAGAGATGGAACCTTTACTTTAGCTGGTCAAACGTTTTGACCCTTGTACAGGAGGAGGAGCAATGAGCGGAACCACGTGG
>CAYTBC010000040.1:0-29366 GCA_964435765.1 uncultured Desulfosarcina sp.
TGAGCAAGACCCAGCTCGTCAAGTTCGGGATCTTTTTCCAGGCCCCAGCTGGACCCAGCCCTGCCATGACGCACCAGATAAATTTTTACCATAATCTTGCAGTCTCCGATCGTGGGAATCCGAAATCCAGAAACTATCATCCGGAATGTGAACTTATTTTTCATAAAATGCAAAGAGATCACAATTAAGACTCTACGCTTCTTCTTCTATCAATTTCCAGGCTATGTCGGCGATTGCCCGGGCCATGCGGCCCCTTTCAATGGCTTCGATGGAGCTGGCGTTGCCCATAATCCCCCTTTTGTAAACCCCCTGCAGAATACTGGCCAGGCGGAAGAATGAAAAGGCCAGATAAAAATTCCAATTGGGGATGCCGTCACGTCCGGTTAAGCGACAGTATTCGGCCAGAAATTCTTCTTCGGTGGGAATTCCGGTTTTGGAGCCGGTCAGCCCGTCCAGACTGATTCTTCCGGCAATGCCGGACCGATAGAACATACAGCTGTAGCCCAGATCGCCAAGGGGATGGCCGAGGGTGGAAAGCTCCCAATCCAGCAATGCCACAACCTTTGGTTCGGTGGGATGGAGCAGCATATTGCCCATACGATAGTCGCCGTGAACGATACAACTGGTTTCATCTGCGGGCACATTCACCGGCAGGTATTCCATCAGACGCTCCATGGATTGGATGTCGTCAGTCTTGGCTGCCACATATTGCTTTGACCAGCGACCGATCTGCCGCCTAAAATAATTGCCGGGTTTGCCGTAATTGTCCAATCCCAGATCAACATAATCCACTGAATGCAATGCCGCTAAAATCCGGACCATGTCGAAATATATTGCGCGCCTTTCCTCCGGCGTCATTCCGGGCAGGGTTATGTCTTCCAGCACGCGGCCCTGAACATGCTCCATTACAAAAAACGCGGTGCCGATGATGTTTACGTCTTCACACAGCAGGTACATTTCAGGAACCGGAACATCCGATGGTTCCAGGGCTTTCATCACCCTGAACTCCCGATCGACCTGATGGGCTGAGGGCAGGAGTTGGCCTGGAGGTTTCTTGCGCATCACATATTGCTTGCCGCCGGCTGTCAGAAGGAAGGTGGGATTGGACTGCCCACCCTCAAATTGCTGGACTTTTAGAGAACCTGCGTATCCCACCAGATTATTTTTAAGGTATTCGTTCAAGGCGTTTTCATCAAAGCGGTGGGCTTCGCGTACCGCTGATAATTTGGCGTCGGTTTTCATGACCCTTTCCTCAATTCGAGTCTGGCAATGACTTCACGGTGAACTTCATCCGGACCATCCGCCAGCCGTAATGTTCGTATATGGGCATAGGCCGCAGCCAGCCAGGTATCATTGCAGACTCCCATACCTCCGAAGGCCTGAATGGCGCGGTCGATGACTTTCAATGCCATACTGGGTGCGACAACTTTAATTTCGGCAATTTCCGAGCGGGCCGCCTTGTTGCCGACCGTGTCCATGCGGTGGGCCGCATACAACGTCAGCAGCCGGGATTGATCGATTTCACAACGTGATTTGGCGATGTCCTGGCGAATCTGACCCATTTCCGCCAGGGGGCGGCCGAAAGCTACGCGGGATTTGACCCGCCGACACATTTCCGCCAGAGCCCTTTCGGCCACACCGATGGTGCGCATGCAATGATGTATCCGTCCGGGACCCAATCGACCCTGGGCAATTTCAAAGCCCCGGCCTTCACCCAAGAGAATGTTGGACACCGGAACCCGAACCTCCTTGAATTCAATTTCTCCATGACCGTGGGGAGCGCTGTCATAGCCGAAAACCGGCAGCATCCGCTTGATGGTGATGCCGGGGGTGTCCCGCGATACCAGAATCATGGACTGTTGTCGGTACGGATGTCCCCCCGGATCCGTCTTGCCCATGAAAATGTAAAGCTCACAGCGCGGATGGCCGGCGCCGGAAGACCACCACTTCAGTCCGTTTAAGACGTATTCGTCACCGTCACGCACAATGCTGGCTTCGATGTTGCGGGCATCCGAGGATGCCACCCGGGGTTCGGTCATGCAGAAGGCCGAACGGATCCGGCCCTCCAGCAGCGGTTTGAGCCACCGCTCTTTTTGGGCGTCACTGCCATATCGCTCAAGGGTTTCCATGTTGCCGGTGTCCGGTGCGGCGCAGTTAAAAACTTCGGGTGCATAGGGGACTCGTCCCATGATTTCACAAAGCGGTGCGTACTCCAGGTTTGTCAACCCGGCACCGTAATTGCTTTCCGGCAGAAACAAATTCCAGAGATTTTCGGATTTCGCTTTTTCCTTGAGTTCCTCCAGCAGGGGGATCACTTTCCAGCGCTCGCCTTCATTCAGTTGTCGGTAATATTCCGCTTCATTCGGATAAATATAAGTTTTCATAAATGCCCGCAGGCGCTCCTGCAGATCTTTGGCTCTATCTGAAATATCAAAAAGCATTAAATCCTCCTGTTTTTCAGTTATCTGTTCACAGTGGTCGGTGGTTGAGTTTGTTGATATTCCTTAACAGAAACCAATTGATTCGTACAAGTATTTTCGGCTATTCAAGATCGGAACGAGGAAGAAGAAAAATATAGAATTAGGTGCCGGCGGGGTTATGTCGGGTCTGAGCGGCTTTCCGATTTCTTTGGGTGCTTTACGTCATGAATGGGCTGCTTTTGCATTTCCGCAGCTGTTTGGGTTTTTTAAGGCGAAGCGATTCTCTCTTTTCAAGATTAGGTGGCGGCGATCAGTTGGAGGGGACATCTAATGGGGCGGGTATCCGGTGTCCTGGCGGCCACCGGATGGTTGATACATCGCACGAAAATTCACGTGGACGAAACAGTGAACATATCAGCCTGGACGCTTGCGGCCAGAGGCGGCGCTTATATGAATATTCTGTTTATTCTATTTTATCCACCAGACCCCATTCCTGGGCCTTGTCTGCGTTAAACCATGTTGTTTTGGTTTCCAATTTTTCCCAATTGCTTTCATCCAGCTTGGAGTGGGCAACCAATTTGCCGATATAGCGATCCCGCAGAAGTTGCATCAATTCGTTTTGGGAGTTGATATCCGACGCCGTCTCATTCCCCGGCCACTTCCAAAGGGCAGCTTCGTGAACCATAAAGATCGTTCCCGGTGCCGCCAGTCTGACATTGCAGACCGCAAAAACCGGTACCGCCGCGCTGGCAATGATGCCGGAGGCATGCGCGGTGACGGTAAATCCCTTGCGTCGAGCGCGTTCAATTTGATCTGCGAGTGCAAGCCCTGAAAAGGCATCACCGCCGGGGGAATTAATAAACAAGTCAATATCGCGTATACTGGAATTCATTTCAAGAATTACGATATCGTTCCACAGTCGGGTGACATCCGCTATCGACAATTCGGAGAATATTTTGACAAAGGCTTTGTCTTTCGAAATAAACGACAACTCCGAAAGATGGCCTTCCTGATTTGGAACCTCCATGGATTTGACGACAGCCCCACCCTCATTCGCCTCAGCTTGGTGCGATTCGGTGGCCTGAACTCTGATGATTACTTTCTGAGGCTGTGGCGCCAGGGATCCTGTTGCGGCGCAGCCGCTGACAAACATACCCAAAACTGCAATTAATAGAAATTTTCTGGACATAACCGGGTCTCCTACAAGTTAGGGGATTCACCCCAAATTGAGGCAACAACACATGCCTTACAAAGCACTCCGTACTTGAGCTAAGTTTTAGAATTTGAGATATATTTAACCGGCTTCGGAGTGTTCGAACCAATTAAAGCAATAATTGTACCATATCATTGGATTGCAGAAAAATATATATATAGTAAATTAAAGGTGTTAGATGATGAGGTGGAAGAAATAAATAATGAGAAAAAGCGGAAAAATTTTCTGCAGTCACAGATTTGACGCAATTGCGCGGCCGATCGGGCACGGATGCAACCCAAAGGACTATGGGGTTTAACTTTTATTAAAAAATGAGGTACCCATTTTAAGGATAAACGCTGCAAAAGACGGGTTTGTTATTGCAAATCGGAAACAACCGCAATATCCTGCGTTCTGATCGATTTCGGTTGGATAGTCTCGTAAAAAGATCATCGTTTTTATTTCAATTGATCCGAAAACCAAGGAGATGCATCATGTCGGGCTTTAAAAGTCAATACGCCGATGTTAACGGCATCCGGTTGCACTATGTAAGTGTGGGGCAGGGAGAGTTGATCATATTCGTCCACGGATTTCCAGAATTCTGGGCTGAATGGGAAAACCAGCTTGTCGAGTTCGGCCGCGACTTTCAGACGGTGGCGTTGGATATGCGTGGATACAATCTTTCCTCGAAACCGGAAGATGTGGCGGCTTATCATGTGAAACATCTCATCGAAGATTTGCGGGGGTTGGCCGAACATCTGGGACATAAAAAGTTTATTCTGGCCGCCCACGACTGGGGCGGGGCGGTGGCTTGGTCGGCAGCCATGCGCTTCCCGCAATTTTTGGAAAAACTGATTATAATAAATTCACCGCATCCGGCGGTGTTCGCCCGGGAGTTGCTGAACAACCCCGCACAACGGAAGGCCAGCCAGTACATGCTGCTGTTTCGTTCACCGGAGGCGGAAAGGGTATTGTCGGGAAACACATATGCCAGACTGATGGATATGGTAACCCAGTTCGGCAGTCAGTGGGAAATGACGGAAGAAGTCCGGTCGAAATATATTGAGGCCTGGTCGCGGCCGGGAGCGTTGACCGGTGGGTTGAATTATTACCGGGCGTCGCCTCTTTATCCGCCCGGTTCACCGGAAGATGAGCAGAAACTAAAAGGCATTTTAGGCCTTCCCCATGAAATACTCGCCGTTAAGGTTCCAACGCTGGTCATCTGGGGCGAAAAAGACCGGGCGCTGCTGACCGGCAACCTCGACGGCCTTGATGCTTATGTTGAGGATTTGACGGTCGAACGCCTGCCTGACGGCACCCATTGGGTCAATCACGAGCAGCCGGACCGGGTGAATAGGATTATTCGCGAATTTCTGAAATAATAGGGACACGGATAAACACAGATAACACTGATCTTTTTTGTCTGCCGACAAAATGAGAAACATTTTGAAAATGCGACTGAATCTGTGAAAATCCTTGTCCTATTTTCATTTATTGGAATGGTGAAAAATATGTCGGAATATGAGGAGCTTGCGCCTCGATTGAAGGAAGCCATCCTGGATTGGATGAAAAATCGAAATCCATTTTGGTCCCTGTTGAGTATGGAACTTGTGGATGTCAAGAAGGGCTGGGCACAAGTCCGGCTGCCTTTCGATAAAAAATTGACCAATGCTGTCGGGTTGGTACATGGCGGAGCCATATTCACACCGGCTGATTCCGCTGTAGGCATGGCGCTGGTCGGAATGATCAACAAAGCGGTTTCTAACCGCGATTTTAAATGATTCAATCCGTTTTATCCGTGGCCAAAAGCCTCACCTGTCGAACGGATCCCTAAAAAAGTAAAATTGTTTAAACCTTAAATTCAACTCTTTATCGATAAAACTTTGAGAAAATACATAAAGGAAATCATATGCCCAGGCGATGAAAACGGCAATGACATGGTCGTAAGATTTCATCTGCCGTCAGGACTCGACATATTCGGTCTTGCCACCCGGAATTTCTACGGCGGCCACTGGGATTTGGGCCCGACCTGGAATTATGCGGTCATGGCCGACAATCCCTTTTTGGTGGATGCCGGCCGCTTCGGACAGGGCGGGAACCTGATCGGCATGATGGAATCGGCCGGCATTTGCGCCGCCGACCTCGATTTCGTTCTCATCAGCCACAGCCATGAGGACCATGACGGTGGTCTGGCAGAATTGGTTGGATCCACGCGGTTGGGCGTCAAGGCGCATGCCATCTATGATCTTCTAATTCGCCGGTATTCCGCGCAAGCTCCCCCGGGATACAAAGAGGACTTTCCGGCCAAATGCTGGCACTGTCCGATGCCCGAGTCTTTTTGGTCAAAAAATTGTCTGGGGTATCACCGCGTTTTACAGGATTTAAGGGTGGATAAAATTAATGACGGCGAAAATCAACTGGGACCTCAAATCCGCACGATTCACCTGCCGGGCCACAGCCCGGACTGTCTGGCAGTCTTGCTGGGAACCGAAGCCGTCATTGTGGGTGACGTCGTTTTACCCGATATTTCTCCCTGGCCCACCCGCGAGGAAATGTTTGCCGAAGTTGCCGGCATCGTTCATCCCCAGTATAAGAACCCCGAAAGCATTTTCGGACTGCAGCGCTATATCAAATCACTAAAACAACTCAAAGACATTGGTCGGCGGCATTCCGATCTGCTGGTTCTGCCGGCGCATCGGATGTATTATGCCGGCCGCTGGAACGGCATCCAATTGGCGGACAGAATCGCGGAATTGATCCAGCACCATATCGAGCGGTGTGCGGCCATCATTACAATCTTGAGCGGCGGTCCGAAAACAGCCCAAGAGATCGCCCGGGAACATTTTGAGGAGAGGCTGCTCGAGGGGTTCGGCAGCCTGATGGCGACCCATGAGATTATCAGCCACTGCGAATTGCTAATAAAAAGCGGCGATGTAACAGCTGTCGAACCCAAAGGTTATGCCTCTACCGGAACTACCAATTTTGAAAAATTTATCCTATCGCTGGAACTATAAGGTCAAGACGTGTTTCTTGGATTCGTTGTCTTTTTAACGCCAGGGGATTAACAGACATCAAAGGGGGAGGGTGCCATGGGAATTTGGCATAAGACCGGATGTGTGCTGTGTGCGCAGAACTGCGGGTTGGAGGTGTTGGTTGAAAACAACCGCATGATACAGGTGAAACCGGACAAATCAAATCCACGCAGTCAGGGCTACGCCTGTCGCAAGGGGCTTAGCGTTGTCTATCACCAGTATCCCGAAGGCCGCCTGACCGGGCCGCTAAAACGGGTGGGTGACGCCTTTGAGCCGATTGCCTGGCAGCAGGCAATCGATGAGATCGCCGCCAAAATGCGCGATCTGGTCGACCGGCACGGGCCGCGCTGTCTGGCCTACATGGGTGGAAGCGCGCAGGGCGGCCACATGGAGGCCGCCTTCGGTTTGGGTATTCTCAGGGCCATGGGTTCCCAGTATTATTATTCGTCCGCCGGCCAGGAGTTCTGCGGTTCCTGGTGGGTGACCGGGCGGGTGTTCGGCAAGCAGTACAATATTGCCGGCCCCGACGAACACGCCTCCGAAATGCTGGTGGCCTGGGGCTGGAACGGCATGCAGAGTCACCAGATGCCCCGGGCGCCCAAGGTGCTCGCGGAGTTTGCGAAGGACCCCGGCCGGCTGCTGGTGGCCATCGATCCACGCAAAAGCGAGACGGCCGCCCTGGCCGATATCCACCTGCCCGTGCGCCCCGGCACCGATGCCCTGCTGATGAAAGCCATGATTGCCATTATATTGAATGAAGGCTGGGAGGCCAAAAGTTACATCGAAAAAAACGTCGAGGGTTGGGACCGGATCAGATCCTGGTTTACGGATTTTGACGCCGGAAGTGCGGTCGAAGTCTGCCAGGTCGGCTATGAACAGGTTCGGGAATTATGTCGTCTGATGACCACCCGGCGCTGGAGCATGCACACGGATCTGGGGATTTACATGGGACGGCACAGCACCCTCAATTCATATTTTGTGCACATATTGGGTGCGGTCTGCGGCATTTTCGGAGTGCGAGGCGGCAACGTGATCCCCGGCATGGTGATGCCCATGGGATTTCACGCCGACGAGCGCGATTCCAGGACTTGGCGCACCGTCACAACGAATCTGCCGCCGGCGGCGGCCGGCTCATTTCCGGCGGCAGCCATGCCCGAAGAAATTTTGAGCGCCCACTCCGAACGCCTGCGCGCGGTCTATGTCAGTGCCTGCAACCCGCTGCGCGCCTATCCGGATACCACGGCCTATGAGAACGCCTTCGGCAAATTGGATCTCCTGGTGGTCAACGATATCGTCATGAGCGAGACCGCCCAGCTCGCGCATTATGTGCTGCCCTGCCGCACCTTCTATGAAGCCTGGGATGCCACCTTTTTTCCCTGGACCTACCCGGATGTCTATTTTCAGCTGCGACGCCCGGTTGTCGATCCGCCGGCCCAGTGCCTCGAAGCCGCCCAGATTCACAGCCTGCTGGCTGATAAGCTTGGATTGATTCCCGAAATTCCGGACGAACTTCACCAGGCGGCCGGTGGGGACCGCATGGCCTTTGGAGCCAAATTAATGCAATGGGCCGGCGCCGAACCCAAGGCCATGGCCGCCATGCCGTTTGTGCTCGCCAAAACCCTCGGACGGAATTGGGACAGTGCCGCCAAGGCCGGGCTGTGGGGACTGCTGATGACCGCACCGCAAGTGTTTCGCAAAAATGCGGCCAGGGTCGGGTTTGAACCGGGTATCGACCAGGGGGATCGAATTTTCCAGGCTCTTTTGGACACCCCGGAGGGATTGTGGGTCGGCCGGGCTGATGTCGATAATCCGATGGAGGGCATTAAAACACCATCGCGCAAAATTGAAATCTACATTCCCGAACTGGCAGAACAGGCTTGCTCACTGGACGCCGCCGGGGAAGCTGAAGATCTGAAGCTGCCGGACGAATTCCCCCTGATTCTCAACGCCGGCCGGCATATGAAATACAATGCCAACACCCTGATGCGCAACCCGGAATGGAACAAAGGACGGCGAGCCTGTACGGTGGCCGTCAACCCGGCTGACGCCGAGTTCCTGAACCTGGCCGACGGCCAGCCGGTGCGTGTAACCACCGCGGCCGGCAGCGAGGTCGGTGAACTGCAAACCAGCGATCAGGTTCGCCCGGGTATGGTCTTAATCCCCCACGGCTTCGGACTGCTTTATAAAGGCAAGGTCTATGGTCTCAATGCCAACCGTCTGACCCTGAGCTCACATCGCGATCCGCTCGGAACACCGCTTCATCGGTATGTGCCGTGCCGGGTGGAAGCGGTCTAGAATGAATATTGGGGATTGAAAATTGAATATTTAAGGTCCGCCTCTGCGGATCGATAATTACGGAGGGTAAGCAAGTTATGGTTCAAGATGTCTACAAGCAAATGCTGGATGTCATGCAACAGCGGCGGGGTCCCTACGCCGGGCTGGACATTCCTGAGTTTTATGCACTGGTCGAAGCGCTTTTTGCGCCGCAGGAGGCTGCGGTTAACAATGTCATGACCCGGAATCCGTCAACGGCCGGCGAAATCTCAGCCGGGATGGAAAAGGGTGCGGAAGAGATCGAACCGATCCTGGAAACCATGGCCGACAAGGGGCTTTGCAAAACCTTCAAGCGTGACGGCATCCGATACTATCAGGGTGAGCCGTTTATGCCTGGGATTTTCGAATATCAGTTCATTACCGGCAAAATTACACCCAAAGATAAAAAGATAGCCCGGCTCATTCACGATTATAAAAAGGCATTTGAAACCGCCAAGGGCGAGACCAAGATGACCTTTCCTTTGTCCCGGGTAATCACCGTTGACCGAACCATTGAAGCCGGAAATACGGTCCACACCTACGACCAGGTAGCAACCTATATCGGCAAATACGATGCCATCGCCGTCGGCACCTGCTTTTGCCGGCATGCAGCCAGATTGCGTGATGAAGATGTGCACAACATGCCCATGGACGTCTGTATGTGGTTCGGAGACATGGCTGAGTATGCCATCGAGAGGCTGGGCGCCAAAAAGATGAGCCAGGAAGAGGCCTTAACGGCGCTCGACCGGGCGGAAAAGGCCGGCCTGGTTCACATGAGCCGCAATACCACGGAGGATATCAATTTTATCTGCAACTGTGACCGCTGGCATTGTGATGTTATCAAAGGCGTATTGAAACAATCCAAACCGGCGCTTTTCTTCAACTCCGGTTTTCAGCCGCGCTTTGATCCGGATCTGTGTACCGCCTGCGAAACTTGTATCGAACGTTGTCCGCCGGATGCCCTGGTTATGGGAGAAAATGAGGTTCCGGAGGTGAATATGGACCGGTGTTTCGGATGTGCGGTCTGTGCCACCGGCTGTCCTTCGGAAGCCATCACAATGGAAGCCAAATCCGGGTTTCCGACCCCCCCCAGGGATCTGGGAGAATTGATTGGTTCATTGAAGGCCAGCTTTGCCAAACAGGCTTAAAATGGAGATAAAGATAAATCATGACCGTTGAGAATAATCAGTTTGAATGCGGCATCTGGGATAGAGAGGGAAGCTGTCTGATTCCGCTGGCCAAGTTGGCGGCATTGCCGCTATATCACCGGGAGACCATCCCGCCCGCCTATCTTGACATGATGGGGCACATGAATATTCGATGGTATTTTGAAATGTTTGCGAAAGCCGGGCGGAATTTTTTCGAATCGCATGGATTGGACGGAGATTACTTTCAGGGCCAAAAAGCGGGCATTTTTGCGTTGAAACATTTTATTCAATATTTCGCTGAGGTCAGAGTCGGGCAGACAGTTGCCGTCCGCACCCGTCTTGTGGCTCGGTCGGATAAACGGTTTCAATGCATGCATTTTATGCTGAATGAAACCACTGCTCAGCTGGCTTCCACCTTTGAAGCGCTGATTACCCATGCCGACTTGACAATTAGACGTGCTGCCCCGATGCCGGCCCGAATCGCTGAAAAAATGGACGCCGCCCTGGCCCGGGATGCAAAACTGGACTGGGCGGCACCGGTATGCGGGGCCATGAGATTGTAGCCCAAAAAAGTCCAGAAGATCTGAATAAAGAGATATAGTCTAAAACAGAGTATCCAACCTTTAGGGGATTCTTGAAAACTCGAAATCCGAATATCGAAACTCGAAACAAATCCCAATGTTCTAAATTCAAATGACCTGACCCGGATAAACCGGAACTAAAAAGGACAAATTCATCACGAAAGCACGAAGGGACGAAAACACGAAAAGTAGAGAAGATAAATTTCGTGCTTTCAAGATTTCGTGTTTTCGTGATAAAAATATTTTTGCAGAATTTCAGAAGTTACCTAGTCTTTATTGCTATGAGTTCCCCTTATCTGCCGGATAACTGCCCAGACTTTTCAGTGAAATTGCCATTGATTCCATTTTTTCCATGACATCCGCCACGTGGGAATCCTTTTCGGAGCCCTCAAAATCAAGAAAAAAGCTGTAATTTCCCGGGTCTGAGCGCAAGGGCATGGAAGCGATTCGCGTCAGATTGATATTCGCGTCGGCAAACAGTTTGAGAACACCATAAAGCTGGCCGGCTTCGTGGGCCACTGCAAAAATAACGGAAGTCTTATCGCCCTGGCCGGAAAAAGGTTCGCGGGCCAGGAGCAAAAACCGGGTGGAGTTGGCGGGTCCGTCTTCGATGCCTTCTTTGATGATTTCCAAATCATAGAGCTCGGCACACAAGCCGCTCGCGATGGCGGCTGCGGCTTTGGGGTTTTCTCTGGCCAGCATTTTGGCGGCCCCGGCCGTGTCGTAGTAGGGGCGCGGCTCAAGTTTGTTGCGCAACAGAAAATCCCGGCATTGGGCCAGGGCCTGGGGATGAGAGTAGACCACCCGGATTTCGCGGTAATCCGTTGCTTCGGTGGCAAGCAGACAATGTCTGACATCTATTTTGACCTCTCCGATCACGTTCAGATTGGTGGTGGTGAGAAGATCATTTACTTGGGTGACGGCGCCCTCCAGGGAGTTTTCCACCGGTACGACGCCCAGATCCAGATAACCTTTTTCGACCCCCCGGAAAACATCGACAAACTCGAGGCATGGGATGTAGGCGCCGGCTGGCACCAGGCGTCGGGCGGCGACGTCGCCATAGGCGCCGTGCTCTCCCTGGAATGCCACCAACCGGCGATCTTCGTCCTGGAGTCGCTTGCTTTCATTAATGATGGTCTTCAGCAGTTGCCGCGAAAAAGAGCGTTTGACCAGATCCAGGTTCATGCGCTCCATGCGCTCCAGCATATCCGCCTCGTGTTCCGTATCACTGACGGCTTCCTGGAATTTTTTTGAACGCAGGGCCAATCCCATACGCTCCTGAAGCAATACCAGCAGCTCCCGATCAATTTTGTCTATTTTTCTACTGATCTCATTTAATTTCATTTTTTCTCCTCAAGCGAAAATTGTGTTGATTGACTTTATGGTTGAATAGTAAATGGCAGATGTCCCTTTGCCTTGGGCCCTGGGCATTGTGAAATTGGCAGATGCTTGGGGACTGCAAAGAACACTTTCATGTCCTCCGACTTGCGGTTTTATCGGTCAGCCGGTAGGCTGCCCATAAAGGATTTCAGCGGTCTCAGTCTCTGCATGATGTCTTTGAACAGATCCGGTGTCAGCGCCTGATCGGCATCACACAGGGCCTCTGCGGGCTTGTAATGAACCTCGACAATCATGCCATCCGCTCCGGCAGCCACCGCTGCCAGACTCATGGGGCCGATCAGGCTGACACGCCCGGTGCTGTGGGTCGGGTCGACAATGATGGGCAGGTGCGTCAGCTCCTTGATTGCCGGCACGGCACTCAAATCCAGGGTGTTGCGGGTGTAGGTTTCAAAAGTGCGGATTCCGCGTTCACACAAAATAACGTTGGGATTGCCTTCGCTGAGAATGTACTCGGCACAGTTGAGCCATTCTTCGAGCGTAGAGTACATCCCTCTTTTGAGCAGAATCGGCCTGCCGGTCTGACCCACTTCCTTGAGCAGTGAATAATTCTGCATGTTGCGGGTGCCGATCTGCAGGACGTCTGCAAATTCAGCCACCCATGAGACATCCCGAGGGTCGATAACCTCGGTGACGATCGGCAGGTCGTTTTCCCGGCCTGCCTGGGACAACAGTTTCAGGCCGCGCAGTCCCAAACCCTGAAAAGAGTAGGGCGACGTCCGGGGTTTAAAGGCGCCTCCACGCAGCATGTCCGCGCCGGCAGCTTTGACGGCCCGGGCCGATTCAAGGATCTGCTCCTCACTTTCCACGCTGCAAGGGCCTGCAATCACGGTAAAATCACGACCGACGGCAACGTTGGATACGTTGACAATGGTGCGCTGTTCGGTAGTGCGTAAAGTTAGTTTAAGGTTTTTCATAGCTGCTTTCCTTACCTTTTTGATTTTTTCCCTAATTGAGCTGAAGCGTTCGATGGTTGCTCATGCCATTCGAAAATATAAAAGCCCTGGAGTTTTACCCCAGGGCTTTTGTAAACAAGAAAAAAAACCCCGGGTGGTCAAGATGTCCACCCGGAGTTCGAAACAGCTGTTACTTGGCGTTAACCGGCCGGATGGACGCTTCTAAAGCTAAAAAAGAAGCGTCCGCAGTTAAAATGTCTTTTGAGTATATTCATTATATTAATCTTTTGTTCCTGTTGACAAGTATGGCCAAAGTAACTACTGTTTCCAGCATCTGTCAAGATTTTTTTTTGAAAATCTCAAATTCGGCGACCCATTTTTAATTTAAGACCTTAATATCAGCGAGTCTCAAAAAGATAAGCCCGACGAATTGGCCTAAAAACCGAATATCACGGTATCTATATGCCATGGCGCTCTTCACCGAGAATCGCTGCGGGAGAAAAAAATCGCTTGACACACAATTGACGAAGCTATACTGTCGGTCTGGCAACCATCAGCAAGGAAAGCACCGTGGCATATAATTTTTCAGACAGCTATTATTTTTATTATCGGTATTATTTTTATGACACCGGTCTGTCTGGGGTGCGCTGAAAAGACATAAAAATCTACAATGCATTCTAAACCGTGGGCAGACCTTAAAGCTCACGGTTTTTTTATTTTAAATTAAAGGTACCCAATCCCTCCGAAGGAAAAAAATTATGAAACCAACCGATGATTTGCGCGTCAGAGGCTATCGACAGCTCATGGAACCGAGCGCGTTGAAGCAGGAACTTGCCATCAGCAAAAGCGCCCATAAAACAGTCCTATCCGGCAGAAGCGCCATCGAGAAAATTTTGAGCAGAGAAGACAAACGACTTCTGGTGATTGTCGGGCCCTGTTCCATTCACGATGAAAAGGCGGCTTACGAATACGCCGACCGGCTGAGAGAAATCAGAGAAGAAGTCAGCGAAGCCCTATTCGTTATTATGCGGGTTTATTTTGAAAAGCCCAGAACCAGCGTGGGATGGAAAGGGCTCATCAACGACCCGCATATGGACGGCACCTGTGATATTATGGAAGGGCTGCGAAAAGCCCGCAATATTCTGCTTCGAATCAATGAGATCGGCGTTCCCGCCGCCACGGAATTTCTCGAAACGATCACACCCCAATATGTCGCCGATCTCGTCAGCTGGGCCTGCATCGGCGCACGCACCACGGAATCTCAGACCCACCGCGAAATGGCCAGCGGCCTGTCCATGGCGGTCGGGTTCAAGAACGGCACCGACGGCAACCTGTCTACCGCTATAAACGCCGTTGTGGCGGCCCAAACGGCCCAAAGTTTTCTGGGAATAGATCAGAATGGCCGGACCTGTATCGTCCAAACCGGCGGCAATCCCTGGGCTCACATAGTGCTGCGGGGGGGGCCGCGTCCCAACTATGATCCCATCAGTCTTGAAGAGGCCCGTCTGAAATTGATCGAAAAAAATATGCCCGAGGCAATCATGGTGGATTGCTCCCACGGCAATTCGATGAAAAAATTTCAGGGACAATCCAGGGTCTGGCGCAATGTGATTGACCAGTATATCGCCGGCAATGATGCGCTGATAGGCCTGATGCTGGAAAGCAATCTATTCGAAGGCAACCAAAAATACCGCGGCGACGTTGCCAATCTCAAATACGGTGTATCCATTACGGATGAATGCATCTCATGGGAGACCACCGAGCAGCTGCTGCGTTCGGCGGCCGAGAAACTGATAAACTCATCGAAGATGAACAGCTCGGACCGGTGGGTGAATGCGTTATGAAAGTCGCCAAAATAAAGAGCGCCGGAGCTGAATCTGTGATCCTGGTCGGTGAGCAGCTGCAGAATCTGAAAACCTATCTGCCGGTCGAAACCCCCATCATTATTACCGACACCCATGTGCACAATTTGTGGGGGGCGCACTTCCCGCAGGGGCCTGTGATCACCATCGCAACCGGGGAAAAAATAAAAACCCTTGATACCGTCGGCACCATTTACGGAAAGCTGCTGGATCTCGAGGCAGACCGATCTTCTTTTATCGTTGCAATCGGCGGCGGCATCGTTTGTGACATCGCCGGATTCGTCGCCTCCACCTACATGCGGGGGTTGAGGTTCGGTTTCGTGTCAAGCACGCTGCTTTCGCAGGTTGACGCCAGTGTGGGCGGAAAAAACGGAGTCAATTTCGGCGGCTATAAAAACATCGTGGGTGCCTTTAACCAGCCTGAATTTGTGATCTGTGATCTAAATCTTTTAAGTACACTTCCGCAGGCGGAAATCCTCAGTGGATTTGCCGAAATTATCAAACACGGCGCCATTGCCGACAAGGCGCTTTTTCACTATCTCGAAGATAACCGTGACAAGGCCCTGAGACTGGACCCGCCAGTCATTAAAAAGCTTGTGTACGATTCTGTGATCATAAAATCATCCATCGTCAACCGTGATGAAAAAGAAAAGGGGGAGCGCCGCAAACTGAATTACGGCCACACCTTCGGGCACGCGATCGAAAAAATTACCCAAATACGGCACGGCGAGGCCGTCAGCGTTGGAATGGTTCTGGCTGCCGAGCTGGGAGTGAAAAAAGGACATCTGGCCGTTGAAGATGCCGCCAGGTTGAGGAAGCTGCTCGCAGCCTACGGGCTTCCGGTGAAGCTGCAACTGGATGCGCATAAAGTGCTTGAAACCATTCGGATGGACAAAAAAAGGAAAGGGGATTTGATCCACTTCGTGATGCTCAGTGGAATCGGACGGGCCGAGATCAAAGAAATCGCTGTCCGGGAGTTGGAAGAATGGACAAATTAGTCGAAAAATCAAATCAAACCGACCACTCAGGGCAAGAGATTGAAATCCTCAGGCAGCGCATCGACGATATCGACGACCAGATTCTAGCGTTGATCAATCGGCGGCTGGCAGCCGCGCAAACCATCGGCAAGCTCAAAGAGCATTCCGGAACAGCGGTGGTTGACAACCGGCGTGAGAGCCGGATATATCGCCGGCTCTCAACCCTGAACAGCGGCCCCTTAAAAACGGGTTCGCTTTATCGCATCTTTAGAAGTGTCATTGCTGCTGGTCGCGCCGTTCAACAGCGGTCGGCCGAAGCCGGAGAACCTCCGATTTATGCCGTTTTCGGAGATCCGATCGGCCATAGTCTGAGTCCGCTCATGCATAACAGCGCTCTGGCCCAGACCGGGTTGGACGGCTTCTATCACGCCTTCCGGGTCAAAGACATCGGCGCGGCGGTCAGGGGGGTGCGGGGTTTGGGTATCCGGGGGGCGAGCATCACCATTCCCCACAAAGTCGGCGTCATCGAACACCTGGACAAGATCGACGCGCTGGCCGCCCAAATTGGTGCCGTCAACACGATTGTAAACCGGCAAGGGATTCTGTGGGGTTATAATTCGGACTATGTCGGAGCCGTCCAAGCGCTGACTGAAAAAACGTCCATCAGCGGTAAAGAGGTGGCGATAATCGGAGCCGGGGGCGGCGCTCGCGCGGTGGGGTTCGGCCTCAAGCAGCAGGGGGGCAAGGTTACCATTATAAATCGCACCCGGGATCGGGGAGAATTATTGGCCCACGACCTGAATTGTGAATTTGAGCCGCTTGCGGACCTCCAGCGGCTGCCTTATCAAATTTTGATCAATGCAACCTCGGCCGGGATGCACCCGGATAAAAACAGCATCCCGCTGAATACGGGTTTGTTGGAAGCCGGAATGGTCGTCATGGACATGGTTTACAATCCGCTGAAAACCCGTTTTTTAGCCCAAGCCGAAAAAATCGGTTGTACCACCGTAGACGGCCTCGCCATGTTTGTGCACCAGGGGGCTGTTCAGTTCGAGCTTTGGACCGGCAAGAAGGCACCGGTGGATGTGATGCGCCAGGTGGTGCTGGAAGAGTTAAAGGTCTCTCGCCAAGACGCCAAGACGCCAAGATAGGGTTTAAAGGTTTTTTTCTTTGCGGGCTTTGCGGCTTTGCGTGAGAAAAAATAATCAACGATACATTACCCTAAAAAAATAACAATCAACTTTTAAATAATGATAATAATACAACCGCATCACCTAAAACCCTTTGCTGAAGTCAGCGTGCCGGGCTCCAAAAGCTACACCCACCGGATTCTGATTGCTTCCGCGCTGGCGCGCGGAGAAAGCCGGATTGAAAACGCGCTGTTCAGCGAAGACACCCGCTTGACCATGCAGGCGTTGCGGCAGATGGGGGTTCACATCGAAAGCAAGCCCGCCGATCAACTCGTTGTCACCGGCACCGGTGGAACATTCAAAACAGCATCGCAGCGTATTTATCTTGGAAACTCCGGCACCTCCATGCGTTTGTTGACCGCCGTGGCGGCGCTCGGGCCGGGAACTTTCATTCTGTCCGGGACCGAGCGGATGGCCGAACGGCCGATTCAGCCTCTTATCGACGCCCTTCAGCAGATCGGCGTCCGGGTCCGGTCACTGAACAACAACGGCTGCCCGCCGATCGAAGTCAATGGACAAAATCTGACGGGCGGATCCGTAGCGATCGATTGTCGCACAAGCAGCCAATACCTTTCGGCTTTGCTATTGATTGCCCCTTGCACCCCTGCAGGATTGGATATCGCCGTCACTGAAGGTCCGGTCTCCAAACCATACGTGGACATGACGATTGAGGTTCTGCAAAAATTCGGAATAGCGGTTAGCCGAGAAGGCTATGACCGTTTTAAGGTTGCCGGCAAGCAATTTTACCGGGCGGGAAATCATGCGGTGGAGCCTGATGGTTCCCAGGCCGGGTATTTCTGGGCGGCGGCGGCCGTCTGCGGAACACGGGTCAAGGTAAAGGGGGTCACGGATGATTCCAGGCAGGGAGATGTCAATTTTGCGAGACTATTGGCAACCATGGGCTGTGAAGTTAAAAGGGAAGTCGACGGCATTGCGGTTTGCGGCCGAAACCTGCGGGCCGCCGAATTCGACATGAGCGACATGCCCGACATGGTTCCGACCCTGGCGGTGGTGGCTGCCTTTGCGAAAGGCACGACGGTCATCAAAAATGTTTCTCACCTTAAGGCCAAAGAGAGTGATCGTCTGACGGCGGTTGCCGGCGAACTTGTCAAAATGGGAATCGATGCGCGCTGCGGCGATGACGAACTGATCGTGACCGGCGGCCAACCGCACGGGGCTGAAATCGAGACTTATGCAGATCACCGCATCGCCATGAGTTTCGCGGTCGCAGGACTTGTCACCCCCGGCACGGTTATCCTGGGAGCAAGCTGTGTAGAGAAGTCCTTTCCCGAATTCTGGAATGTATTTGAAGGGCTGTATGAAAGGAAACCCTGAACGGTGAACGTTGAACCCGGCAACCTTTGCAACGTGTTTTTGATCGGATACCGATGCTCCGGCAAATCGTCGGTGGGCCAATCGCTGGCCGCAAAGCTGGGCTGGCCGTTTCTCGATACGGATTTACTGTTGGTATCAGAAAGCGGCATAAGCATAAAAGAAATAGTGGATACACACGGCTGGCAAACCTTTCGTAAATTGGAACATGCGATGGTTGAACGGGTCTGCGCCTTGAATCGGCGGGTGGTCGCAACCGGGGGAGGCATTGTTCTCAATGCCGATAGTGTGACCCTGATGAAAAAAAAAGGCAGGCTGGTCTGGTTGCGGGCGAAACCTGAAACCATAAAAACAAGGATGCGGCAAGATAAAGATACCCGGGATTTTCGTCCCGCCTTGTCAACGAAAGACAGTATTACCGAAATCGATGAAACGCTGGTTAAACGGGAACCCTGTTACAGGCAGGCCATGGATTTTTTGGTAGATACGGATGATCGAACGATCGATGAAATTTGCGATGCAATTATCCGGCAGCTTTGAAAAATCAGATATTTTGTCTGCGTGTTTTTTACAAGACCTGCCGCAAATAAATCAGATATGCGATAAGGTTTAAACAGTATTAAAAGGTTTGGGAGACAAAATATGTCCAGCACATTCGGAATAATTTTTAAGGTAACAACTTTCGGCGAGTCCCACGGCAAGGGGGTCGGTGCAGTGGTGGACGGCTGTCCTCCGGGGCTGCACATCAGCGAAGCGGATATTCAGCCGCAGCTTGACCGCCGGCGTCCCGGCCAAAGCCGTCTGACAACCGACCGGGCTGAAACTGATCGGGTCACTATTTTATCCGGCGTGGAAGACGGACGCGCCTTGGGCACCCCGATTGCACTGAGCGTGCCCAACCGGGACCAGAGACCGGGCGACTATGCATCGATGCAGTCGATTCCGCGACCCTCGCATGCTGATTATACCTACCAAATGAAGTACGGTATTCGGGCAGCGAGCGGCGGCGGAAGATCCAGTGCCAGGGAAACCATCGGGCGAGTGGCCGCAGGGGCGATTGCCGAAAAGTATCTGAAAGAAGAGTTTGGGGTTGAAATCGTGGCTTGGGTGAATTCGGTCGGCACCATCACCGTCGCTGAAGTCGATGAGCTCGGCATCAGTCGGCAGCAGGTCGATCAAACCATTGTGCGCTGCCCCGATAAAAATGACGCCGCCCACATGATGCAGGCGATCACGCACGCCAAAGAGGCGCTGGATTCACTCGGCGGCGTTATAACCTGTGTTTGCCGCAATGTTCCGGCCGGGTTGGGCGAGCCGGTCTTTGACAAAATGGAAGCGTGCCTGGCTCAGGCCATGATGTCGATCCCGGCCACCAAGGGTTTTGAAATCGGCTCCGGCTTTTCAGGGACCCGCATGACCGGTTCGCAGCACAATGATCCGTTCGTTAAAAGGGGGGATCGCCTCGGGACGCTGACCAACCGCAGCGGCGGAGTTCAGGGCGGCATTTCCAACGGAGAACCAATCGTATTCCGGGTGGCTTTCAAACCGCCGGCAACCATCGGCCGGGCCCAACCAACGGTTGATTTCAACGGCAACCAAACCACGTTCGAAGCCAAAGGCCGCCACGATCCCTGTGTGGTGCCCCGGGCCGTGCCGATTGTCGAAGGCATGGCCGCCCTGGTTATTGCCGACCTGGCGCTGCGCCAGAGAAGCAGGCGAGTTTGATGGTAATTTTTTTTTAAAATATTAGACTAACAAAGACAAATCTATCACGAAAGCACGAAAGGACAAAAACACGAAAATAAACAGGATAATTTTCGTGCTTTCGTATTGAAATAATATTTCTTTTTTTTCGATTTTTCGATTATTTTATTTTTTGTGATGAATTCAGGTTATTTGCTATTGGGCTCAAGATTGAGCCAAGTGAGAAAAAAAAGTGAAGCTATCAGACCGCATCAATCAAATTGAAGAATCCGGAACCGTTCAGTTTACGCTGCTGATTCAGCAGCTCAGAAAAGCGGGCCGGGATGTCATCGATCTGGCCGTGGGGGAGCCGCCCTTTGATACGCCCTTGGAGGTCATTGAAGCCACTCAAAAGGCACTTGACGCGGGCCGCACCAAATACGGACCGGTGGCCGGGCTGCATGAATTAAAATCCGCTCTGGCCCTGCAATTTGACGGTTATGATGATAAAAACATCCTTGTTGCCAATGGCTCCAAGCAGTGTTTGTACGCCATGTTTCAGGTCATCTGTGATCCCGGAGACGAAGTCATCATACCGCGGCCGTATTGGGTGAGTTTCCCCCAGCAGGTCAAACTTGCAGGCGGCCGGCCGGTTTTTGTCGACACTCGCAATCACCAGTTGGACTGCGAGAAAATCAAGGCGGCGATCTCCCCCAGGACGCGGGCGATCCTCGTCAACTCCCCCAACAACCCCACCGGGGCGGTGTACCCCGCCGCGGATTTATCAGCCATTGCGCAGCTTGCCGAAGAGCACCGGCTTTACGTCATCTCCGATGAAGCTTACAACGCTTACGTTTATGACGGACTTCAAGCGCAGAGCCTGTTTCAGTTTGAAGCTATCCGCCCGCAGTTGATCGTTACCCGCAGTTTCTCAAAGGGGTATAATATGACGGGCTTCAGGGTGGGTTATATAGCCGCCTCGCGGGAGATCATCAGTGCGCTTAACCGTCTGCAAAGCCATGTGACCGGCAATGTCTGCACCTTTGTCCAGTATGGCGCCCTTGCCGCCCTGAATATGGAAGATGATGCGATTGCCGGCTGGCGCCGCGATCTGGAAAGCAAAAGAGATTATGCTTACAGCAAAATTTCCGGCCTATTTGACTGTGTCAGACCCCGGGGTGCATTTTACCTGTTCCCCGATGTATCTCTGCGCCTTACCGGCAGGATGACATCGGCCGATTTTGCCGGCCGGCTGCTGGAACAATATGGCGTGGCGGTGGTGCCCGGGGAAGAGTTCGGCCTGCCCGGGCACATCCGAATATCGTATGCCGTTTCAGAAGACCAACTTGTGAGCGGCTTAGCAAAAATAGCAGAGGCAATATGATTGGAATAATTGGATTTGGCCGGTTTGGCAAACTCGCCACCCGTTATCTTGCCGAAGATTATGAGATTTTCGTCTATCATAGAGTCGATAAATCGGACGAGATTAACCGGATGGGTGCCCGGCCGGCATCCCTTGAAACGGTTTGCAGGCAGGATGTGATTATCCCCTGTGTGCCCATCTCCGTTTTCAAGGACTTCTTAAAAGATATTGCACCGCTGATAAAGCCGGATGCGCTTATTGTGGATGTTTGTTCGGTCAAGGAATATCCCATCAAATGGATGCGGCAGATTCTTCCCGACACAGTCTCAATCCTTGCCAGCCACCCCATGTTCGGTCCGGACAGTGCGGCGAATTCGCTTCAGGGAAGAAAAATTTGTTTGTGCAAAGTTAGAATTTCCGAAAAACAGTACCGCAAGATCAGAATGTATCTGGCATCCAAGGGGCTGGTCGTGATTGAAGCCACCGCCGAAGAGCATGACGAACAGATTGCCACCAGTCTGGCCCTGACCCATTTAATCGGCAGAACATTGTCGGAGTTCGGCGCCGCCCGACTTGCGATCGATACGGAAGGTTATCAGCGCCTGCTGCATATTTTGGAGGTTGTTGAGCGTGATACTTGGCAGTTGTTTACGGATATGCATCATTACAATTCGCACGCCAGAGAAAAACGGATTGAGTTTGTGGACGTGATGCAAAGTATTATTGCCAGATTGGAGCAGGGTGATCGGGTCGATTAAATCCATTGGTTGAATCGATGCATAAGTTGATCGAGCTATTACGGTTTCACTAGACTTTGAACAATGAGGTTCATGTTACGGTCGGATTTGACAAGTTCCCAGTTATTGAATCCTCGTTTTAAAGCCTCTTTCAACCAGAAAATGGAATCATTATTTTTTTTTTGATCGGCATATAGCGCAGCGATTTTGTAATGGATATCAGCATCTTGGGGCTCAATTTTAAGTATGATCTGATACGAAGAAATGGCTTCAAGATAGTCGCCTCTTTCAACATAAATGCCGGCCATTCTTTCTATGGCAGGCACAAACTGCGGTATTTTTGATAGGATGCTTTTATATTGCTTTAGGGCCTCATCCGTTCGCCCGAGCGATTGATACAACGTTCCAATTTCATAGCGCAGTTTATAATTTTCAGGTTCAAATTGAGCCTTTTTTTCTTTGGCTGCGATGTCTTCCATCATGGAATCCCTGGCAGCCAGGGTATTTTTAAGATTCTGACGCGCATCATTTTGGCCCGGATCAATGGTTAGTGCCTGGTTAAACTGATTTATGGCCTGCTGTATCTTACCCTTTCGCACCAGGGCGGCTCCCAGATTACTGTGGGCAACGGCAAAACTGGGTTCAATTTGCACGGCGCTAACGTAATAATTCAAGGCCGCATCAATGAGGCCTTTTTTAAAATAGATATTACCCAGGTTGTTATGGGCCAAATAGTTGTTCTCGGTGCTCCTAAGGGCGTTCTCGAATAGCAGGGTGCTGTTTCGCCAGTATCCAATTTGAATGGAGGAAGCGGTCATAAAATAGATAATCAACACGGGCGTAAATGCGATTGCCATGGTTTTCCCGTGGCGCCGATGGGATAGAATTTCGCTAAATCCCCAGGCGATCATAATAAAAATGCCAATCAAGGGAACGTATGTATAGCGGTCAGCCATCGCATGGGCGCCAACTTGAACAATTCCGATAACGGGCAGAAACGTAACAATATACCAGAACCACCCCACCGGTAGATAGGGGTGTCCGTGAGCCGCTTTCAAAATCCAGTAAGTGATAAAGGCAAAAAAGAAAAAAACCCCCGTAATTTGCCAGATCGCGTAGCTTTCCGGGTAAGGGTAAAAAAAAGATAGATGAAAGGGCCAAAGCGTTTTAAGCAGGTAATTAAAATAAGAAACCAGTGCGGTTGCCAGGCGTTCATTTAGCGGATGTCCAAAGGAGCCCGGGTGGCGGTCGACTTTCTGAATAATGAAAGTCATAATGCTAAAAACGGCTGTAATGATAAAAAGAGGTATCTTCTCTATTAACAAGCCATACGCGTGTCGCCACTGAATTGATTTCTCCAGCTTTACCGGGGAAGTTGATTTGAGGCGTTCCAAAGGCCAGAAGTCTAAAAGAAGAAAAACAAATGGAAGCGTCACCAGCATCGGTTTGGCCATCAGGCCTAAAATAAAGAAAATAATAACCGGCAAATAGTTTTTAATTCCTGGATGTTTTGCGTACCGAACATACATCAGGGTTGTCAGCATCCAGAAAAAAGTGCTAAGCACATCTTTGCGTACCGCAACCCACGCCACCGATTCAACGTGTAAAGGATGCAGGGCGAATAATGCGGCAACTAGGTAACTGCGCCACAGATGTCCCGTTGTATATTTGAAAATCCAGAAAAGTAAAAGGGTGTTTATAATATGCAGCAACAAATTGCTGAAATGGTGACCTCTGGGATTCAGGCCGAAAAGCTGGATGTCAAGCATATGTGACAACCATGTCAAGGGATGCCAAAATTCAGCATGGGTGGTGGTAAAAGCCCATTTGACACTTTCCACACTTAAACCCTTTTGAACCATGGGGTTCCGAGTGATGTAGACGTCATCATCACAATTTACAAATTCGAAATCAAAAACTTGCCAGTATATAACGAGGATCGAAAGGATCAGAAGCAGACATGCCCAAGCTTCTCTTGGTATTTTTATTTTGCGGCTATCTTGATTTTCGAGCGAGTACATGCAGAGTTAATTACCTAAGTAACTTTAAGGCAAACTGTTCTTCGGAATAATGCGCGGTGTCGAGGATTCCCATTGATTGCTACTATGTGAACTTTTATCGACTTCATTGTATTTGTCGTTAATTCTAGCACTGCTAGTAATTATTGTCAATTTTTCATTCCAACATGTCAGCCGTAATATTCATACCTGAAAATGGAATACGGGGAGGAGTAATAAAATGCCTGACCAGTCCCATCAGAAAAAAATCCTGGTTATTCATGGGCCCAATTTAAACATGCTCGGGAAAAGGGAGCCTCATATCTATGGTCATCAGGGTCTGGCGGAGATCGATGGTCAACTAAAAAAGCAGGGGCAAAAACTTGGCATTGATGTCAGAACCTTTCAATCGAACCATGAAGGGGTAATTGTTGAAGAGATTCAGGGGGCCATGGGAAAATGCCACGGAATAATCATCAACCCGGCCGCCTATACCCACACCAGCGTCGCCATCCGGGATGCGCTGACCATGTTGGATGTTCCGGTCATCGAGGTGCATCTGTCCAACATTAACAGCAGAGAGCCCTTTCGGCATTCATCGTTGATCGCAGATATCGTTGCCGCCCGGGTTGCCGGCTTTGGTGCACGTGGTTATCTGCTGGCGTTGGAAGGATTGGCCGGGATGATCTAGAAAGATTTGAAAAATGATCTAAGAATGGTGTAATTAAAAATCCCGGGCAACTCGAAAACCGATAATCCCGTCGCGGTTTCCGGGCACCACCCCATTGCGCGCGGCCGACTGGCAGAAGCGCGCATCGAAGTCCCAGCTGCCGCCGCGCATCACCCGGGAGGAGCCTCTTGGTTCATAGATCCAGGCAGAACCATCGGTTGGGGTACCCTTATAGCTGGCATGCCAATCATCCTCTACCCACTCAAACACGTTGCCGTGCATATCGTAAAGGCCCCAGGGATTAGGCTCTTTTTGCGCGACCGGATGGGTTCGTTTCTTTGAATTATCTTTATACCAGGCGAATTCGCCAAGTTTACCCTCATCGTCTCCAAAGCTAAATATAGTGCTGGTCCCCGCTCGGCAGGCATATTCCCACTCGGCCTCGGTTGGCAAACGGCATTTGACAGAGCCATCCAATTCATTGAGTTTTTGGATGAATTTTCGCGTATCATCCCAGGAAACAGTCTCAACGGGGCAATCGTCTCCGCAGTCTTTAAACTTTGATGGATTATCCCCCATAACCCTTTTCCACTGCCCTTGGGTGACTTCGGTAGTTTGCAGATAAAAAGACTTGCTTATATTAACTTCATGCTGGCCCTCGTTGTCCTTCCTTCCCGGCTGATCGGGAGGACTGCCCATAACAAATTTTCCAGCGGGTATCAGCACGAACTTCATGCCATTTTTTTTGGTAGACGCCTCTTTTGAGATAGTGGGTGAGCCATTGGTGGATGCTTTCTTTCCTCCGCGGAGAGCCGTATCAGCCGGCACAAGTTTTTTAGTGATCTCTTTTTTTACGCTCTTTGCAGAACTAAATACAAACTCACCAAGCCCATGGCCTGGCAATTCACCATGGGCAGGGGTTTGATAGGCATTTGAGGCTTTCGGTATTAAATAACTGATTAATTCTGTAAATGTAATATAGCCATCCCCATTGAGATCGGCCATTCCTTTCTTTAGCGCCTCTAATAGATTTCCAGTGAAAACGCTGTGTCCATCTGGACCGCTATCCAATACTGCTTGATCTTTTCCGCCCGCCGTTATGATTTGCTTGGCTTTTCGTTTGGTAATTTCTTCAAGATAATTAGGAATACTAGTATCAATCCCAACACCTCTGGTCGCCAGCAATCCACCATAGCAGGCATCCATAATAAAAAGTTGATGCTTGGCAGCACCCATCTTCTCTGCAAGAGTTCGGATCTCTTCCATTGATATGTAAGTGGCGCTGGAATCACCACCATCATAGGGAACGATGTATCCCCAATCTTTATTACCTAAAAATTGGGTATATCCATGCCCGGCGAAAAAGAAAAGGATACGGTCATTTTCCTTAACTCGACGTGCAAGGTCGTCCTCCATTTTGGAAATGATTGCTGTTTTAGTTGCCTGCTCATCAAAAAGAGTAATTACGTTGAAATTCTGTTCTCTTAGATAATCTGCGATACCTTTAGCATCAATTAAAGCGTAGGCTAAATTTGGCCACTTGGCTGAGGGATATTTATTGATCCCTATAACGAGCGCATAACTCGTGTCATAGAATTTAGTTTGAGTTTCTCCTGCCACTACAGACAGAATTATTCCTAAAAGGACCCAAATTAAAATTCGAAATAATCTGGATGTCATTTTGTGCCTACCTGCGGGTCAGCTATTGACTTGATTAAATATATCCTTGATTGCAGGTGCGAATAAATATTAAATAGCCGAAGGTGCCGAAATGAGAATACGAAATAACAGCAGTTGGATCACGGTGAAAGAAAATATTGAATGTGAGTGCAGAAAAAGAAATCTCAGGATTCCATAAAGAATTAGATGTAATTTCGGGTAAGTAGCTGGTCGGGACGGCTGGATTTGAACCAGCGACCCCAGCGTCCCGAACGCTGTGCTCTACCAGACTGAGCCACGTCCCGACTAACGATCTGCTTTTATTCCCTTTGTGCAATCTTGTCAATGAAAAATGTGCTTGAAGTTGAGCTATAATTCGAAAGGTCAGCGGTCCATGGACGGTTGTCTTTTGGGCGAGATCATATCAATCGCATAATTTTTTTGACAACTTCGAATTTCAACAGACAACACGCTACACCCAAAAAACATAAGCGTCAGGCCCTTGCCACACCGCGGTTATTCGATCCGTCGGTTTCTTGGGCATGCTGATGCAGGAAGGCAAGATCCGGACGCTTATTTGAAGGGATTATTCAAAACAATCGTCTGATCCCGGTCCGCACCGACGGATATGATGTCGATCGACGTCTGGGCGAGTTCCTCAATGCGATCCAGATAGCTTCTGGCATTTGCGGGAAAATTTTCAAGCTTGCGGATACCGCTGATGTCCTCCGACCAGCCCGGCAGCGTTTCATAAACCGGTTTGCATTCCTCCAGAACTTTCAGGCTTGCCGGAAATTCCGTTAGTATTTCTCCTCGGCAGTCATAACCGGTACATATATTTAAAGATTCGAAGCCATCGAGTACGTCCAGTTTGGTGATGGCCAGGCCGGTCAAGCCATTGAGGCGGACGGCATTTTTTAATACCACGGTGTCCAGCCAGCCGCAGCGGCGTCTTCTTCCGGTGGTGGCGCCGAATTCAGTGCCCCGCTCCTGAATTTTGTCGCCAATGTCATCAAACAACTCGGAAGGGAAGGGGCCCCGGCCCACCCGGGTGGTGTAAGCTTTAACAATTCCGATGACGCTATTGATCGTTTTCGGACCGACTCCAGAGCCGCAGCACGCATTTCCGGCAAGGGTGTTGGAAGAGGTCACATACGGATAGGTGCCGTGGTCGATGTCCAGATGAGTGCCCTGGGCGCCTTCAAACAAGACCTGGCGTCCGGCTTTAATGGCATCGTTGATCACCACCGAAACATTGGTCACATGGAGCGCCAGGCGGCGGGCGTAGGCTCGATACTGATCGATGATGGCCGCCGGCTCCAGCGTCGCGGCGGACAGATAATTTTTCAGGTAAAAATTTTTCTCGTCCAGGGTCGTCTTTACTTTTTCGGCGAAAATTTCGGGATCGAGCAAATCCACAAATCGAATGCCGCGGCGGGTGGCTTTGTCTTCATAGGCCGGGCCGATGCCGCGGCCGGTAGTCCCTATTTTTTTATCCCCTTTGAATTGTTCCCGGGCATTATCCACCGCCCGATGGTAAGGCATGATCAGATGGGCTTTTTCACAGATTTTAAGCCGGTCGGGGCCGACATCAACTCCCCGGCTGCTCAATGCGTCGATTTCGGCCAGTAACACTTCCGGATCCACCACCACACCGTTTCCGATGACACAGATTTTTTTCTGCAAAATTCCCGATGGTATCAGGTGGCAGATAAATTGTTCCCCGCCAACCACCATGGTGTGACCGGCATTGTTTCCGCCCTGAAACCGAACCACCATATCGGCTTTTTCAGCCAGCAGATCAACTACCTTGCCTTTACCTTCGTCCCCCCACTGGGTTCCGACAATGACTACATTCGCCACTTTGCACTCCTTTGATTTAAACCCTTAAAAGTCAGTTGCCCACGAATTGGCACGAATTATTGCAATGTTCGAAAGCAGCAGCACGGGTAAAGAAAAAATTAAGTTCTTGATAATTCGCGCTAATTTGTGGCTTCTTTAACGTGTCTAATTGTTGCTGCAATTTCAGACTCGTTTCGCACGAAAAAAGTCCTGCATCAACGTTCGGCAAACATCCTCGCACACGCCCTTGATGATCTCCACCCGGTGGTTCAAGCGATCATCCTCTGCGAAGTTATACAGTGATCCCGCCGCCCCCCATTTTGGGTCACCGGCGCCCCATACGACCCGAGCAACCCGGGCATGCACGATCGCCCCCATGCACATCATGCACGGCTCGACCGTAACATAGAGGGTCGTATTCAACAATCTGTAATTGCCTAGTTTAAAGGCTGCTTCACGCATTGCCAGAATCTCGGCGTGGGCCGTCGGGTCGCACAATGTGACGGGCTGGTTGTGCGCGGCTGACAGAATCTCCCCGTTTTGGGCAACGAGTACTGCACCTACCGGAACTTCGCCGATTTGTCCAGCTTTTTTCGCCGCTTCAAGTGCAAGCGCCATAAAAGTTTCGTGGGTATGAATCATGTCTGCATCCGAAAACCAGGACCAAATTTTAAGCAATTAATCCATTGACATCGGAATCACTTTAGCTTATGTTCCACCTGTTTTTCAAACAGTTTTCACAAGCGCCAGTAGCTCAGCCCGGATAGAGCGCCGGACTACGAATCCGTAGGTCGCAGGTTCAAATCCTGCCTGGCGCACCAGTAATTTCAAGGGGTTACATATATAATACTGTGACCCTTTTTATTTTGAAAACCAGTTTTGCCATAATTTGCTTTTACCCTGCTTTACTCATCCTTCTTAGTGTTTCCTTTGTAATAATCATTCAGATTTTTCCCGTCCTGGGTGCCATTGAAATTTTCAATTTGAAGTTGAGTATTATGAAACTTAATTTAAAAGTATGAGCAAATCGCGGTTGAAAACCGCTCCCACAATCTGTAATCGCTCATATCCGTC
>CAYTBC010000041.1:0-29081 GCA_964435765.1 uncultured Desulfosarcina sp.
GGTCCGCATGGGTTTTAAGGATCGCGGGCTTTGCTACCATTGGACCGAAGACCTCCTGCAGCGGCTGCAGCAGTTAAAGGTAAAAAACTATCAACTGCACTGGGGGGTCGCCCACCCAGGCAGTGAGCTGCGGGAGCACAACAGCGTGGTGATTACGGCCCTGGGGCAAAATTTTGCCGAAGGCATGGTGCTGGACCCGTGGCGAAATTCCGGTGATCTGTTCTGGGCCCGCGTCACAGATGACAGCTATCCCTGGCAGGAAAGGCTGCCGCAGGAGTGAATCGTCCTTTGTCAGTTGTCCGTTGTTGGTTGAATGAAGGCGGCTCTCAGTCCCGCTGCAGCATGGGCGCCAATTTAATAAAGTTCGACCGAAATCGTCAAAAATTTCATTTTTCACTACCAACAACGGACCACTGACAACTTACGACAGACATTGAGCATTTTTACAACAAAGGTTAACGGCATGAAGACAGCAAAGAAACAAGACGCCCTGTTTGATTTAGTTAAGGCCGCTCAAAAAAGACTCCAGGGTCAAGCCCATGTGACGCCGGTCGCAACCTCGCAGACTTTGAACCGGATGACCGCCGCCGAAGTGTTTTTAAAATGCGAAAATTTTCAGCGCACGGGGGCCTTTAAGTTTCGCGGAGCTTACAATGCCATGTCGCGGCTGAGCGCAACCCAGAAAAAAGCAGGGGTGATCACGCACTCCTCAGGCAACCATGCCCAGGCCGTCGCCCTGGTCGGCCGTCTGCTCGGCATTCAGACGACGGTGGTCATGCCCGCTGACGCGCCGGCGGTCAAACGCACGGCCACCGAGCAATACGGCGCTGCCGTGGTTGATTATGACCCGGCCGATTCCACCCGCGAAAAGATCTCGCAGGATCTGGTCAAAACGCACGGCTACACGCTGGTACCCCCTTACGATCATATCAATATCGTGGCCGGGCAGGGAACCGCCGCCCTCGAATTGATGGAAAAAGCAGCGCCGTTGAATATGTTGCTGGTGCCATGCGGCGGCGGCGGTCTACTGAGCGGTTCGGCCATCGCCGCCCAAGGCGTAAACCCGAACTGCCGGGTCATCGGCATCGAACCGCGGCTGGCCGACGATGCCACCCGATCGTTTCGCACCGGAAAACTGCAGACCGTTAAAAATCCACCCACCATTGCCGACGGCACCCGCACACCGTCGCTGGGCAAGATCACGTTTCCGCTGGTGCAGGAATTTGTGGACGACATGCAGACGGTTGCCGAAAGCGCCATCATCGAAGCGGTCAAGTTCTTATTCTATCGCATGAAACTGGTGGTGGAACCTTCGGGAGCCCTGGGTGTGGCGGCGCTTTTGAGCGGCGCCGTGCAGCCGAAAGGCCGCATCGGCGTCATCCTCAGCGGGGGCAATATCGGCGGGGCCACGATGAAGCAGATACTGGATGCCTGAAATCTAATTCTTCCGATGCTTGCCGCCCTTAATTCTTCACTGCTATTGACTTAAAGTCGGTAATACATAGATTGTAAAAAAGTCGCTGTTGTCGAAGCATAACTTCTTCGACAGTTGGAGCCGATAAAGTGAAGAATCCTGGTCCAGCTTCCAGCCCATAGGGCCTGCAGCCCGGAGGCGGGGCCCGCTTTCAATACAAGACAAAAAGCAAAAGGAAGGTTGTTATGAAGCATATCCTTTTATCTGCATGTATTTTATCTTTGGCGGTTTCCGCCAACGCCAAGGTCGTGTCAAAACCGGTTGAATACACCCAAAACGGAACGGTTCTTGAGGGCTATCTGGCCTATGATGACGCCGGCCAGGGCAAGCGTCCCGGCGTGCTCGTGGTCCATGAATGGTGGGGACTCAACGATTACGTCCGATCGCGGGTGGATAAGCTGGCCCAGCTCGGTTATGTGGCCTTTGCCCTGGACATGTACGGCAAAGGCATTTGGACAAAAAATCCCGCTGAAGCCAAGGATCTTTCCGGCCATCTCCAGGGATCCCCGCTGATGCGCGAGCGTGCACGCGCAGGCCTGGAGATTTTAAGAGGCAACAGTCAGGTGGATCCTCAGAGAATTGCGGCCATCGGTTACTGTTTCGGCGGCACCACCGTTTTAGAGCTGGCCTACAGTGGAGCGGATTTGGCCGGGGTTGTGACCTTTCACGGCGGATTAACGGCCGCTAAAGCCGAAGATCTCAGCCGGATTAAAGCCAAGTTTCTCATCTGCCACGGCGCTGATGATGGGTTTGTTTCTGCGGAAAACATTAAGGCTTTTCAGGAGGGTATGCGCAAATCCGGGGTCGACTGGCAAATGGTTATTTTCGGCGGTGCCGTCCATGGATTTACCAATCCCGGCGCGGATAAGTATGGCCTCAAGGGAATCGCCTATAATAAAAAGGCGGATGAGCGCTCCTGGCAATATATGCAGCTTTTTTTCAAGGAAATCTTTTAAAACCGGAAAATCCCATGAAGATATATACTGGCACCGGTGACCGCGGCAAAACCAGTCTTTTCAGCGGTGAGCGGGTTTTAAAAAGCGATCGGCGGATCGAGGCTTACGGCGACGTGGATGAGTTAAATTCGCTGATCGGCGCACTGGTGGCGGCGCTCAGGTCCGAAAATCCGGATCTGTCCGGCGCACTGGAGCAGATTCAAGCGGACCTATTTCAACTGAGCGCGATCCTGGCGGTAACGCCCGATTCGCCTGCCATGGAATCCCTCGCAGAAATCACCGACAGCCGGATCACGGGATTGGAACAGGCCATCGATCAACTGGATGCCCAGCTGCCGGCCTTGAGCAGTTTTATCCTGCCGGGGGGACATCCAATCGCCGCCTGGGCTCATATCTGCAGGTCCGCCTGCCGCCGGGCAGAACGGCATGCCATTCGCATCTCCGATGAATACGCCACGGGAAAATCCGCCCGGCAGTTCGAGTTGGCCATCGTTTACCTGAATCGTCTATCGGACTATCTTTTCGTAGTTGCTCGGTATTGCAATCATCTTCAAGGAGTTGCGGATACACCTTGGAAGCAGAAATAAATAGTTACCCAACCCGATTAATCGGCCGCCGCCGGCTTTCGGAGAGAACATTTGAGATCAGGTTCAGCCGGCCGCCGGGTTTTGGGTTTAAAGCCGGCCAGCGCATTCGAATCCACCACCGGTCCGTCGCCAGGGATTATACGCCCGTTTCGGCGCCCGGCGAGTCGGATATTACCTTTTGTATCCGCAAAGTGGACTCCGGTCTTTTTACGCCTCTGCTGAGTACAGCCCAAATCGGCAGCCGTTTTGATTTCTCCGGGCCCGCCGGGTATTTCACCTTCAAGCCTTCCGGGCGTCCGCCGATTTTCGTCGCCACCGGTACCGGCATCGCGCCTTACTGCTCGATGGCCCGCGCCGGAGTGAGGGGTTTTACGCTGCTTCACGGGGTTGACACCCCGGAAGACCTTTATTATCGGCCGGATCTCGAATCGGCTGCGGATCTCTACGTCCCCTGTATTTCCAAAGAGTATCCATCAGCCACAAAGTATTTTCGGGGATGGGTTACCGAATATCTGCAATATCATCCGCCCCCGGCCCCCGGTGATTTTTATCTGTGCGGCCGCCGGGAAATGATCCGGGACGTTACCTGGCTGGTGGACGAAAAATATGAGGGTTCCCGCATCTATACGGAGACATTTTATTAATTAATCCGCCCTTAATAATTGCACATCCAGAGTTTTTGATTTTTTCTGAGATTGAAGAAACTTGTCAGATTTAAGTGCCGGCGGCTTAATTACTGTATGCTGCGCATACGTTTATTACTTTTTGGTTATTCATAAAGGCCAAGTTACCTTCCGCAATAGTCTTTGAAGGTGGGCCGCTTCGCCGGCGTGTGACTGTTTGAGCACATTAGGGTGCGTTATATCGAACAGCATGAACATATAATTATACCCCATAACACGTTGTTATTTTCCTGCATGCTTTAATTATATTTACGATGCCCTGTTCGATGTTACGCACCCTTATGTGAGAGTTTCACACGCCGGCGAAGCGGCCCACCTTCAAAGACGGCAATACGTCGCTTGGACTTTTTAAATAACCGGATATATCTTTGTTTCCGATCAGCTTGTGGTAAATAGAAAAAACTGGGAGGAGAAATGAAATTTGAGGCGATACCACGCGAGACGGTTTTATTGGATCCTAACAACGATATGGCGCCGAAACATATCCCCAACGAAATCCGCAAAGACCCGCTGACCGGCAGGACGGCGCGCATCTGCCATTTCAGGGAGCTCAAATGGAAAAAACCCGATATAGACAAACTGATCGCCGGCACCGAGAGCTGGTGCCCTTTTTGTCCGGACAAGGTGCTGAAAGTCACACCCTGCTTTCCGGCCGAGATCGTTTCCGAAGGCCGCATGACCTTGGACGACAAGGTACTGTTTCCCAACATCGCGCCCTATGACCGGCTGGGGGCGGTTGCCACCCTGGGCAGCCGCCACTACATACCCATGACGGAAATCGAACCGCAGCGCATCCGGGATGGATTTCGCCTGGTGATGAAATTCTTCCGGCATCTGCACGCCATTCGGCATCCTGAATCGGTGTATCACCTGGTGAGTTGGAATTACATGCCGGCTTCGGGAAGCTCCATCATCCATCCTCACTTGCAGGTTTTCGCTTCTTCGTTTGCGCCCAACCTGCTGCGTGAAAAGCTGCAGGCCGCTCAGGCCTATATGCAAGTCAACGGAACGAATTACTGGGATGACTTGGTGGTGTCTGAAAAAGCCGGCAGCGATCGATATCTTGGAGCTATCGGCCGCACGGCCTGGCTGAGCGTTTTTGCCCCGCTGGGAGTGGTGGGCGATGCAATGGCTGTCGTCGACGGCATACGTTCCACCCTCGAGCTTACCGACGACGATCTTCTGCATCTGGCAACCGGACTGACAAAGTTAATGGCGGCTTATGACCGGATGGGAATTTACAATTTCAATATGAGCTTTTTTGCCGGCGCTCCCGGCGATGACCATGCCCGCTTTCACCTCATTTTTTCACCGCGCATTTATTTTAACCCGTCCATCGGAACGCCGGACGTGGCGGCCCTGGGTCGTCTTTTCGGCGAAAGCGTGTGTATGGGATTTCCGGAGGAAATAAACAAACTGCTTAAAGTGGAGTTCTAAACGGGATTGCCTTCAAAAACCGGCTCAATGTGGCTCAGCTCAAATTAGTCAATCTTTCTTGGACTCTTCATCTTCCGCCCGGTGAATTTTAATCCGCTTGAAAACCAGATCATTCATTTTCTGGGGGGGCACCGCCCGCTGGGAACTCAATTCCCGGATGCCGCGCCGGAAAGCATCGAGGTCATGAAAGGGATGGGTCCCTTCGACAACCTTCAAATCGGGGTATTCCTTCTGAATGGTTTTCACAAAGTCGTCCTTGAACGGACAGATCTGGACCAGACAGGAAGTCAAATGCACCGCTTCGATGCCATAGTCTTTCAAGGCTTTGACCTTTTGCCAGATGCGATCCGATCCCACGGCCGTCGGACAGCCGCCGCAGTGAATAATACCGACCAGTTCCGGCGGGTCATCCGCCGGATACTGTTCAAACTTTCCCTGCCGGCCGCGTAAGTTTCCCAAACAACCGATCATCACGCAGTCCATGTCCCGGGTGGTTGCATCACATCCCAAAATACCAATTTTCGGCATGTCGTTTCTCCTTATTTATGAAACTATGTACTAAGTTAGCCAGCGCTTGCGCCGCTTGTAAAACTTCACATCCCGGTAACTGCGCTTGGTCCCCATCTCCGTGAGCCCCAGATAGAACATTTTAATGTCTTCGTTTTCCTTGAGCTTGTCCACCGAATCATCCAGCACAATTTTTCCGTTTTCCATGACATAGCCGTGTTCGGCAATCGAAAGCGCCAGGTGGGCGTTTTGCTCCACCAGCAGCATGGTCATCTTCTGTTCCTGGTTGAGCCGCTTTAGAATGTTGAAGATTTCAGCCACCAGGATGGGGCTCAACCCCAGCGACGGCTCATCAAGCATCATCAGTCTGGTGCGGGCCATCAGAGCCCGGCCGATCACCAGCATTTGCTGCTCCCCGCCCGAGAGATACCCGGCCAGCCGGTGGCGCAGGGGCTTTAAAGCCGGAAAGTAGTGAAAGACCATATCGTAGCGCTCGCGGATTTGAGCTCGATTTCTCCGGGTGCGGGTGGCCGCGATCAGGTTCTCGTGGACGGTCAGATTTTCAAATACACAACGCCCTTCCATAACTTGGAAGATACCCAGCCTCACAATCTTTTCAGGATCCAGGCCGTTGATCCGCCGGCCTAAATATTCAATGGATCCGCCGGTCACCTCCCCCTCTTCTACTTTCAGTAGACCCGAGATGGCCTTCAGGGTGGTGGTTTTGCCGGCTCCGTTGGCCCCCAAAAGCGCAACGATCTGCCCCTCCTTGACTTCCAGCGAGAGTCCCTTGAGAACCAGGATAACGTCGTCATAAATGACCTCGATGTTGTTGACTTTGAGCATTGGGCGCTACCTTAGGAGGTATTCAAAATATTGCAATTTATATTGATCCCGATTAAATTTCAGCTTTGGTTTCAGGTTTCGGGTATCAGGGGCAAAAAATTTCTGGCTGCTGGTTTCTGGCCGCCCGCCCCTGTTCTGCGACATGGCCTCTGACCTGTTTCAGTTTTCAATTAATCACCAAACCTGCCTGCGGGCTGTCGTTGAACCTTTGAACCCGGCGACTGACACCTGAAACCCGACACCTGAAACCTTCTTTATCCCGACTCCTGGAATCTGACCCCTGTGCGACCTCATCTTCCTTGGATCTTCTCCTGCAGTACAAAACGCTGAATCCGGCCCCCGGGGGTTTTAGGGATGCTTCCGGCAAATTCGATCCAGCGCGGGTATTTATAAGCCGCGATACGGTCCCGGACAAACTGTTGGATGTCTTTCTGCAGGCTTTCGGTCGGTGTCGCATCGGGTTTTAACACCACAAAGGCATACGGTTTGATCAGTTCATCCTTGTCTTTGTAGCCCACCACGGCACTTTCAGCTACGGCCGGATGTTGAGCGAGGGTCTTTTCCACTTCGCCGGGAGCCAGCCATTTGCCCCCGACCCGCAGCATGTCGTCACTGCGGCCTCGGAAATAAAAATATCCGTCTTCATCCATCAGGTAGCGGTCGCCGGTCACAAACCACTCGCCCTTCATATTGCGCCGGGTCTCTTGACGCTGATTCCAGTAAGCCGAGGCGATCGAGCCGCCGCTGACTTGAAGATTGCCGATCTGCCCCGGGTCGACGGGCCTGCCGTCATCGTCCAGCAGCCGAGTCCGATAGCCAGGCACCACCTTGCCGGTGCTGCCGGGGCGAACCTCTCCGAACCGATTGGAAAGAAAGATGTGGCAGATCTCGGTGGAACCGGTCCCATCAAGAACTTCAACCCCGAATTCTTCCTTGAAGCGCTGGTAGATCTCCGGAGATAAAATTTCGGCCGAAGATATACAGGCCCTCAGGCTGACGACGGGCGCGAGGTCCTTTTCTTCCTGCCGACAGGTTTTTTTATAATCAGCCAGAGCGCCCAGCAGCGTCGGTACGGTGAAAAAAAGGGTGGGTTGGTATTTTACCAGATCCGCATAGAACAATTCAGGTTTGGGCGGGTGACTTATGAGAACGGTGGTAGCCCCTACCGCAAAGGGGAAGTAAACGCCGTTGCCAAGCCCATAGGCAAAAAAGAGAAACGAGCCCATGGCCCGGTCAGCGGCCTTCATATCGAGGATGCCCTTGGCATAGGCTTCAGCGCAGTAAAGCATGTGGCTGTGGTGGTGGACGGCCGCCATTGGCCTTTCGGGGTTGCGGCCGCTGTAAAGCCAGAAAGCTGCATCATCAGCGGTGGTTGCGGCTGCCGTGAAATCGGGACTTGCATTTTCAAGCAGGTCATCAAATGCGAGATGCCGGGGATCCGGCCCCCCGCAAACCACCACATGGTGTAAAAAAGAGGCCTGGTCCCGAATCTTTTCGATTTCGGGCAAAAATGCCGGATCGACAATTAAAACCGGCGCCCGGCTGTCGTTGAGCATGTAAAGAAAATCCGGAGCTTTCATCAGGATGTTGGTCGGGATGGGCACCGCACCGGCTTTGATGGCCCCGTAAAAGGAGTAGATCATCTCGGGTGTATCCCGCAGCAGCAGCATCACCCGATGTTCCATCCCGACGTCGAGTGCGGTCAGGGCGTTGGCCGCCCGGTTGACGTTTTCCGCCAGCAGGTTGTAAGAAACCGCCTGCTCCTCAAACAAAATAGCCGTCTTGTCCCCACGGCCCTCGGCCACGTTGCGATCAACAAAATATTCGGCTGCGTTGAATTCTCTGGGTAGATTCAGATCGAGCATACCTCTGCCTTTTCAAGGAAGCTATTTGCCGAAATACTCCATATCCCGCGGCAGTTCAATCCAGTCACTGACATCGACCATCTTGCCGTCCTGGATCTCGTAAATTTTTGCGGCCATGCTGCCCCGATGATCCTTGTTGGTGAAAGTCAGTGGAGGGGCGAGACCGCCGGTATCAAAGTTTCTAAATTGCTCAAACGCATTGCGTATTCCAGCCGGGGTGAGGCTGCCGGCTGTATCCGCCGTTTTTAGTGCTTGCGCGACACAAAGAATGTTGACCCAGCCTTCCACATAAACATTGGTGCCCTCTTCACCCGGATGCCATTGCTCATGCGATGCGACGACTTTTTTCATGCCGGGCACCGGCGCACCATAGGGCGCAATGGGATGAACGCCGTAAGTCCCTTCAGCAGCGCCGCCGCTCAATGTAATCAGGGATTCCTCAAAGTTTCTAATGTTGGAAATGAATTTGGTTTTGAGCCCGAGGGCTTTGGCGTTTTTCAAAATGACGGCGCCGTTCATCGCCGTAGATGTGATATAGGCATAATCCGGATCATACCGGCTCATATTGGTCAGCTGAACCGTGGCATCCTTGGTCGGCCAGTTAATCACCTGATCCGGGCCCACTTCAACACCGATTTCCTTGGCGTACTGGTTACTTGTCTCTAAAATGGCACGGCCGTAAGTGTTGTCCGGATATAGATAGCAGATTTTCGGCTTGCGGCTGGAATCTTTCCATGTCGTCCGAATCCATTTTAGGGCGATGCGGGCCATGTCATTGTAAGAAGGGGACATGTAAAAGCTGAAGGGATATTTCGCGGGATCCTGAAAAACACCGATAAAAGAAGCCGCAATCGTTACGACCCCGTCCGATACGATTTTCTTGGCCAGGGTCATGGTCGTGCCGGTCGACTGGATGTAAAGTCCCAGAACTTTTTCCGAGTCGATTAGACGGTTGTAGCCGGCCACACCCCGCGGAACCTTGTAGCCGTCATCGATAACGATCAGCTGCAACTCCTTGCCGTTGATGCCGCCGTTCTCATTGATCCAGCGCATGGCATCCAGCTGCCCCTTGACCTGGTTTTTACCCCAGTCCGAGGTGGGACCGGAAAGATCGATCAAGACCCCCCATTTGATCACATCGGCTGCGGCCGCATGACCCGGCAAAAGCCCGCAGGACAGACCCGCGGCAATTGCCAGGATTGCAATAATGACAGTACATTTTCTCATGGTAAGTCCTCCTTTCAAAATATATTTTCAAAATTGAAAATAGGTTAATACGAAAACGGCCAGAGCTTCCAGTAAGCCCGGATGGTGCGCCAGCGCGCTGCCAGGCCGTCCGGCTCGAAAATGAGAAAAAGAATGATGACCAGGCCAAATACGATTTCCCGAATAGAGACAAACCAGGTGACATGTTCGGGATAGGCCGTGTTCAGGCTGGTGGTCACGATCTCCAGAATTCTTTCCAGGATAAACCAGAAGCCAACGCCGAAAATGCCGCCTAAAATGTGACCCAACCCGCCGATGATGCACATGGCCAAATAGTCGATGGACTGCGATATGGTAAAGGATTCGTGAGTGATCACCTCCAGGTATTGGGCCATCAAAGCGCCGGCAATACCGGCCAAAAAGGATGATACGGCAAATGACATCAAACGGTATTTGAAAAGGTTCACGCCGATAACTTCAGCAGCCAGGTAGCGGTCCCGAATGGCGACAAACGCACGCCCGGATCGGGAACGGATGATATTCTTGGTCGCCAGCGTGGCCGCCACGGCTATGATGAACGTCAGATAATACAAATGCAGCCGATCATCAAAGTGAAAGGGGCCCACATTCCCCGGATCGACGTACATGCCCTCGACGCCGCCGGTCAATGTGTCCCAGCGGCGGATGGTAAACTCGATGATGAACTGGGCCGCAATGGTTGCCATGGCCAGATACAGTCCCCGCAAGCGGAGCGACGGGATACCAAAAATCATGCCGATTAAGGCGGCCATGGCGCCGGCACCAACCAAGGCTGCAAGAAACGGCACACCGGCCTTGCCGACGAGAATCGAACACGTATAGGCACCGACCCCCATGAACGCGGCATGCCCCAGCGATATCTGGCCGGTGAAGCCGGTGAGAATATTCAGTCCGTGGCAGGCAACCACGGCGATGCCGACCTCGATCAGGATGGATATCATGTATTTGGATGCAAATACCGGCAGCACGGCACACCCGATTAAAAATGCCACCAGCCAGACCCGCACAAACCAGGTCTGAAAGATGCGTTCATCCGTGCGATAATTTTCGTGATATAATCCAGCAGGCATTGTCGAACTTCAACCGTATTTATAGGTTAATATCGTTGATAATCTTTACTCAATTCTCGTACTTGGCTTCAATTGGCTCACGGCACAAGGCATACGGCGCACGGCTTAAGGTATAGGGTATGAGGTGTAAGGTTGGAGCTTACAAATTTTAGGCGTCGGGCACACGTTCCTGCCTTCCCACCTTCTTTCATCTACCCTCTGCTCTCTCCTTTTCTTTTACCTTACGCCTTTCGCCGTGCGCCGTGAGCCATTTTCCTTCATCCTATCAACTATCAACGATACCCTATCAGCTGGCATTGAAAGTGCCTCACCCCGCACCCCGCAACCCGTCAGACCCTTTCAATCTCCTCAGTCCCAAACAACCCGTAAGGTTTGATCATCAAAACCAGCACCATCACCATAAACGGAAAAACCTCGTTGATGGCGGGGATGTAGGGGTCGAGGTAGCCGGCCGAAAGAAACTCAAGTATTCCGACCAGCAGACCGCCGATGATGGCGCCCAGAATGCTGTCCAGACCGCCGAAAATAACAGCCGGCAGCACTTTTAAGCCCAGGTGGCTGAGCTCCACCCCGACGCCGCCGATGTTGCCGATCAGAATCCCCCCGATGGAGGAAACTACCGCGGCAATACACCAGCTGATCGCAAACACGTGCTTGACCGAAATTCCCATACTCTGGGCCGCGGTCTGATGATCCGCCACGGCCCGCATGAAGATGCCGGTGCGCGCATATTTGAAAAATACGGCAAAAAAGGTCAGCAGCACCATGGAAATTCCCATGCTCCAGAGATAGAGGTAGGTGATTTTTACCCCCCACAGGTCAATCGGCTCTTCGGGGAATATGTTAAACTGGCGGATGTCGTTGCCCCACAGCATGATGACCACACCGCGCAGAATGTAGGTCAACCCCAGGGTGACCATGATGATGGAAATAATCGGCTCACCGATCAGGGGTCTGAGCACCAGCCGCTCGACGGCCAACCCCAGGATAACGGAGAACACCATGGTAATTATAAACGAGGTCATAAAACTCAGGCCGAAATCCAGCGTCATGGAAAGGCAGACATAGGCGCCCACCATCATAAACTCGCCCTGGGCCAGGTTGAGAATGGAGGTGGATTTGTAGATCAATACGAAACCCAGCGCCACCAAGGCATATATCGAGCCCATGGAAAGGCCGGTTAATAAAAACTGCATGAAAAAGAGAAATTCGCTGGGCACCTATATGGCTCCTTTAATCATGGCCCGCAAACCTTTCTTGGGCTGCTGGTTTTTATAGGTTTCGGCCGGCTTCATGGTGCGAATAATCAGGTTGGTTCGCAGCGTGGCGGTTTTGCCGTCCTGGTAACGGATAATCGTTTCGATCGGAAGCTCTTCCACCGCACTGTAAAGCGCGGCAATTTCCTGGGAGTATTTCTGGTTAATGAACTTGCGTCTGATTTTTTTGGTGCGGGTCAGTTCCTCGTCGTCGGCATCCAGTTCCTTGTAAAGCAGCAGAAATTTGGCGATGCGCGCCTTTCCGGGCAAAGTGGTATTAACACGGACGACCTCCTGCTCGATCAAATTATAAACCTCGGACTTGCCCGCCAGATCCGAGTAGGTGGTGTAGTTCAGCCGGTTTTCTTCCGCCCATTTGCCTGCGTGCTTATAATCGATGCAAATCATGGCCGCAACGTAATCCTGCTCGTGGCCGAGCACCACGGCTTCAACAATATAAGGGCAGAATTTAAGCTTGTTTTCAATAAACATGGGCGAGAATTTGGCACCGCTTTTCAAGTGCATGAGATCCTTGACGCGATCGATGATGACCAGATGCCCATCTTTGGTAAAATAGCCGGCATCACCGGAATGCATCCAGCCATCGATAATGGTGGCGCGCGTTTCCTCCTCGTTTTTCAAGTATCCCTGGAACAAACCGGGCCCGCGGGAGATAACCTGCCCCACCCCTTCGGCATCGGGCTCAAATATAGCCACCTCGGCTGCCGGCACCGGAATGCCGACCGAGTCAAAGTTGATGTCGCCGTCCTTGTGAATGGTGGAGTAGCCGGCCACCTCGGTTTGCCCGTAGATTTGTTTGAGATTGACACCCAGGGCGTGGAAAAAGCGGAATACATCCGGTCCGAGGGCCGCACCGCCGGTCATGGCCGACCGGATCTTTGAAAAGCCCAAACGGTCCCGCAGTGCCCGAAACATGGCGGCATACGCCAGCCAGTAGAGAATCTTCCACCCCAGCGGAGGCTTCGTCTTTTCGAACTTAAAGTCCGCCCAGCGGTAACCGATCGGCAGGCAGAGGTTGTAGACATATTTTTTTAAAAAGGAGGCGTCCAGGTGTTTAACCATGACCTGCCGCGAAATATCCTCCCACATGCGCGGGGAAGCCACTATCAGACTGGGGGCGATCTCGTATAAATCCTGCATGGCCGTTTCCGGCTCTTCCGGAAAATTCACGGTATAGCCCGCATACAGGGCCGAAAAAACACTCATGGTCTGCTCCACAATCCAGGGCAGCGGGATAAATGACAAAAACTGATCATCGGGCTGCTTGGGATCGACTTCATTGAGGGAGGCTACCATGCTGATAATGTTGCGATGGGTCAGCAGCGTGCCCTTGGGGCGGCCGGTGGTGCCGGAGGTATAGCAGATAATGGCCAGGTCGTCGGGGGTAATCGCACTCACATTTTTAGCGAAAAGCTGCCGGTCTTGTTGGTACAGCTGCTCCCCAAGACGCTCGATCTCGACAAACTCCATCAAAAGGTCTTTTTCTTCATAATCCCACAATCCTTTGGGGTCGGCGTAGATAATCTTGCGGATGCGCGGCAGCTGATCTTTTAAATCCAGAATCTTGTCCACCTGTTCCTGGTCCTCGGCCACGATCACGGTGGCTTCCGAGTGGTCGATGATGTAGGCCACTTCGCTGAGAATGGAATCCTGAAAAATGCCGAAAGGAACCAGACCGGCGGCCTGAGCTGCCAATTCGGCATACACCCATTCGGGACGATTATCGCCGATAATGCCGATGGTTTGGCCGGGTTTAATTCCGAGGGCAATCAGCCCCAGGGATAAATTGCGCACCCGCGCCAGGTATTGCTGCCAGGTCACGGACTGCCAGATCCCGAATTCCTTTTCGCGCAGGGCAACCCGGCCGCCGCCGAAACGCTCGGCATTTCTGACCAGCAGCGCCGGAAGGCTCCTTGGCATTTGATTGGTATTGTCCTTTGGCTGATTCATTGTCATTTATCGCGGGCCGGTGAAAATAGTCCCGACCCGGACTCACAGGGTCTTAACTTTGTGTGAGTTGTTCTGCCAGATTTTTGGTTTTAAGTGTCAAGTTTGGTTTATCCCAAACGTGAATAGGCCTTTTCGTCCTTGCCCAGGTATGCCCGTACAACCTGAGGATTTTGCTGTATCTCCCGGGGTGAGCCTTCTGCAATTTTCTGTCCGAATTCCAGCACACACACCCGGTGGGAGATATCCATCACCACGCCCATGTCATGCTCAACCAGAATGATACTCACCCCCCACATCTGGTTGACATTCAGAATAAACCGGGCCATGTCTTCGGTTTCCTCCAGGTTCATGCCGGCCATGGGTTCGTCCAGGAGGAGAACTTTGGGCCGCATGGCCAGCGCCCGGGCAAGCTCGACCCGTTTCTGGAGTCCATAGGGCAGCGTACCCACCACTTTTTTGCGAATCGCTTGGATCTCCAGCAAATCAATGATTTTCTCTTCGATTTCCCGGCGCAGGTTCAATTCTTCGCGGCGGGTCCGGCCCCAATAAAGCACATCCGAGAAAATCCCTGATTTCAGAAAGGCATGCCGCCCGAGTTTGATGTTGTCCAAAACGGTCATGCCTTTGAAGAGTTCAATGTTTTGAAAGGTGCGCGCAATCCCCATTTTGGCAATAGCGTGGGTACGGACACCAATGATGTCCTTGCCGTCATAAATAATCTGGCCTTCTTTGGGGGTGTAGAATCGGCTGATGCAGTTGAGGAGACAGGTTTTGCCGGCCCCGTTGGGTCCAATAACGGCAAAGATTTCGCCGCTTAGCAGCTGGGTGCTGATATTATAAAGCGCCTGTACGCCGCCGAAGGCCAGTGACAAATTTTCTACTTTTAGGATAACGTCATCGCTCAATCTGAACCACTTTGCGCTTTTGTTTTTCGAAATCAGTACGCTTGTTCTTTGAAAAGAGAATTTATGTATATAGAATGATCTTTTAAATGTCAAGCCGTCTAGATTGTGAATTTGATTCACCCCCTATTACTTTGTAGGATGCACCGGACAAGGAGGTACACAACGGTGTAATGGGCGGTCGCTTCCATATTTTGAACTGGACTCAAAAAAAGAATTGCCTTATAGTCGGACAATCCATGAAGCCGGAATGCGTAAGCCGGATTTCATGAACCGGTTCATGATGCGGCTCAAATAAATGGGAGGCAAACTGATGCGAGTTATTCTGAAAACCATCGGTGAAATCCTCGATGAAATGGCAGGGGAATACGCTCACCGCGACGCCCTGGTGCACACTGAAATTGGAATCCGCTACGACTACCGGCGCCTGTCTGAAGAAATCGACCGGGTCGCCCGGGGATTTTTAAATTACGGCCTTAAAAAGGGCGACCGGGTGGCGCTGTGGTCCTCCAACGTTCCCGAGTGGCTGCTGTCCATGCTGGGTTTGGCCAAAATCGGGGCCATCACGGTGCCCATCGATCCGGCCGCGACCCGAGACAACCTGCACTACATTCTGGAACAATCGGAAAGCATCGGTCTGATCGTCGCCGGGATCGCGGGCGATGAGAATGCCGTCAAAACGGCGGCGGCAGCAAAAAAAAACATTGCCTCTCTGAAGCATGTATTTGTCATTGGCGAGTCCACCGCGGCTGATATGATTAGCTGGCACGATTTGATCGACGGCGCTTCAAAAACGACGTCCGCTGAGCTGAAAAAAGTGCAGGCCGCCGTCAAACCGCACGACGCCGTGGCCATCATGTACACCTCCGGCACCACCGGACAGCCCAAAGGCGTCGTGCTGGATCACCCCGGGTTGATCAACAAGTCCATGGTGGCCACCCAACGCCAGGGGATCGCTGCCGGCGACCGGCTGTGTCTGTTTTTTCCCCTGTTTCACATGTTCGGCAACACCTGCATTGCCCTGGCGGGGCTTTTGCGCGGTGCGGCCCTGGTCATGCCCTGTTCGAGCTTTAACCCGGCAATGATCCTGCCGACCATTGCCGGCGAAAAATGCACCGCGATTTACGGATCCCCCAGCATGCTGATTGCACTGATCGATCATCCCGGGTTTCAAAAAAGCCACTGGGCGTCGCTGACCAAAGGCATTATCGGCGGCGCACCGTGTCCTATGGAGTTGATGCGGAAAATTGTGGAGGATATCGGGGTTTCCGACATTACCGTGGCATACGGCATCACGGAGACCTCTTCCTGGATCACCATGACCCATCCCCACGACCCGATTGAATTGCGGGTATCAACCATCGGAACGCCGCTGGCCTGCAATGAAGTTAAAATCATAGATCCGGCCACCGGAGAAACCCTTGGCCCCGATCAACCGGGAGAGCTATGCACCCGGGGATTTCTGATGAAAGAATATTACAAAATGCCGGGAGCCACCGCGGCGGCGGTTGACCGGGACAACTGGTTTCACACCGGAGATCTGGGGATGATGGATCCGCACGGTTACATAAAAATCACCGGCCGGCTCAAAGATGTGATTGTGCGCCGGGGCGAGGAAATTTACCCCGTCGAAGTTGAGGAACTCATCTATCGGCTGGCCGGCGTATCGGAGGTCCAGGTGTTCGGATTCGATCATCCGCAAAGCGGGCAGGAAGTCGCGGCCTGGATTAAGCTCAAAGACGGGGCTGGGCTTTCCCTGGAGGCGGTGGCCGTCTATGTGCGGTCCCATTTGCCGGCTGAAAAAATTCCGCGGTATTATAAATTCGTCAGCCAATTTCCCATGACCGGCAGCGGCAAGGTCCAAAAGTTCAAAATGGCAGAAATGGCGCAGCAGGAATATGCAGTTTAAAAACCTCAAATTCAACAATACGGCCGGTCAAACGCTTTCTGCCAGAATTGACTTTCCTGACGGCACGGCACCGCTGGCGTATGCCCTTTTAGCCCACTGCTTCACCTGCTCTAAAAACATCAAAGCCATCAGCCATATCAGCCGGGCATTGACCCTGCAACGCATTGCCGTGCTGCGCTTTGACTTTACCGGACTCGGGGAGAGCGAAGGCGATTTTGCCGACACCAATTTTTCTTCCAATGTCGCCGACCTGGTGCAGGCAGCGCAGTTCATGGCGGCAAATTACGAAGCGCCCAAAATCCTAGTCGGCCATTCGCTGGGCGGTGCGGCCGTGCTGCAGGCCGCCGGCAAAATTCCGTCGGCTTTGGCCGTGGTAACAATTGCCGCACCGGCCGACCCCGGACATGTGTCCTTGGCACTGGGTGAATCCAAAGACATTATCGAACAGCGGGGGGAAGCCGTGGTTGATCTGGCCGGCCGAAATTTTAAAATCAAAAAGCAGTTTCTCGAAGACCTTCAATCCGTGCCCATGCAAAATACGATTCGCAATCTGAATCGTGCCTTGCTGATTTTTCATTCGCCCTACGACCGTGTTGTCGATATCGAAAACGCGGCTAAAATTTTTCAGGCCGCGCGCCACCCGAAAAGCTTCATTTCACTGGATCAAGCCGACCACCTGCTCATGAATCCTGCGGATTCGCGGTATGTCGGGTCGGTGATCGCGGCCTGGGCAGTCAGATATCTTAATTAATGGGTTATAGTTATGCAGGATACATCCTCATTTGATTATTCGTCTCTGGATCGGCCCGAAATTCTCATGTTCCTGTTTCACCCCCGGCCGGAGCCGGCCGCCTCACCGTTTCAGGCTGCCGAATCGAAGGGTAAGGACATCATGATACCGGTTGCAGCGGATATCGCCGTCGGGGCCCGTTTTCATATGTGCCGCAAGTCCGGGCCCAATCTGCTCTTTTTTCACGGCAACGGTGAAATTGTCTCCGACTACGATGAACTAGGCGGCGTGTACAATCAAATGGGCATCAATTTTCTGGCGGTGGATTATCGCGGCTACGGCCGCTCCGGCGGACAGCCGACGATTGCCGGCATGATGCAGGATTGTCACACCATTTTTAAATTCGCATGCCATTGGCTTCGGCAAAATGACTTTGCCGGTCCAATCGTCCTGATGGGCAGGTCTCTGGGCAGTGCTTCGGTACTGGAACTGGCGGCCGCCCATAAAAATCGAATTGACGGCCTGATTGTCGAAAGCGGCTTTGCTTTTGCCGGCCCGCTGCTGCAGCTGCTGGGAATCGATTTGCAGGCACTTGGGTTCAAAGAGGAAAACGGATTCGGCAATCTTGCAAAAATAAAAAAATTTGACAAGCCGACTTTGATCATCCACGCCGAATTTGATCACATTATTCCGTTTTCTGACGGCCGGGCCCTGTATGACGCCTGCCCCGCACCCGCCAAAACGTTCTTGAAGATTCCCGGCGCCAACCACAACGATATTTTTATGCGCGGCTTGCAGCCCTACCTGGCCGCGGTAAAAAACCTGGTCGAGCAAGCCGGGGATCAAGGCCGGTAACGAATCCTGCTGCAGAAGCCCGGATTTTCAACATAAGAATAAGTGATGTAAATATCCAATAGGCCTGCACTGCTTCGCTCCCTGATTCCGGCTTCGACCGAACCCTGCAATAATTTTGGCTCGCCGGGCCGGCCGCCCTCAATTTAAGTTCGAACTCCATGAGCCGCACCGCCATCCCTATCCCTATTTGGCCTTAAAATCGTATTTTTGCTTAAGTTTTTTATCAGTTGAGACGATAAATATAGAGAAATAGTTGTTGGCAGGTTGCGGGCGGTTTGTTTTGATGCTGAAGGCCCCGGCCACCGGAAAACAACCAGGTAATTTCACCTCGGCAGGGGACATGCATCACATCCCGAAAAATTTTCAAACAAAATAGCATCAAATCCCATGGAAGCCGTACAGACAGATAAATTAAAGCCCGGTCAGATTCTAGCCGAAGAGGTTCGCGATATTAACGGACGCCTCTTATTGGCCAGCGGCAACGAAATTCAATCCAACCATATCCGTATTTTTAAAATCTGGGGGATTTCGGAGGTCAATGTGGCCGGGTCTTCCGGCGCCAAAGAAAAATTTGACCCCAAATTCGATCCGGAGCTGGTCGAACAGGCCGTTGAAACCATGAAGCTGCTTTGCAGCCATGTGGACATGGAACATCCGGCGATTCGAGAAATATTCAAAATAGCGGTTCAGTTCAGGTGCAAAAACAATCTGGTTCAAACCAATAGCAGTTTGCCCATCACCGAACGGGAGATACCGGATAACGCTCAAAAAATCGACTTTATCAGGGAGTTGGATAATAAAAAGATTATTCTGCCTGAAATTCCGGCGGTGGTCTTTGAATTAAACGAAGTTATTGCCAATCCTATATCTTCGGCCGAAAACATCGCCGAAGTGGTGAACAGAAGCCCGAGCTTAACCGCTCTGCTGCTTAAAATTGTAAATTCGTCATTTTATGGTTTCCCATCAAAAATAGACAAGGTCTCGCATGCGGTCACCCTCATCGGAACGCGTGAAATTTCCGGTCTGGCCCTGGGGATCAGCATCCTTTCGATTTTCAAAAATATTCCCAAAGAAATCATTGATATGTATTCTTTTCTGCGGCACAGCCTGGCGTGCGGTATTTTGTCGAGGGTCCTGGCCGCGCATCTGAACATTCCGCAAACCGAGCAGTTGTTTGTCTCCGGATTGCTGCATGATCTGGGCCGCTTGATTCTTTTTATATATTTTCCGAAAGAATCGCACAATATCATCAACCGCTCGCGCTACTGTTTTAAATTGCTGTACAAGGAAGAAAAAGATTATCTAGGTTGCGACCACGCCCAGGTGGGCAGCCAGCTGATGAAACAGTGGAAACTGCCGGTTGCTCTCGAAAACAATGTCTTATTCCATCACCGACCGTCTGAGGCGCAGCAGCCGTTGACGGCGGCCATCGTCAATCTGGCGGATGTCATTATAAACAGCCTGGGAATCGGCGGCAGCGGTGAGAGATTTATACCGCCGCTGGACTACGTTGCCTGGAAAAATCTCGAATTGCCGACCAGTTGTTTCGAAAAGGTTATTGGGCAGGCGACCCATCAGTTTAAAGCTTTGGAAACAATACTGCACGTGTAATAATACGATGAAGAAAAACGCAAATATGGATCCCGCAAATCTCCTGGCACGCGTCGAATACCTGGAGGAGAACAGGCGCCTGATTCAAAATGCACTTGAAATGGCACTTTCTCTGGGCGACTTCCAAAAAGACATCAATAAAGGCTACGGACCGGAGCATATTCTGCAGGAAGCCGAAAAAAGACTGCGCTATTTAATCCCTTTTGAAGCCACTGCATTCTATATCGTGGACCAGGACAAATCGGACTTTGCCCTGTCTGTTTGCGAACCTTCGGACCGGCAGCCATTCATGGAAGATCAGGTCAGCTACCTGATCGACCAAGGTTTTTTTGCCTGGGCCATTCGGGAAAGACGCGGGGTGACAATCTCTTCCCATGATCATTCCAGGCAGCTCATGCTGCATGTAATCGCCACCTATTCCCGGATCAGGGGCATGTTCGTCGGCTTGCTGCCGGACAATAAAAACATCATACCGGACAAATCGTTGACCCTGCTGTCCATCATCCTGCTCAATACCGCCAATGCACTGGAAAGCCTTGAATTTTACCGCCTGCTGCGCGACCAGAACGCCATTTTGGAAAAGAAAATCGAGGCCCGGACAAAGGCGCTGGCCCAGTCCGAAAGGCAATTGCAGCAGGTGATGAAACTGCAGGCCATCGGCACCCTGGCCGGGGGCATTGCCCATGATTTTAACAATATTCTTTTCCCGATTGTCGGCTACACCGAGTTAACCATGGACGACATCCCGGAGGACAGCCAGGCCAGAAGGAATCTGGAAGAAATCCTAAAGGCTACCCACCGGGCCAAGGAACTGGTCCAGCAAATACTCACCTTCAGCCGGCAGGGCGGCCAGGAACGCAAGCCCTTAAAAATCCAGTTCCTGATTAAAGAGGCGCTCAAGCTGCTGCGCGCCACCATCCCGTCCTCCATTGAAATCGAAAGCAACGTGGACGAAAACTGTGGTCCCATCAAGGGCGATCCAACTCAAATTCATCAGGTCGTCATGAATCTTTGCACCAATGCCTACCATGCCATGCAGGCAAGCGGCGGCAAGCTCGAAGTGGCGCTGAAGCAGATCGACATCAGCTATGAGACTTCGCAGGAACGGGTGGGAATGAAGCTCGGCCCCCACCTCGAACTGACCGTTAAGGATGCCGGGCATGGAATGGAGCCGGAAGTGCTGGAGCGCATTTTCGAACCGTACTATACCACCAAGGAACTGGGCAAGGGCACCGGCCTCGGGCTGTCGGTCATCCACGGCATCGTCAAAAATCATGGGGGGGATATATGCGTCAGCAGTCAACCCGGCAAAGGAACCCAATTTACGGTCTATCTGCCGGTCATTGATGATTTCGATGAGGAAACGGAAACGATCGAATCCGCCGGCGCAACCCGAGGCAGTGAAAGGATATTGCTCATCGACGACGAAAAACAGATTATCGACATCGAGCAGCAAATTTTGGAGCGTCTCGGTTATAAGGTTACCACCAAGACCGACAGTCAAGAAGCGCTTGAAGAATTTGCCGCCCTGCCCGAGCGATACGATCTGGTGATAACGGATATGACCATGCCGAAAATGACCGGGGACCAGCTGGCACGCAAATTAATGGAAATCAAACCGGGCATCCCGGTCATACTATGCACCGGATTCAATGAGTCGATCACCGAAGAAAAAGCCCTGGCCATGGGAATTGATAAGTTCATCATGAAACCGATCGTCAAAGATCAACTGGCCGGTACAATCCGCTCGGTGCTCGACAGCTCCAAAGCCCTGCTGAACGCTTCGAAAATCAATTAATTATTCAGCCCCAATCACTTATTATCCATTCGGTCTTCCTCTTCAACAGCCTTGTCGATGCTGTCATTCAAGCTGTCGAGCAGGCAGTTAACCGGATCGGCAAATTTTTTAACAACTGAAATCGCTTTTGATTGCGCACTTCGATATCCGGCCCGATACGCGAAGGCATATACCAGTGTGACCAGCGTTAATTGAGCCAATGCAAAGAAAACGGACTTCATGCCTGATTCTCCTTTATTTTTTTTCTTCATTCATATAGTTTCGGCCAAAAGGCCTTAAGACTTTAATGCCGCTGCGTTTCAGCCGGCCATCTTAATTATTCGAATGGATAGAACGGGAAAACACAAGATGCCGAAACACTCGCATAATTTTGTTGAAACTTACCGGGGATTGGTGGGATATGGAGCGGACCGCGAGACGGATGAAAACGCCGTCATCTATTATCTTCAAAAATTTTCCGACGACCGGTTCATGGCGTTGATCACCAAACGAATGACGGACGACGAACTGCTGGAGCTGTTTAATCTGGTCAACCGCCTGCTCAAAAAACATCTCAGCGAGTCGGAATATCACCAGCTCTTTTTAAAAGATGACGACGATGATTGACGCTTGGCGGCGCGGAGATTCCGCGCAGCGGGGATGCAGAATACTGGATATTGAAAACGGAAAATTATAGGATGAAAGGATAAAGGACAAAGGCTAAGGTAAAAGAAGGAGCACGCACCATGTTGACCGAAAAGCATTTGCAGCGCTACGCGGACGTACTCTGGTGGGGCTTGACGACCGCGAAGAAGAAACCGTTCAAAAAAGAGGACATTGTTCTGATTCGCTATGACGGCCCCGCCTTGGGCTTGGCTGAAATCCTTCACGCGAAAATACTGGTCAAGGGCCTGCATCCCGTCCAGCGCATCAATCCCAGCACGATCATGGAAAGGAACTTTTACCTGCTGTCTGCCGGCGGACAGCTCGCTTTTTTGCCACCCGGGGAAAATGAGCTGATGTCACGGCTCAACGGAAGCATTTCCCTGTATGCGCCGGAATCCCTTACCCACCTCAGTGATGTCGATCCCCAGAAAATCGGCAAAACCGCCCTGGCCCAAAAGGCTCTGCATGATATCCGCAATCAGAGGGAAGTCGGCGGAGCTTTCAGCTGGACGCTGTGTGTGGTTCCCACCGCCGGATTGGCCCTCCAGGCCGGCATCAGCCTCGACGAGTATGCCCGGCAAGTCATCAGAGCCTGCTTTTTAAATAAAAATGACCCGGTTGCCGAATGGCAGTCGATTTACAATAATGCCCGCTCGATTAAAAAATGGCTGAACGCACTGGATATAGAGTGCTTGCATGTTGAATCAGAAAATATCGATCTTGAGGTGACTCCTGGAGAAAAAAGACAGTGGATTGGCATATCCGGACGTAACATACCCAGTTTTGAGATTTTTATTTCACCCGACTGGCGCGGCACCCGGGGAAAATATCACGCCGATCAGCCGTCATATCGCAGCGGAAATCGCGTTGAAGGCGTAAGGTTGGAGTTTGACGGTGGCCAAGCCGTCAAGGTTTCAGCAGAAGCCGGCGAAAATTTTCTCCGGCAGCAGTTGCAAATGGATACAGGCGCCAATAAGGTGGGCGAGTTCTCCCTGACCGACAAGCGTTTTTCCAGAATCGACCGCTTTATGGCCAACACCCTCTTTGATGAGAACTTCGGGGGAAAATACGGCAACTGCCATATCGCTCTGGGTTCATCCTATTCAAACAGCTATGCCGGAGACAGCCGCAGATTAAACCGCGCGCTTAAACAGAAGCTGGGTTTTAACGAGTCGGCCCTTCACTGGGACCTGGTCAACACCGAAAAGAAAAGAGTCACCGCCCATCTGAAATCCGGCAAGACCTTGACGATCTATGAGAATGGCCGTTTTGCATATTGATGTCGCCCGACCCTGCTGCCGATTCGTGACCAGCCACGTTTCAGACGCTGCGAAACGCAGCATCGGCCATTTGTTGTCGATGTTATCCCGTGCTAAGAGTTTTAAAGGTTTCAGGTGACTTTGCGAGAAATTTTCTGCCCCGCAGGGGCCACTTTTCCCGAGCGCAGTCCCGGAAAAAGTTCAGCTTCGGGTCCGGGCGGCCATCATTCGGGTTTAGCGGGGTTGGGTAGGCTGAATTAAATATGCAAAGGTAGGAAGGCGGCTATATGCCGGCGGCGGCCGCTGAAGGAATCGGCGTAAAGGACCGGATGGAATCAACCAGTTTTTTTAAGGGGAACGGTTTCGGTAGAACCATATCGAAATCGTTGGATTCCAGCTGCCACGGCGTTCCGGATATGGCGATCACCGGGATGGATTGCCGGGCGGATTTTCGGATATGCTGCACAACACCATTGCCGTCAATGCCCGGCATCAAAATGTCGGTGATGACCACATCAAAGTTGCCGTCATCAAATTTTTGAATCCCTTCCTGGCCGTCCTCGGCGGTTTCGACATTGTGGCCGAATCTGGTTAACGTCTGGCGAATGATCTGCAATATTCCTTTTTCATCGTCAATAACCAAGATTGTACTCATTGGGCTTCTCCGGAAGAATGCGATTCCATCCTTTTTACTGATTGGATGAGTTTAATGTTAACCAAGTTTCAGGGCATTGTCAACTACATATTGTATACTTTTATTAAATAAACACTATATATAGTGCCCCACGGGTCGAAATGGTGGGGTCGGTACAATATCAAGCCCTTATGAATCCGGGTGTATCTAAATGGCTGTTTGAGAATCGGGTGGGTTTTGAACATTCGGTAAATCGAATCATGCAGGGCGACATTTATAGGAATCCGCGCTTGAGTGTCAAACCTGAATATTCTTGGTTTTCCGGCTGATGAAATACAGTTATCAACAATTTCTATCTTATTGAAATCTAATGATATATTAGAATATTTTATTTGAACCGCTGAATATGAACGACTTGCGCGCGATTTAATATTTTTAAATATTTTAGATAGATCAATGGTTATCAACAAGTTATGAACAATCCATTTTCCTGCAAAAATCTTTTAAAAACGTCTCTTTTCAAGGATTTTTTAGAAATAATTTGTGAATTCGAAATGGAGAGGAGCGGGTGGATGGGGGAAATTATAAAAGCGCCCCACAATGCAGGCGCTTTTGTTGACAATTAATGACGGGAAGTCGGTTAGGCCGGTGGCACTCACCCGGCTTTGGATTCCCGTATTTTATGACTCCGGGCTAGACTTTATATTTGCCGAAATCATCCGGCGAGAGGTTTTCAAGATAATCCGCCCATTTTTTGCCCTCTTCGCTGGTGTCCACAACTTCGGCTTCACCACCGCTGATTTTTGATTTCTGCATGACGGCATCCTCGACAAAGATGGGGGCGTTAAACCGCAATGCCAAGGCGATGGCATCGCTGGGGCGGGCATCGATGTCGAAATTGCTGTCCTTGGAGACAAAATAAATTCGGGCGAAAAACGTATTGTCTTTCAGGTCGCAGACCTCGACCTTGGCGATTGAAATTTGCAGGGTATCTGAGAAATTTTTAAAAAGGTCGTGGGTCATCGGACGGTCATATTTAATTTCCTGGAGGGCTGAAGCGATAGAGGTGGCTTCTAGCAGTCCAATCCAGATGGGAATGGCCAGATCATCCTTTTCCGACCTTAGAATGATGATGGGTGTATTGGACGCCGGATCCATGGTCAGACCCGCTATGCTTACTTTATGCAGCATGACAATTTTCTCCTTTCAAGCCTACGGCTGCAGTATCAGCGTCGACGGGCTTGCCCCACAATGAATGGGAGTAGGCTTTTTCAATTTCCACCTGCACCAGTTTTCCGGGGAATATATCACCACAGCCACCAGGATTGTCATCATAAGAAAAATTTACAATTTTATTGGTGGACGTGCGTCCGGTCCACTGGTCCGGCCGCCGGGGATGGTCGAGCCTGCCGGACGATTTTCTTTTGCTGAACCCCTCGACAAGGACGGCCTGAATTGAGCCGATCAATGCCTCATTTTTCTTTTTTGTGAAAAATTCCTGCAGTTCCAAAAGCATTTGCAGCCTTTCGCCTTTGTGCAGATCTGAAATCTTGTCCTTGAATTTTGCCGCCGGCGCGTTGGGCCGGTCGGAATACATGAATGCAAACAAACCGTCAAATTCCACCATTCGCATCAAATTCAAAGTTTCATGAAAATCAGCGTCCGTCTCACCCGGAAACCCGACAATCATATCGGAGGTGATCGCTATTCCAGGACAAGTATCCCTGAGTTTGGAAACTTTGTCAAGGTAGAGCTCCCTGGTATATTTGCGGTTCATCCGCTTCAGCAGGCGGCTGGAACCGGACTGAACCGGTAAGTGTATATGATCACACAATTTTTCATTTGTTCGAAACGCATTTATTAATTCGTCGGTTAAATCCTTGGGATGGGAGGTTGTAAAGCGAATTCGCAGCAGGCCCTCAATGTCTTCGACCTGGGACAACAATTCCGGGAAACCGCACAATCCTTCTTTTTTTCCGTAACTGTTCACATTTTGCCCGAGCAGGGTGACCTCCTTTACACCATTTCTGACCAATCCATTGATTTCTTTTATAATGCTGTCCGGATGCCGACTGGTCTCGCGTCCGCGCACGTGGGGAACCACGCAGTAGGTGCAGAAATTGTCGCAGCCCCGCATAACGGTAACAAAACGGGCTACCTGCTGACCGGGCTGTGTGTCGACAGCGGGATCGGACAATTCCGGTTTCTCGGACACTGAGACATCAACTATACGACAGCGTTTATTCTCAATTTTGCGGATCAGGATGGACAGGCGATCAATGGCCTGGGTTCCGAACACAAGATCCACCTGCGGCATCCGCTTGAGAATCCCCGCGCCTTCCTGCTGGGCGACACAGCCGCCGACACCCACGATCATCTCCGGCTTCTTCTTTTTCAAACGTGCCAGTCGTCCCAGGAAGCTGAAGGCTTTTTGCTCGGCCTTGGCACGGACGGTACAGGTGTTGAGAATGACGAGATCGGCCGATTCCAGCATCGGCGTCTGCCGATATCCCAGCGCAGACAGCTGGATCGCGATCTGTTCGGAATCATGCACATTCATCTGGCATCCGATGGTGTTAATGTAAAGGTTTTTCCTTCTCATAATTTTTTTAGATTATTTCCGGACGAGTTGGATTTGACTGCTAATTTTCTCTTCCGCTGAAAGATTCGCGGCACTTAAGATAAAAACGACAGCATTTAATAAATTTTCAATCTTCAATTTTCAATTCATTTGGCGGCTGCACCGGCTCCAGCATGATATTGTGTTTTAAATCCTGCAAAATCGTCTCCACGTCCTGCTCACAGCCGGGGGCGATATGCACAACCACGAGGCCCGCGCTGGAATCCAAAGTGCTGACAACCGCAATCCCATCGTAAGCTTCAAGGATAAATCGTAAGTAGGCAATTTCGCGACGGTCAATTCGATAGTATTTTTTGGTGGTTTCCGTAAGAAGGAGGTCCGTTGACATCGCAATGACTCGTGGGTTAAACAAAAATCGACCGATGTTTAAAAGTAATCGCACCCTTTTTTTTTCAATATGAACCCTGGCGCTTGCATTCGGATTCAGTTCCCCTTATATCCTATTTAAGGCTTGTGGGCCAGGCTAAACTATAACTGAGGGCGCTTTCATGAAAAGACAATGGCACATGCTTCAACCGGATCCGGCGACCGTCGAAAAATTGAGCCGGCAGCTGAACTGCAATCCGGTTACCGCGGCGGTTTTAGCCAACCGGGATATCGTGACGCCCCGGGATGCGGACCGTTTTTTGACGGCTTCGTTGAATAATTTACGGCCGCCTTCCTCCCTGAAAGGCATCCAGGCGGCTGTCAATCGGATCTCTGCGGCCATCACCGGCCAGCAAAAAATCCTGATCTTTGGTGATTATGACGTCGACGGCATTACGTCAACCGTCATTTTACTAAATTTTTTGCGCTATGCGGGTGCGGATGTTTCGTATTACATTCCCCATCGCCTGACCGAGGGTTACAGCATCCAACCCCACCACATTTCCCATTATGCCCGTCCGCATAAAATTGATTTAATCATAACGGCCGACTGCGGGTCCGGCAGCCACCAGACTGTCGAGGCGGCCAGCAGATTCGGGATTGACATGGTGATCACGGATCATCACAACATCGACCGGAACATACCGCCGGCGCTGGCAGTCATCAATCCCAAAAGGGAGGATTGCCGGGCGGGTCTTCAACACCTTGCCGGCGTGGGGGTGGCATTTTTTCTGCTGATCGGCCTGCGGGCTCACCTGCGGGACCAAGGATTCTGGCGCGGGCGTCCGGAACCGAATCTGAAAAATTACTGCGACCTGGTGGCTTTGGGTACTGTGGCCGACATGGTGCCGCTAGTGGAGGAAAACCGCATTTTGTGCAAAACAGGCATAGAGCTCATCAACGCCGGCCAGCGCCCCGGCCTGACGGCACTGCTCGACGCCAGCGGAACCCGCAATGATTCCATTGATGCCGATGATATCGCCTTCCGGCTGGCCCCCCGGCTGAATGCGGCCGGCCGAATGGACCATGCTGCCCGGGCCGTAAATCTGCTGATCTCGGAAGACAGCGCCTATGCCGCCGAAGCCGCTCAAACCCTTAACTTGTTGAATCAGAAAAGGCAGGATTTAGAAAGAAAAATTCTGACGGATATTCAGGTTTGGTTGGATACCAATCCTTCCCTGCTAGGGCAGCGTTCGCTGGTTTTGTCCAAAGACGGCTGGCACGCAGGGGTGCTGGGAATTGTTGCATCGCGCATAGTGGAAAAGTATTTTCGACCGGTTGTGTTGATAGCGACCGAACACGGTCTTGGGAAAGGTTCGGCCCGCAGCGTGCCGGGAATCGACCTTTATGGCGCCCTTGCGAACTGCAGCCAGTATCTTGAAACCTTCGGCGGTCATGCGATGGCGGCCGGTCTGAAGATACGGGCGGAAAATATTAGTGATTTTCAGGATGCTTTTGAAAAGGTCGTTAAGGGTCTGGCCCAACCCGAAGATTTAATACCCACCATCCGGATTGATGCCGAACTGGATTTCAGCGCTATTTCAGATGGTCTCATCGATGAACTCGAAACGTTGATGCCATACGGCGCCGGCAATCCCGAACCTCTTTTCTTGTCCTCCAAAGTCAGGGTCGTATCCTCGAAAATGGTGGGCAGAAACCACCGGCGAATGGTATTGAGGCAATCCTCCGGTCCGACCTCGCAATCCCTGCAGGCGATCCACTTCAACGTCGATGAGCGGATCGCAGCGCAAAAGAATTTTGCCCGCATGGTTTTCAAACTCCGATGGAACCGCTGGAACGGCAAAAAAATCCCCCAGATTGTCGTCGAAGACTT
>CAYTBC010000042.1:0-27258 GCA_964435765.1 uncultured Desulfosarcina sp.
TTTATATTGTCTTTTTTTCGTGTTTTCGTCCTTTCGTGCTTTCGTGATTAATTTGACCTTTTTGGTTCCGGCCTGTCCGGGTTAGGCAATAGGTGGTAAATTTTGACAGTATCACATGTCTGGTTCGATATCGGCTACACGCTGATCTATATGCAGCGCGAGGTCACTTATCGGCAGGCTTTGAAAGAATTCGGCCACCAGGTCGCGCTGCGGGATCTCGAACGTGAATTTCACCTGACGGACAAATTGTTCATGCGCGAATACCCGGGCATCTTCTTGAAGCCCCGCAAAGTGTACATGCCGACTTACCTGGGGATTATGAACTACCGGCTGGGGTTGAGTCTGGATGTATGCGAACTGGATGCCCGCTGGGAAGAAATCAAACAAAATACCGATCCTTACTGGCTGCCTTTTGAAGGGGTCAGGGAAGTCCTCGACGAGCTCAAGCGCCGGTCGATCGGGATGGGAATCATATCAAACTGGGACTGGACGGCCCGGGATGTCTTAACCGCAGCGGGTTTGATCGACTATTTCGACCCCATTGTCATCTCGTGCGAGGTGGATTGCATGAAACCGGATTCCCGTATTTTTGAGCTCGCTCTGCAAAAATTGGATATTTCCGCCCGTCAGTGCCTCTATATCGGCGATAATTTTTATGATGATGCCCTGGGCAGCCGCAAAGTAGGCATGCCGACGCTGATCCTGAATCGCTTCGGCACCCTGGGCGTGGAGGAAATCAAGGATTGCCCGGTAATCCCGCATATATCCGGCCTATTTAATTTTATCGATTACCCCGAAAAAGCGGCCCCGATTGTAACGACCGGCAAATATTAACCAAGGGGTTGCAGGCATCCGGGCTACACAGGCGCCGGTGCAGACAGCCGGTTGGAGACTGCCTTTTTAACTGGATTGGATTCAGCGGATAGGAACATGGGACGCATGGGAAGCAACTTCACTAAACCCATCATCGGCATTGATCGGGGGGCCTCCTTTACGGATTTCGCGGTCGTCGATTCCGGTCGTTTAACCGATAAGTTTAGCCTGCAGGATCGGAGCTGGCAAGCGATCGGTTCGGCCTATGACCGTTTCAGCAGCAAATATCAGACCGACCACATCGTATTTTCGGGCTGCACCACGGGTATGCCCACCGGCATGCAGGAGCGCCTCAACGTCGTCGCCGAAATCGATGCGATCGGCTTTGGCGGCGCGGCGCTGGCCAAGTCCAGCAATTGTGTCGTCGCAAGCATGGGTACGGGCACGGCGGTCGTTCATTTCGCAGACAACCAAGCCAAACATGTCGGCGGCACCGGGGTCGGCGGGGGCACCATCCAGGGGCTTGCTTCCCTGCTATGCGGGGTGGACGATCCCCTGCAGATCGAGGCCCTGGCACTGGAAGGCAATGCATCCAATCTCAATTTGACCATTTCAGATCTGGGATATGAGGAAATCAGTTTTCTGGGGGCCGATATGACCGCCGGTAATTTTGCTTCCGTCAAATCAAAAAAAACCGAAGACCTGGCGGCCGGAATTTTGCGCCTGGTCGGCGAAACGATTGGCATCATTGCCTCAATCTGCGCCCGGGAATTGAATTGCCGGGAAAATATCGTCATGGTCGGCAAAGTCGCCGGCAACCGGTACATTCAAGATGTATTGAACCTGGTGGGAAAACTCTACCAGACCCGGTTTCAATTTCCGGAGAATCCGGGATATGCAACCGTTTACGGCGCAGCCTTGAAATACCGGCATGATCAGAATATCTGACTATGAAAATTACCACAATCGGTTGGTGGGGAGCTTATCCGGATGCCAACGAAGCAACCTCCGGTTATCTACTGGAGTCCGAAGGCTATCGCGTGCTGATCGACTGCGGATCCGGCGTATTGTCCCGGCTGCAGAATCATATCCGGCTGCAGGAATTAGATGCAGTCATCCTGTCTCATTATCACTGGGACCATGTGGCGGATATCGGATGTCTGCAATATGCTTCCAGAATTTTAATGGATCTGGGGCAACGCGAAAAACCGCTGCCGATTTACGGACACGCCGAAGACGATCATCTAAAAGGGCTGGATTATCTGCAATACAGCAAAGGATATGCAATCGACCCGGCCACCCGCCTGCAACTGGACTGTCTGGCGTTCAAATTCAGCCGCAATGACCACCCCGACCCCTGCTTTTCGATGAGGGTGAAAAAAGGCAACCGCTGCTTTGTTTACACAGCGGACACCGGATACACGGACGATCTGATTGAGATTGCCCGTGATGCCGATTTGCTTCTGTGTGAGTCGAGTCTGTACGATGAATACCGCGGCCGGATTCCCGGGCATTTGACCGCCGGCGAAGCCGGCCAAGTCGCCGCCGCGGCCGGCGTGCGCCGTTTAGTCCTGACGCATTTGCCGCATTTCGGCACTCACAGTTTGCTGCTGGAGCAGGCGGCGGCCAAATTTAGCGGCAAAATAGAACTGGCGGCAACCGGGAAGGTTTGGCAAGTGTAAATGATCGTTCGTTGTCCGTGGTCAGTTCTAAGTACACAATTTCATAAATACGATCACATTAAAAACATTCGCCGCAGAGCACGCTGAGAATTTTCACGTTTAGCAATCTGGGATCTCTGCGGTCTCGGCGACCTCTGCGGTTAATTAAAAAAGGCCCTGAAAATATGACAGCATTTATGAATGCATGCACTAAGTCACGTCGAATGGAATGATGGATTAATGGAATATTGGAAAGGATACGCACATCTTACTGTTCGCTCTCAGAAGATTCGGCCGTTTGCTGTTGACGGTATTGCTGATCTCGACGATTGTATTTCTTGTGATCCGGGTAATACCGGGTGATCCGGCGCTGGTGATCGCCGGCATCGATGCGTCGCAATCGGACATCGATGCGATCCGCGCCAAACTCGGCACCGATGCGCCCATTCTATCCCAGTATCTCCAATGGATCTGGGAAGTTCTGCGCTTTGATTTCGGTGATTCCATGATCTCCGGTCAGCCCGTAGCCCGATTGATACTTCAGCGCTTCCCGCTGACGCTTTCCCTGGCCCTGATGGGAATTGTGGTTTCGATCGTCATCGCCATTCCCCTGGGGGTAATTTCCGCGGTCAAGCGCTGGTCGCTCTGGGATTACCTGGGGATGCTTTTTTCGCAAATCGGAATGGCCATCCCCAGTTTCTGGCTGGGCATCCTTCTGCTGCTATTATTCTCCGTTAAAATTAAGCTTTTTCCCCTATTTGGCTCCGGCACCCTCCGGCATTTGATCCTGCCGGCAATTTCTTTGGGGATTGCACGCGCGGCGGTGCTGCTGCGTCTGACGCGGGCCTCGATGACCGAGGAACTCAGCAAGGAATATGTGGTGACCGCCAGATCCAAAGGGTTGACCGAACGGATGGTAAACTACAAGCACGCTTTAAAAAATGCCTTGCTGCCGGTTATCACGATTGCCGGCATCCAGCTGGGCTATATGCTGGGCGGAGCGATCATCATTGAGCAGGTCTTTTCTTTGCCGGGACTGGGCCGGCTCTTTCTGTTCGGTGTCTACCAGCGGGACTTCCCATTGATACAGGGGGGGGTGGTTTTTGTGGCCTTTATCTTTTCCTTGATCAATTTTGGGGTTGACATGTTGTACAGTCTATTGAATCCGAAGATAAGGATTAGCTAATTAATCCGCCCTGAATGACCGCGCTAACAAGGTTATAAATCGTCTTTTGATAATTGAAGCAACTTGTTAGACATAGTCGCCGGCGGCTTAATTATTTTATGCTTCGCATATTTTTCTTTTATTTTTAAAAGGACCATGATGTTTTAACCAGAGCTGGTATGACTATTTTTTAAGACGGAATAATTAGCAGTGACTAAAAGCGAATTACTGCTTGACATTCAGGATCTGGACGTCAGCTTTGAGCAGGAGCAAGGCATGGCCCACGCCCTGCGAGGAATCGACCTGCGCCTGAACCGCGGTGAAACCCACGCGCTGGTGGGCGAGTCGGGTTCCGGCAAGACGGTTTGCTCAATGTGTATCATGGGCCTGCTGGCCGCCCCGCCCGGCCGGGTGAATGGCGGCGAAATTGTGTTCCAGGGACGCAACCTGCTGTCGCTTTCCGAACCGCAGCGGCGCAAGGTGCGCGGCAAAGACATCGGCATGATTTTCCAGGAACCGGGCAAGTATCTCAACCCGGCCTATAAAATCGGTGAACAGATCACGGAAACATTGATTTTGCATTTTCAAATGGACCGCAGGCGTGCCGTTGAAATCGCCCTGGACTTATTGCGTCTGGCCGGTCTGGGCCAAAACAAACGGGTTTTGAACAGCTATCCCCACGAGCTCTCCGGCGGCATGAAGCAGCGGGCCATGATCGCCATGGCCATTGCCTGTCATCCCGCCCTGTTAATCGCCGATGAACCGACCACGGCCCTGGACGTCACCCTGCAGCTTCAGATTCTGAGGCTGATCCATAGGCTCAAGGCAAAGTTCTCCATGGGAATTTTATTCATTTCGCATGATCTTGGGGTGGTCAAAGAGATTGCCGATCGGATCTCGGTGATCTATGCCGGGAAAATCGTTGAATCGGCATCCCGCCGGCAGCTGTTTGAAAATCCCCTGCACCCGTATACGCAATTGCTGCTGCTGTCGATTCCGGATGCCGCCAAACGGGGAACGCGCTTGCGGACCATTCCCGGAAACGTGCCCGATGCGCAGCACATCCCTGCGGGGTGCAGTTTTCACCCGCGCTGTCCCCTGGCCGAGGACGAATGCCGCCGTGAAATACCGCCGAGTATCCCCTATGAGGACGGCCATCAGGCCGCCTGTTTTTTGATCGGCAAAAAATGGATCAATTTTTAGAAATAAAAAATCTGGTAAAGATTTTCCACGGACATGGCCTTCTTAACCGTCGCCGGGTCGCCGTGCGCGCCGTTGACCGCGTGAGTTTCGGCATCGAGCGCAATACGGTTTTCGGGCTGGTGGGTGAATCAGGCTGCGGCAAAACCACGCTGGTGCGCGCGCTTCTCTACCTGGACCCGCCCACTTCGGGAGAAATCTGGTTTGACGGCAGCCGGCTCGGCTCGCTTTCAGCCCGCCAACTCAGGCCCTTTAGAAAAAGAATGCAGATTGTCTTTCAAGACCCCAACAGTGCCCTAGATCCTAAAATGCGGATTGAAGACAGCCTGGCCGAAGGGCTTGTCAACCTGGGACTTCATGCCCGGGAGCGAGCCCGGCGCATTAAACATCTGCTCGACCTGGTGGGAATTGCAGCCGCGCATCGCGCGCGCTTCCCGCACGAGTTTTCAGGAGGCCAGAAACAGCGCATTGTCATTGCCCGGGCCTTGTGCATGGAGCCGGATTTTCTGGTGTTGGATGAACCGGTTTCGAACCTGGATGTTTCCATTCAGGCCCAGATTATCAATCTGTTGATGGATCTCAAAACGGAGCTGGCGCTCACCTATCTGTTCATATCACACGATTTGAACCTGGTAGCCTATCTCAGCGATCGGATCGGCGTGATGTACAAGGGCCGGCTGATGGAAGTCGCCTCAACCGAGCAGATGATGAATCATCCCTGCCACCCTTACACTCTGCGTTTGTTTTCTTCGGTGCCGGGAAAACAGCCGGTTTCGGCTGCAAGCCACGGTGGCGCAGAAGGGCCGCAGGCGGAAGATCTCCAAAGCAGCAAAGCGGCAGCGTTGACTGCCGGCTGCCCCTGTGCGGCGGAGTGCGCCCGGGGCGAACCGTCCTGCAGCGAAGCCGAACCCGAGTTAAAAAAAATCGGTCCGGGACATCGGGTAGCCTGTTTTAAAGTATAAAAATGGTGTTTGGATCTAATCCCAAGCCAACGCTGTACGTTGAACTCTGAACCCTTGAACCTATATCTAAAAGGAGGAAAGCATGAAAAAATTATTTTCGGTAGCTGTCTGCCTGAGTCTGACAATTCTCCTAGGGGGCGTAATTTGGGTGGACGCCGGTCCGGCTGCGGCCCAAAATTTAAACTTTGCGCTGGGCGGCAACCCGGACACGCTGGACCCCCATAAAACTTCGGGAACCCTGACCTTTCAAACCATCAAATCGATTTACGACACCCTGGCCGAACCGGATATGAGCGGAAAAATTGTTCCGGCCCTGGCGGAAAAATGGGTGGTTTCCGAGGATGAACTCACCTGGACCTTTTATCTGAAAAAAGACGTTGTTTTTCACAACGGCGACAAACTAAGCGCCAAAGATGTCAAGGCCACGTTTGGCCGGATCATGGACCCAGCCACGGCTTCGCCCAAGGCCAAAGAATTCGGTGCGATCGCGGCCATCGAAACCCCCGACGATTTCACGGTAGTCTTAAAATTAAAAGAACCAACCTCCCCCCTGCTGGCCACTTTGGCTTCGGGCTGGGGCGCCATTTTGCCCAAGAGCCTGATCGACAGCGGCCATGATTTCGGAAGCCAACCGGTCGGAACCGGTCCGTTTGAGCTTAAAGAGTGGGTCCGGGACAGTCGAATCATCCTGCAAAAAAATGAAAACTACTGGATGAAGGGCCATCCGAAGCTGGATCAGGTTGCCATGCACATCATCCCGGAACGGGCTGTTGCGATTCAGGGTCTGATCTCCGGTCAACTGGATGTGGCCTATCTGATTGACAAAGACGACCTGCCAATTCTCGAGGCCAGCCCGGATGTGACCATCGAAAAATCCATGACGTCGCTGATTCTGGTCATGTCCATCAATTGCAGCAATCCGGTATTAAAGGATCTCCGGGTGCGCCAGGCGATCAACCATGCCATCGACAAACAGAAAGTGCTGGATGTGGCCTACGGCGGCGGCAAACCGATTGGAACTTTCATGGACTACGATAATGCTTATTACAAGGATTTCACCGCACTTTACCCCTACGATCCGGAAAAAGCCAAAAAGCTGCTGGCGGAAGCCGGCGTCGGCCCTGAAACGGTCTTTGAACTGTTTTTACCGCAAAATTACGAGATGCATGTCAAAGCCGGCGAAATGTATCAGGACATGCTGACCAAAGTCGGGCTGAATGTTAAAATCAAGCTGGTGGACTGGTCCACCTGGATCAGCGATGTCTATCGGGGTGCAAAATATGATCTGACAGTCATCGGGCACACCGGCAAGCTTGACCCGGACGGCACCCTGGAGGGCTATGGAACCGAAGGCCGTTACGTCCGCTGGATCAATCCCCGGGCGGCCGAGCTAATTGATCAGGCGCGCAAAGTGTCCGGGTTTGAAAATAGAAAAAAGCTGTATGACCAAGTACTGCAAATTATGGCCGAGGAAGTCCCTTTTATGTATCTGGGCTCTTCATACCGCCGCACGGCCGTTAGGAAAAATGTTTCGGATTTCAGAATGACCCCCAAACTGGACACGTTTGATTTCCGGTGGACCACGGTGGAATGAATTTCAACCCCCGGGAATAAAGTATAAACCGATGTTCAATCGTCACCCGGCTAAAACGGTCGGAGTAATGGAGCAAGGGAGGATTGGAGTAATGGACGACAATTGCAAAATTCCAATACTCCAACACTCCAGCACTTCAATACTCCATTTATGTTTCTAAGATGCATTTTCGTCGAAACTTCATATTCTATTTGTCGATTATTTTCCTGGTAATTTTGGGAGCTGCCGCCGCGGCAGCTCCTTTAATTGCGCCTTACCATCCAAACAACCAGGACCTGGAGCAGCGGTTTAAACCGCCCGGAGGGTCGCATCTTTTAGGAACGGACAATTTTGGCCGTGATATACTGAGCCGGATAATTTACGGTTCCCGATCCGCTCTGCTGGTAGGTATCGTCGCCGTCACGATCGCGGTCATCATCGGATCCATGGTCGGGCTGGTGGCCGGTCTGTCGCCCGGCTATATCGATAATTTCTTAATGCTGCTGATGGACAGCCTGCTTTCGTTTCCCACCATTTTGCTGGCCATCACCGTGGTTTCCTTTTTGGGCTACGGCCTGCTGCAGGTGATGCTGGCCATCGGCATCATATTCAGCCCGGTCTTCGCCCGCCTGGTCCGGGCGGAAACCCTGGTCATCAAAACCGAAGCCTATGTGGAGGCCTCACGGTCGCTCGGCAGCCCGATCGTTAAGACGGTTTATAAACACATCATTCCCAACCTGCTGGGCAAAGTCATCGTTCAGTGTTCGATTACATTTGCCCTCACGGTCGTGATCGAGGCGTCGCTTTCCTATTTAGGGTTAGGTTCGCAGCCGCCGGACCCCAGTTGGGGCCTGATGCTCAAGGACGCTCGCAACTATTTGGCGCTGGCCCCCTGGATGGCGATCTATCCCGGTCTGGCACTGGCGTTGACGGTTTTGTGTTTTAACATCCTGGGCGATACCCTGTCGGAGAAGATGAATCCGAAGCTCTGAAAAGGAGCACACCTTGAAACTCGGCATCTTATCGGATCTGCATGTCGATCTCGAAAATAACGAACCCGCGAAGATTTTGTCGGGACTGGTTGCAGCGGTGAAGGAAAATATGGTCGAAACCATGATTATTGCCGGCGACGTGGCCAATGATTATGAAATCACGCTGGGTTTCCTGCGCGACTTTGAAAATGCGAGCAGCGTGCGCTGTCTCTTTGTCCCCGGCAATCACGACATCTGGAACGAAAAACACCCGGAAAAGAATGCCTGGAACACCTATCAGGCGCTGCAGTCATTTGCCGGCAATCTGGCCAACGGTCCGGTCACACTGTCCGATGACTGGATCGTCATCGGGGACCTGGGCTGGTATGATTATTCCTTTGGCAGCCCGCAATACACGACCTCAGAATTCGACCGCATGAAAATCAAAGGTCGCCTCTGGCAGGATAAGGTTAAAGCGGTATGGGGAAAATCAACCATCGAAATGCATGACTTCTTCTATAACAAACTTGAACAACAGCTGAATGCCTGCAAAAATAAACGCATCATTTTCGTAACCCACGTGCTGCCGATCCTCGACTTCACAGTCCAACCGCCGGATAGAATGTGGAAGTATCTGAATGCATTCCTTGGCAGCAAGCAATACGGAAGGCTGGCGTTAAAGTATTCCGTGGCGTATTCCATCAGCGGCCACGTCCATTACCGCCGGCAGATCCAGCATGAAAACACCACCTTCATATGCAACTGTTTGAACTATCCCAGCCAATGGGTCGCCAACGATGATCCGATCGTCGAGATCCAAAGAACCTTTAAAACCATTGAAATTAATTAATCCTCCCTGAAAAACAGCAAGGTGGTGGTTGTCAACTATTTTTTGAAAACCGAAGCAAGTTGTCAGAGTGAAGCCCAGGCGGATTAACTAATTATGCTGCGCATATAGTTTTGGGCTGAACCGCTTTTGCCGGTCTAACAGCAGGGCAAGTGAATTCTGACACTTATCTTCAATTTTCAAAGAATAAGGTCAGTGTTTATTACTCATTTGACATTCGATAGTCTGCTGTTCAGCGGTTCGCTCTTCGGCCGGCTTTTTATGCTTGACAACCACGCTCCGATCTCTTACGTTTCGACTATCGAATTTTTGGTTACTGTTAGGGGTGGCTGCCGCAGCCTGAGATCACACCCTCTGAACCTGATCTGGATAATTCCAGCGTAGGGAAACGCGTTGAAATACAGTCTTAAGATTCCGCAAGCCGTTTCCCCGGGGAAACGGCTTTTTTTATTTAGCAAGGAAGATGTTTGTATTTAAAAAACCAACACGGGAAATATTCCGAACAGCGAGGTGATATGATGACATCCCTGACTGACAAGGCCGGTGCCAACCTGGCCGCCCTTCGCGAAAAAAAACCGTTGATTCACAACATTACCAATTATGTCGTAATGAACTATACGGCCAACGCCCTGCTGGCCATGGGGGCGTCACCGGTGATGGCCCATGCCCAAAACGAAGTGGAAGACATGGTTTCACTTGCCGGTGCACTGGTTCTCAACATCGGCACCCTGACCGACGATTGGGTCGCGGCCATGATCCTGGCCGGCAAAAAAGCCTCTGCGCAGGGCACGCCCATCATCCTGGACCCGGTGGGTTCCGGTGCCACTGCGCTGCGCACGAACTCGGCTAAAAAAATTATTGCTGCCACGCGCGTAAGCGTAATCCGGGGCAATGCCTCGGAAATTCTCTCCCTGCGGCATGAGGACTCCAAAACCAAAGGCGTCGATTCGGTGCACGCCGTCGATGAAGCGGCCGCAACCGCAAAGATACTGGCGCAGGAACTGAACACCACCCTGGCGATTACCGGCCCGGTGGATTTGGTCACCGACGGCCGGCGGGTGGTCCGAGTATCAAACGGCCACCCGCTGATGGGGTTTGTAACGGGTACCGGATGCACCGCGACGGCAACCATCGGCGCCTTTCTGGCTGTGGATGATGATCCGCTCAGTGCCGCCGCCACCGCCCTGGCATATTTCGGGCTTGCCGGCGAAGTCGCGGGGCAAACGGCCTCCGCCCCGGGCAGCTTTATGATTCAAATGCTGGATGCCCTTTACACCATTACACCCGCCATGCTGAAGAACGGGTGTAAAATTCAAGAATGAAACTACAAAATATAGACTATTCGTTATACCTCGTCACCGACCGGGGCCTTGCTAAAGGCCGCTCCACATTGGAAATTGTCAAAGCAGCTGTCGCCGGCGGGGTCACCTGCGTTCAGCTGCGCGAAAAAGAGTGTTCGACCCGGGAGTTCATCCGACAGGCCTATGAAATCAAAGAATTTCTCAAGGCCCGCGGCGTGCCGCTCATCATCAATGACCGCGTGGACGTCGCCCAGGCCGTCGAGGCGGACGGGGTTCACCTCGGCCAAACCGATATGCCGCTGCAAATTGCCAAAAAAATTCTGGGCGGCTCAATGATCATTGGAATATCCGCCGAGTCGCTGGAAGACGCCCTTGAAGCTGAAAAAGGCGGTGCGGATTACCTGGGCGTCAGCCCGATTTTCGCCACGCCCACAAAAACCGACACCGCCCCCCCGCTGGGACTGGAAGGTTTGCGGTCAATTCGAAAAGCAGTCAAAATACCGCTGGTGGGTATCGGCGGACTAAACCGGGAAAATTCAGCCGCTGTCATTCAAAGCGGGGGCGACGGCGTGGCGGTGGTATCGGCCATCGTGGCCGCAGCTGATCCGGCCCAAGCCGCCGGCGAGCTGAAACGCATTATTTACGAGGCCCGCAAATCATGATCTTAAAAGACATCGGCGAATTCGGCTTTATTAAAAAAATCAGCCGGGGCTGTCTGCTTCGGCCGAATGGCATCATCAAGGCGATCGGCGATGACGCCGCCGCTTTTACGACGGATCCGGACCGGATTTCACTGATCACGACGGACCTGCTGGTCGAACGCGTTCATTTTTTGCGAAATTCCATCAGCGGTTTTGATTTGGGCTTTAAATCCCTGGCCGTTAATTTAAGCGACATTGCGGCCATGGGCGGCGAGGCCCGCGAAGCCTTTGTCAGCATTGCCATTCCCGAGGATTGCCCCCTGGCATATCTGGAAGCCCTTTACGACGGCATAAAATATCTGGCAGCCGAATTCAAGGTCAACATCCTGGGCGGCGACACCACAGGATCGAAAACCGATTTGATTATCAATGTTGTTGTTCAGGGCCTCGTTGCCCGGGAAGAAATGCTGTGCCGGGATGCCGCCCGGCCCGGCGACATTATTTTTTCGACCGGATATCTCGGCGACAGCCGCGCCGGCTTGCACCTGATCCTCCAGGACATCCCGGCCGATTCGGCTGAACTGCAAAACCTGATGCGGGCCCACCTGCGGCCGCAACCCCACCTGCGGGAAGGTCGCTTTATAGCGCAGCGGCCGGCAGTGCACGCCGCGATTGACACCAGCGATGGTCTGAGTTCGGACCTGGGCCACATCGCGGAAGAAAGCGGTGTCGGAGCCGTCATTTATGCCGACCACATTCCGGTCTCCAGTGATCTTAATATATTTTGCGAGCGCTTTAATTTTGATCCGGTCGAATACGCCCTGGCCGGAGGCGAAGATTACACGCTGCTTTGCACGGCATCACCGGAGGCGGCGGATACCCTCGCCGCAGAATTTCAAAAAGCGTTTAAGCGTCCGCTCTTTAGAATCGGAGAAATTACGGCAGAGAAAAAGACGGAGCTGATTTTTCCGGACGGAGCTTCCAAACCGCTTGCACGAACCGGATGGAATCATTTCAAGTCCGGGTGATAGGAAACCAAATGAAGTTTAGGAATGACAAACGAGTATATCACACAGTACTGACCATCGCCGGTTCCGACTCCGGCGGCGGGGCCGGCATCCAGGCGGATTTGAAAACCATGTCCGCCATTGGATGTTACGGCATGTCGGTCATCACGGCCCTGACGGCGCAAAACACCCAGGGCGTTACCGCCATACATGCCGTTCCCCCGTCGTTTGCCGCCGAGCAGATAACCGCCGTTCTCAGCGACATCGGTGCCGATGCGGTTAAAATCGGCATGCTGTATTCGGCCGAGCTCATTGCGGTCGTGGCCGAACAGCTTAAAAAATATAACGCCAAAAACATTGTTTTGGATCCGGTGATGGTGGCCCAAAGCGGGGATAGATTGCTGCGGGATGATGCCGTCCAGGCCATCAAAGACCATTTGATGCCTCTGGCGGACGTCGTCACCCCAAATCTTCCCGAAGCGCGGGTATTATTGGACCGCGACATAAACGGACTCGAGGACATGCGGGCGGCGGCCGAATCCCTGGCCGCAAACGGCAGCCGCAGCATTCTTGTCAAAGGCGGCCATCTGGAGGATAATAAAAGCACCGACCTGCTTTATATCGCCGCCGAGAACCGCTTTGTGGTGCTTGAAGCCGACCGCATCGCAAGCCGCAACAATCATGGAACCGGCTGCACGCTGTCCTCGGCCATCGCCAGCTATATGGCCAAAGGCTGCGGGATTGAAGAAGCGGTCCGAAACGCCAAAACTTACATCCACAATGCCATCCGGGCAGGTGCGCACTACACGATCGGAAAAGGGCACGGCCCCGTGCATCATTTTTTTGAGTTCTGGAGATAGCTTGCTGCGCAATCTATCTTTCATTACGAATCCTTATGGTCGAGTTCAGCCGGTTCCGGGGGCGATTATTCATGGTGCGGTTCAATCGATTCTTAAAATTGGAATTATCAATTCAGGTTATAGTAAACCGCAGAGGACACAGCCCAGACCAGCACTCCTACCGTTGCCGCTGCACAGGCACCCGCCAGGATCTTGTGATATAGATTTTCCTTTTTTTTCTCCTGATACCCCAGCAGATAACCCAGTGCAACGCCGGCCAGGATCCCTCCGCCGTGGCCCCAGTTGTTGATTCCCGGAACCAGCAACCCGAAGACAAAAATAAACGCCACCCAGCCGGCAACCTGCCGGAAAAGATTTTTGCCGTATACGCCGCCGCGGCTTTTCCCGTAATAAAGGATCGCGCCGACCAGACCGCAGATCGAGGCGGATGCACCGATGGTAAAGGCAACGCCGGCCAGATCCGAAACCCAGAATCCGAAAATACCGCTCAGGGTATAGATTGCAAACATGCGGTAGACCCCGAACTCCCGGTTGACTAAGAATGCCAGCTGGCGCAGGGCAGCCATGTTGAAAAAGATGTGAAGTATCCCGCCGTGCAGGAAACTGGCTGATATAAGAGTCCAAAGGCGATGATATCGATCAATAGGAATGGTTCCGGTGGCGCCCAGCAGGAATAAGCTGTTAGTGGAAGGGGACAGAAAGGTCAGCGGATTCATGGACAGACCGGTGCCTTTGGGATTGAACAGGATGGAAATTATATACATCCCCACGTTGACGGCGATTAGATATTTGACAAACTGCCCGGGATCACGGAATCCCCGGGTCCAGGCGTTGTTCTTATACCAAGATCCGGGTCTCCTGACGCCGCAGTACGGGCATTTAGACTCGGAGGAACTGATGAGTTTTCTGCAATTGGGGCAAAGAATGGATGGTCTTGGATGATTCATGGGTGTTAAAATCTGGATCTTCTCCTTTAATTAATCCGCCCTAAAAAATAGCGATGACGTCCGCAAATGATTTTTACAGATCGCGAGATATATCCCGGCGCACACATACCCGGCGTTCTGCCCTCTTAAGGTTGAATGGTAAATTGTTTTCAGCTGTTCAAAAAGCAATATACAGTTTTTTAAGGCGCCGGGTATCGCTATTCAGACACCCATGATAAAGAATCCGGTATCAAGGGACCGCCGACATTTTCCGATAGCCTCTTCAAGGTAGACTGCAATTCCGACATCTTGGCTTCAATGGTCTGGCGACTGGGCGACCAATCTGCCGGACAAGCGCTTTTAAGCTGCTCCAACTCGCTGTTGATTTCATCCACAATACGGTGCAGACTCCGAATTGATGGATAAACTCCTTGCTTTTCCTGGACAGGCAGCTTATCCACCACTCGAATAACGCTGTAGATTTTTGCCTTCCACTCTGTCAACTGCCTTTCCAGCTTGTTGCAATAAGAAATGACGTCCATGATTATGTCCCTTTCGCTGCGCCAAACATTTAGGCGACGATACCATCGGGCCCCGGTTTATATATTTCAGGGTGGCCGAAGGGGCCACCCTGATAAGGAGGTTGATAAGAACTATTACCTAGCAGTTTTTGAACCGCATATGCTACAATAATACCGATACCTGAATGGTCAAGGTTAATTAATCCGCCCCGCAAATCTGAAATATTGACACAGGGCCGGCTTTAATCTATTATGGCACATTGTAATATAGAGCCAGCAATGCAGCCGTTAACGCCATCCCCCAAAGCCTGCATAGTCTCAAAGAAAGACCGGATCTATCGTCTTTTTGAAGAAAAACGGTGTCCTCAGGCGTTATTTACCAACTTCCGTAGAAGTGTGAGGGTTAAGTGGTTCGGGGCAAAAAAAGCACCACCCGCCAGCAAACGTTGCTGAGCGTCATTATACTATCCGTCCTGACCGTAATCGGAATCGCCATCTTTATATCGCAACGCCACTTCAGTCCGGCGATTTTAAAAAGGGATGAACTACGGCAAACACCGGATCCGAACCGGCCGGCCTCTACGCCGGCTGGGTTTGAGGCGTTTGTTCCGCTGCCGCAAGGTCTGAGTCCCTTCACCGCCCCGGAGATCTTTGAGTCCGAAAACCTCTCCGATAAAATCGACGGTAAGGCCGAACTGTATCTATCATCCGGTTTCGTTCGTTTGGTCAGCCAGCGTTTTCGAGATGAGAAGGCACCCGATGTGTGGATCGAAGCCTATGTGTATGACATGGCCAACGGCCGGAATGCTTTCGCCGTTTTCAGTTCTCAGCGCCGGGAAGATGCCGAAGCGCTGGATCTGACCCCATACGCCTACCGGACGCCCAACGCGATTTTTCTGGTTCACGGCCGCTATTATCTGGAATTGATCGCATCGGAGGCCACCGACCGGGTGCGGCCGCGCCTGGAAACGCTGGCCGCGGCATTCATTCACAATACACCGGCCGAAGCAATCCAAATTGCCGAGCAGGAGCTGTTCCCATCGGAGGATCTGGTGGCCGGCAGCATTACCTTGATATCTTCGGATGCGTTTGGTTATGAACGCTTGAATCAGGTATACACGGCCGAATACCGACTGAATGACGAATCCCTGACCGCGTATCTTTCGCGTCGTCAAACACCCGATCAGGCTGAAGAAATAGCCGCTGCCTATGGAAAATTTCTGATAGCCTTCGGCGGACAAACTATTGAACAGCAAATACCCCTTAAAAATGCTCAATTCATTGAGATTCTGGATACCTACGAAATCATTTTTTCCTGCGGCCCGTTTCTGGCGGGCGTGCGCGAGGCAACCACCCGGGACCAGGCCGTAAAACTGGCAATCCAATTATTCAATCAAATAAAGGAGGCAGCCGGTGAACCCTGACCCCATCGAATCCGGACTGAATCGACGCCAGTTTATGGTGCGCACGGCCAAGGCTGCGGCCGTCATAGCAGCTGCGGGAGCCGCCGGCCTATGGTTTCATGACACTCGCGGACCCGGCCCCTTGACTCAAAAACAGCCGCAAACGGGCGTGCTGAATTTCTCGGTAGAGTCCATGCGCGGCAAAATGGCCATTGTGCGGGGGAGCAACCGACATGCAACCCTGAATTCAGCCCTCAAAGCCGTGGGCGGTATGGAGTCATTTTTAAAGCGGGGGGACCGCGTTTTGCTCAAGGTCAATGCCGCTTTTGCATCTCCGCCCATGCTTTCGGCAACCACCCATCCCGATACCGTCTCCGCAATAGCCGGTCTTTGCTATGCAGCCGGCGCCGCAACGGTTGTGGTGACCGACAACCCGATCAATGATCCCGGCAGCTGTTTTACCTTAAGCGGAATCAGCGAGGCCGCCCGCAGGTCGGGTGCAAAGGTGTATCTGCCGGAGATTAATTCGTTTAAATTATTCAGCGTTCAAAACGCAAAGCTGATTCGGTCCTGGCCGGTCCTGCTGGGACCCCTGGAAAATATCACCAAGGTCATCGGACTGGCACCCGTCAAAGATCACCATCGCAGCGGCGCCTCCCTGTCCATGAAAAACTGGTATGGTCTGCTGGGCGGCCGGCGCAATATGTTTCACCAGGAGATCAACACCATCATCGCCGAACTGGCACTGATGGTACGACCGACACTCGTGATTCTGGACGGCACCGTCAGCATGCTGACCAACGGGCCCACCGGCGGCTCTCTGTCGGATCTGAAACAAACCAACACCATGGTGGTCAGCACCGACCAGGTAGCTGCCGACGCATTTGGGGTGACCCTGCTGGGAAAATCTCCGGAAGAAATTCCCTACATCGCCAAAGCCGAGGCCGCCGGGGCCGGCACGGCCGATTTCCGGTCGTTGAACCCGGTGGAACTAACATTGTAACGCATAGGGCAGAGAGCCAAGCGCAAAGCGTAAAAAGAACAGTACGAAGAAACGCAGCAGTTCCAATATATTGGAGGTGTCAGGTGTCAGAGATCAGAGAACAGAGGCCGGGAGGCTTGGAAGCTGGGAAGCTGGGAAGCAAAAACAGAGAACTGAGGGCTGAAAACGGCCCCGAGGCTTCGCTTTCCAGCCTCCTGGCTTCCAGGCTTTCCAGCTTGGATCCCTGAACCCAGAACCCAGAACCCTTATCATGAAAATTGTAACCACCCGCCGAATTTGCCAGATCTTTTTTTTCATTGTTTTTATCTGGTTTTGTGTGGTCTCCAACCTCGGAGACCATTGGTGGCAGCTGCGCGGCTGGCCCGTGAACTGGATTATCGAACTGGACCCGCTGGTGGGCCTGGCCACCCTGCTGAGCACCCGCACCCTGTATGCCGGCTTGCTGTGGGGACTCGCCACCGTTGTGTTGACCATAATTCTGGGCAGATTTTTCTGCGGCTGGCTGTGCCCTTTCGGCGCCATCCACCAGTTTGTGGGATTTGCGGCCAACCGCAAGAAATCAGTGGCCGCCAAAATAAAACTCAACCGCTATCGGCCGGCCCAATCGATAAAGTATTGGATTCTGACTTTCTTGTTGACCATTTCGGCGCTTGAGCTGGCCATTGATCTCATTCGTTTACCCGCCTCCAACCGGTGGTTTCTCACAGTGCTGATTTTAATTGTACTGGCGGCAGTCGTCATCCGGACCTTCGGCCATAACCGAACGAATCTCAATAAAGCGGCATTAGGAATCTTGATCTTTGCCGCCGTCTGGCTGCTGCTGAGCACTGTCTTCAAAGACCATCAAGCATCCGTCGCATCGCTTCAAATCGGTTTGCTCGACCCGATTCCGCTCGTCTCGCGGTCATTTAATCTGCTGATCCTGCCGCTCATCGACAAAATGCCGCTGAAACTTTCGGCCACCCCGCGCTTGTATGACGGCACCTGGCTGATAGCAGCGGTATTCATGAGTGCGGTGTTTTTGAACCTGATGATCCCGCGCTTTTACTGTCGATTTCTGTGTCCGGCCGGCGCTCTGTTTGCGGTGCTGAGCTGTTTTTCCCTGTGGCGCATCGGCAAAACCCGTGATGAATGCGCCGAGTGTCGAATTTGTGAAAAACACTGCGAAGGCGCCTGCAGCCCGACCACCCGAATCAGATCCAGCGAGTGCGTATTGTGTGTTAACTGCTTAAACGATTGCCGGCATGGATTGATGACGTATCAGAACGCACCCTCGGCAGCCGGCGAAATCCCGGGAACGGATCTGTCCCGCCGGCAGTTTTTGACGTCAGCAGTGTCGGGCGCCGCGGTCATCCCGATGCTGCGGGTAAGCGGGGCATTGAGTTCCAACTGGAACCCGGCCATCGTACGTCCACCGGGCGCTTTGGCGGAAAAGGAATTTCTATCGCGCTGCATCAAGTGCGGCCAGTGCATGCGCATCTGCCCGACCAACGTGATTCACCCGGCCGGGCTGGGAGGCGGCCTGGAAGGTCTGTGGACGCCGGCGCTCAATTTTCGCATCGGTACCAGCGGATGCCAGTTTAACTGCATTGCCTGCGGCCACCTGTGCCCGACGGCGGCCATCCGGCCCCTTGATCTGGACGAGCGGCTGGGCACAAACCGCTTTGCCGACCGGGGACCGGTCAAAATCGGAACCGCTTTCATCGAACGGGGACGCTGCCTACCGTGGGCCATGGACCGGCCTTGCATTGTCTGCCAGGAAAACTGCCCGGTCAGTCCCAAGGCCATCACCACCCGGGAAGTCTTTAACACAATCAACACCGGCTCTAAACTGACCGTCGCCAAGGCCGATGCATTCTATGTCGAACTAGAGACGGCCGGACTTGAACCTGGCAAGTACACCACCGGCGACTATTTCGGCTTGATTCCATACGCTGCGGACGGCCGTCATCGACGAATCGTCAGCAACTGGGAGCGAGGCTTTCAGGTGGACAGTAAGTTTGATCCGCCGCCGCGGGCGGGCAGTGAGGTTCAAATTCAGATAAGGCTGCAACGACCGTATGTAGATCCGGCCAGATGCATCGGTTGCGGGGTCTGCGAGCACGAATGTCCGGTTCCCGGAAAACGCGCCATCCGGGTAACGGCCGACGGGGAATCAAGGGATCGTAGCCACGCCCTTCTTTTGAAGGGTTCGTAGGTAGAAGGCATAGCACTGGAGGTTTGGGAAGCTGAGAAGTGGAGAAGGTGGGATCAAAAGAAGGCGGAAGTGGTAATTAATTGAATTCGGAAGTCGGAAAAAAAGAGTAAAAACTAATTACCTTTAGTAGGAGGCTATGATGCTTCAAAATAATAAACGATGGTCCCGCAGGGATTTTTTAAAGGCTGCGGGCACAGCTGGATTGGGCGCAATGGCAGCGCCGGTCGGCCGGTTTGCAGACGCATCCGATGAGCAAAGTATTATACCGACCCGTCCCTTCGGCAAAAGCGGCATTGATGTTTCAATTCTCTCGCTGGGGGGGATGTTCGACATTAACTCCAACATGATGATGATGAAGCAGGCGCTGCGTTGGGGGGTCACCTATTGGGATACGGCGGACTGCTATCAAAGAGGCAGCGAAAGGGGCATCGGAAAATATTTTGATAAATACCCTGAAGATCGCAAAAAGGTGTTTCTGGTGACCAAATCCGACGCCCAGGACCCTAAAGGCATGTCCAGACTCCTTGAACGATCCCTTGAGAGATTGAAAACCGACACCATCGATCTTTATTTTGTGCACGGCATCTATAGTATCGATGAGTTGAATCAAAGCACCCGATCCTGGGCAGAGAAGGCCAAAGCCGCTGGAAAAATCGGCCTCTTCGGCTTCAGCGCCCACAACAATATGGAAAAATGCCTGCTGGGCGCGGTCAAGCTCGGCTGGATCGACGGCATTATGATGACTTACAATTATCGCCTGATGCATGAAGACCCAATGAGACGGGCGGTGGATGCCTGTGCAAAGGCCGGCATCGGTTTGACCGCCATGAAAACCCAGGGCGGCGGCTCGATCAAGACCGACTCGGATACCGAACTGAAAATGGCCGGCCGCTTTTTACAAAAAGGTTTCACCGACGCCCAGGCAAAATTGATGGCCGTCTGGCAAAATCCGAATATTGCCAGTATCTGCTCACAGATGCCGAACATGTCAATTCTGATGGCCAACGTCGCCGCAGCTCTGAACCGAACTGCCCTCTCAGCCCGCGACACTGACTTGCTGCAGCGCTATGCCCGGGAAACCCGCTCGAATTATTGTACCGGCTGCACTGCCATTTGTGAAAACGCGGTAGCCGATAGCATTCCCATAGGCGACGTCATGCGGTATCTGATGTATTGCCGCAGCTACGGCGACCGCGACGCGGCCATCACGGAATTTAAAAAATTACCCTCAACAACACGGCAAAAAATGGCAGCCGCCGATTATTCCATAGCCGAGCGAAAATGCCCTCAAAAAATGCCGATCGGCAGGCTTATGCGGGAAGCGCTGGCAGAATTGGGATGAAAACGATGCTGAGAAGCCCCGCCTAAAAAAGCGGGATGTTCGCTTGTTTTAAAATAGATACAGCGTAGCGCAATCAATACTAGACGTTCGAAGTTGGACGTTTCACGCCTTGGCGTGATTCGAAGTTCAATTTGATCATTGTTCCGACTATTCGAAGTTTCACACGGAATAATTCGCAACCATCGCCGCAGCCTCCGCCCGAATGGCATCCCGCAGGGATTCAGGTTCCAGAACCTGGGCTTTGGCGCCCCACTTCAGAATCCAGAATTTTATCTCGGCGATACCGGCCACTTCCGCTTCAAAAATAATGGACCCGTCGATTTGAGGCTCGATATTCTGGGTTGCATGCCAGATTTTTTCACAGATATAATCAGCGGCATCGGCCGTAAACCGCACCCGGACCCGGACGGGCTCACCCTGAAACACGCCGAAACTGGATTTCATAAATTCGTCAATGTTGAAGTTCTCCGGCATTTCAAAGGTCTCATCCGTAAGCTCGAAGTTCTGAATGCGGTCCATGGCAAAGATGCGGATATCCTCACGCAACCCGCAATTGCCGATTAAATAAAAGGTGCCGTCAAAAAACCAGATCTTGTAGGGGGCCACCTTGCGCCGGGTTTTCTTTTTGCGGCTCATGGTGTAATAGTCGATTTGAATGTAATTTCTGTGAATGGCCGCCTCGCTGACCTTTTCGATGACGCTTCGCAGCTGCGCATACTGTTTGTGTGGTTTGGACCTAACTTCCAGACTTTTTTCAACCTGCGCGAGGTAGGTGATGTATTCAGCGGGCAGCGTGGCTTTAATCTTCTCGAATAAAGATATCAGGGAATCATAAAACACGGTGTCTTTTAGCACTCCCATCATGCCGCGGCTGAAATACAGGGCCATCAATTCCGGCAGACTGAACGGTATCGGTATGCTGTGTTTGGCCGTCTCAAGAAGCGACCAAATGGTTTTACTCCCGATCTTATCCGTATAAACCGGAAACCCCGCCGCCTGCAAGGCTTCAAGATCCCGATACACTGTGCGCGAGTGGCAGTGCAGATCTTGCGCCAACTCGGAAACCCCCTTGCCAATCCTGGAAGAGATTAGCGTCTGAATGATCTTCCATTGCCTTGCCAGCTGATCGCCGCGCGCCATATTGCCGCTCCTTATTTAGTCAAAATTTTTGGACACAGATTAGCACAGATCCCCACAGATTTTCAAAGCAATGGTATTCTTTTTTTTGGCAAAACAATTTTTTAACTGTGCAATTCGTTTCTATGCGTGTTTCTCAAAAAAAAAATTAAAATTTTTTATTTTTTTCCAGAACTGTGACCGGATCTGTCACACCGCTCTGTTAATATGGGTTAAAAATAAAAACCAGGGGGCGTTGCAATCAAAACTCTAAAAATCAGAAGGAGGCAAAAATGACCAGAGATATTTCATATCCGGATTATTACGACTGCTATGAGTACCATGGCAACACAACGGTCGAATTGACCCGCAGCCACGATGGCGCGGTCATCTGGCGGGACTGGATAATTTTCGACACGGTCGAAGAAGCGGAGGAATATTTCAATGACGCCTGCGTGATCAATTAAAAATGAGGTATTTGGCATGAATAATCGAACTGTGACTGGAGTCGGCTGTTTCGCTGGGCCGGAAAAACTCAGCCGGATCTTTTTAAAAATGGTGCAGAACTATGCGCTGGGAGAATTTAAGGGTATCGAATCGGCCAATGATTCTGAAACCGGCAGGACCGAGGGCGTCCGATTGCTAAAGGCGCTTATAGCCGGAAAACCCGCAAGTCATGAATCGTTGGATGCTGATCCCGGAAAATTCCCTCAACACAAAAAAATTACCGGCTTTTTTCTGACACTGAAGGATCAGAAATTGATATTATCCATCTTCGCCGAAGCGGGAGACAACCGGCAGGAGAGATACTCGACTGTTCTGGACGCGCTGACGAATATGAGACGGAAACGATTAAATTAAAAAAAATACCCCGCTGCTAGGCGGCAAGGTATAAAAATTTCTATATTTTTTTGTGCTGCACTATGCCCTTTGCGCCGTGCCGGTTCTAGTTCAAAGTTGGCTTCGAAGCCATCCGGATGAAATTTAAAGCAGGAATGAGGTGCGTTTTTCGACTACTCCTCCTCCACGTGGCATTCCTTGCAGCTGGTGGGTCCGACGTTGGGCAAATTTTCTTTGAGTACGCGGCCCGACATCTCCAATTTCCGGTTTTTTAGTTTCATCTCCTTGTGGCAGCCGATGCACAATTTATGATAAGCGGTCTTGTAATATCTGGCAGCCAGATTCTCATAATCTTGAACGTTTTCGGACTTTTTGGGCGCCGCCGCCACATCATGGCACTCGGATGCGCTGCAGCTTTCAATCGGAGAGTGTTTTTCCCATGTGTGATGGCATGTTTGACATTTAAAATCAAAGTGGGTTGCATGAGGAAATTCAACCGGCGGCTTTTTTGCCTCAACAGATTCAGGCGGTTCCAACGAAATGATTCCCAGGGGAACAGACATCGTCTCACCTTCGCTCTCTCCGGAAACAATCATCGCATTGCCAAAGATCAGGGCCAGAATTAAACAACAAACACCTATGCTAATCTTATACATCCTCATCCCCCTTAATATTTATTGAATATTCAAAAGGTTATGACAACACTCCGTACCGGCCGGAAAACGAAACAAACATTTCAGAATTTAAGTGGGAATTAATGCTTCAAATCCTTAAAAAAATCAACCCCAAAATGATGAATTCGAAAAAAACCGAATTCATCATGTGTTTGATAAGTTTTTAGCTCCCTAGACACCAAATTCCTAACCCGGATCCGCCGCGAATGACCTAAAAGGAAAGATTAATCACGAAAGGACGAAAACACGAAAAGCAAACAAGATAGATTTCGCGCTTTCAGGATTTCGTGTTTTCGTGATAAAAAACGGTATCAAAAATATTCAATTATAGCCTATCCCGGCAGTGTGATGGTAATGGTGCATCCGGGACCGTCGTTATTGGCGGCAGTCACCGATCCGCCCATCAGATCGACGAATTTTTTGACCAGCGCCAGGCCGATACCGGTGCCGCGGGTCGTGCGGGTCAGGGAGTTCTCCACGCGGTAAAAATCATCGAACACTTTTTTAAGGGCATGGCGGGGAATGCCGGGTCCGGTGTCGGTCACCATAATCTGCACCCGATCGCCCGCCTGGCGTGTTCGGATGCCGATCTCGCGCCCGGCAGCTCTTTTGCCGAACTTTATGCTGTTTTCAATCAGGTTGATCAATACCTGTATCATCACCTCACGGTCATATTTAAAGGGTCTGATCTTGCCGGCCTCGACGGTTAAATTGAACCCTTCCTGTTTGATTCTCTCAGCCATCACCGCCTGAACTTCATGAATAACCTCGGCGAAGGTGCCGGTCTGCAAATCGATATGCCGCTGTTTTTTTTCTAATTTGGACATTTCCAGAACATTGTTGATCAGGCGCGACAGGCGGGCACCCTCGGAGTCCAGAATTCTGAAATACTCCTGTTCGCGCTCCGGGGTCCGGGCAATACCCTGTTCCAGCATTTCGATGTACATCCGAATATTTGTCAGCGGCGTCTTCAATTCGTGCGTGACGGAAGATACAAATTGGGACCGGCGCTCGGAAAGATCTACAATAGCCCGGGTGCTCTGGTAAATGGCCAACAGGCCCATGAGGACAATAACCGCCAGAACAGCCAGCATGGCGGTCAACGTGCTGCGGCCGGTTGATCGCGGAATCTGGCTGCAGGTCAGGGTAGCCTTCAGGAAACTGAAAGGCGATGGAAAGCTGCGGTTCAAAATAAAGCCGGGATTTGGGGACACGGCGCCCACCTCAACAGCCTGGGCTTCCCGACCCTGATCCATGACGCTGAGACGAAGACCGGCAAACTGCGCCATGGGTTGCGTCAAAAAGTGGGTTCTGGCCAGGGAATTTAAAAAAGCAGATACCTGCAAAACGAATCCCTGGCGATAAATCTGTTTGTTGATCATAACGCGGCGAAAAATAAATACTTGATTGTCACTTAAGAAAACCGCCTGCAGCGGCGCCAACTCCACCTGATAACTCGCAGCCTCATCGGAATCTCCCGCAGCAGCAGGCTGTGAGGAATTTTCCGCCGCCGTCCGATAAGAACGCGGAGCATTAACCCTGCTGGAAACCGCTGCTTTACCCGCCGCCCGGATAGGAGCCGGAGCGCGTTCCTCTTTCATCTCTCCGGCCTCTTCGGCACCGGGGGCACTTCGCATTAATTGAGGCTGCTCATGTCCGGCGATGTTGGCCGCCTGGTCGACCGTAATTTTTTCAAGCCTTTTTTCTTTCTGTCCCAGATAGTCCCGGGGAGGCTGGGTATGGGAAAAATCCAGATATTTATCTGCAAATCCGGCAAGTTGCCGGTAATCTTTTGCGGCCAGGACTTCAGCCGGCCGGGGTGTTATGCGATCTGTATCCGTGACCCGTTTGCGGTTGAAGATCGCGTTGGCATTTTTAAGCTCCATTACCTGTTCACGGAGCCCGGCAGGTACGGAGCTGCCCCCTTCCACCAGGGGCGTTTGAAAAGAGCCGTCCGGATTGTTTTGAAAATATCCAAGGATGAAATCCTCCCCGGGTGCTCGCGACAACGGCGAGGGCTCTGCCCGCCCCCCCTCGACTGTTTGCCGGGGCGAAACGACATGAAAATTATATTCGTCTACCGCCCGGCCCTCTTCTCTTTGCACAATCACGGCCAGGGCGCGCTCCATCTCATCAAAGAGGGTTTCCGCAAAATAGCTCAAAGTAGCGGCCTCTTCCTGCTCCAGCCCACGGTAAGTTTTTAAGACAAAATACGCCAGCGGTATCGAAAGCGCCAACGAAAATATAATTATGAGCAGTTTAAGTTTTTTCATTTTGAGGTTTGCCATTAACGGGCGGCTATTGTTTCACCGAACCAACCCCTACCCATTTTACATGTTCTACTCTGTTACGGGATAAGTCGACTTTAATGCCGGGTGGGAGTGGTTTAACCCGCAACTCGTCACCCCGCATCGCGCAACACGCAACTCGCAACTCGAAACTCGCAACTCGTCTCCCCGCTCAACCCGACTCCAGCCGGTACCCTTCCCCCCGGATGGTCGCTATCAGGGGCGTACCGCCGATCAAGGCAGCAATTTTTTTTCGCAGCTTGAGCATGTGGATGTCCACCGTGCGGGTTTCAATATCGGCGTCGGCATAATGCCACACTTCGGTGAGAAGCTCTTTTTTGCCTACAATCCGGTCCTTGTGCCGGTGCAGGTAGATGACAATATCCATTTCCCGGCGGGTCAGTTCCACCGACTGGTCTCGAGTCCGGGCAATCAGGTTTTTGCCGTCAAAAAAAATGCCCCGGCAGTCAACTTCTTCATCGCCGAGGTTTTTGCCGGTGCGTCGCAGGACGGCTTCGACCCGCACCAGGACTTCTCTCAGGGAAAAAGGTTTGGTGATATAGTCATCCGCCCCGGATTTAAATCCTGTGACAATATCGTTTTCAGCCCCTTTGGCAGTAATTATAATGATGCCCTGGGTTGGCTTCTGCTTGCGGATCTCCCGACAGATTGAAAAGCCGTCCAGGGTCGGGAGCATGACGTCCAGCAAAATCAAGTCAAACTTCTCCTCCAAGGCAACCTTGAGTCCCACCCCGCCGTCTTCAACACCCTTGACTCCGTAGCCGTTGAAAACCAGCACATCCAGAAGACCGCTCAGCAATGCCGTATCATCTTCAACAACGAGTATCCGGGCTTTGGGTTGTTTCATAATTTATCTGTCCTGAACCAAGCAAATTAACGTTCTAATCTTTCCTCTGGGTATTGAAGCACATTTCTTTATCCCGGCTCCGACAGATAAATTAATACATGCTTCGCATTATTTTATGTTTTTTCTTTATAATAAATTTATACCAGATGTTCCCAAATTCAAAGTAAAAGTTATGTAAAATTTCGACCGCTTTCTTTTACACTTCTTTGAATTGCAATTAAATTTCTCTGAAGTAAAATAAATACAGTACAGCAGAACCGGTTTTGTTTTTCAAGCAAGGAATGGATTCATATCCTTTTAAATAGAATCCATTCATCTTTTCGTTGTTATAGCAAAGGGCATGTAGGTAACTTTTAAATGAAGGGAGCTGCTCATGAAGACCAAACGACTGAAACATTTTTTACTGATTACGATTCTGGTGGCGGCCACCGGCGCGGCCATGGCCTATTCTTCAAACAGGAACGGCTTATTTTCCCATAACCCGACACCCGTCGCGACATCGCATCCTGTCGGGAAAAAAGGTATCGTTCGTGTCTCCGGCATTCTCGTTCAGGATAAAGTGCTTCAGGGTTCGGCCGGCAATATTGGATTGAATCTCACATTGCAGGCCGATGAAATCACCGCACCGGGCAGTCATGATGCCGGCAACGTGGACCTGGTAATTGTGATGGATCGCAGCGGATCGATGCAAGGCCTCAAAATAACCTACGCCCGCGAAGCCGTGCTGACACTGCTGTCCAGCCTCAGCGCCGAAGACCGCTTTGCGCTGGTGACATATTCCGATGATGTTCAGATTAATTGCGATCTGCTCAGGGTTGCGCCCGGCACTCGGGAAAAAATGGCGGAGGCAGTTAAAAGCGTGCGGGTGGGCGGCGGGACCAACCTCGGGGCGGGCCTTCAGGCCGGCATCAACATTCTCAGATCTTCGGGCCGCAACCCGAACACCGCCAAGGTTATTCTCATCTCCGACGGACTTGCCAATAAGGGCGTCACGGATGTCAAAGCGTTGGGCGAAATCGCCGCCGTCGCCGTTGAAAGGGAATTTGCAGTGAGTACGGTCGGCGTGGGCGCAGATTTTA